>DAOUHX010000508.1:0-7199 GCA_034428395.1 Caldilineaceae bacterium
GCGCGAGATTCGCCTGGTCGAAGACTGTCACCATACACATCTCTGGTCACTCGACGGCAACCATCATGTGCTCTCCACGCACCTTGTCGTCGATGAGTCAGCGGATGAGGCCCAGATCCGGGAGATCAAACAGCGGGCCCGCGAAACGCTGAGCGGGCTCCGCCTCACACATATCACCATTGAAATTGAGTATCCCGGCGATTGCAGCATGACCGAATCGCGCATCGAAGAGTTGCCGGCAGTGCCCTGACATTCGCGGCCGGGTATTTCAGGTCTAAACACTATAATCTTCCCGACCGCGCACATGCGTCAAAAAGGAAAGGAACACGAGACATGTTTGTCGACAAAGTCCAGACCGCGCTGAATGAACAGATCAACATGGAGCTGCAGGCACACTATACTTACCTCGCCGCCGCCGACTACTTTGAAGGCATGGGACTCAAAGGCTTTTCCCAATGGATTTTCAACCATGCCGAAGAAGAGATGGCGCACGCCATGAAGATCTACCGCTACATCCACAGCCGCCGCGGCCGCGTCGAACTCTATCTCGTACCCGCGCCCGAACACGATTTCGGCTCGCCCCAGGCGGTGATGGAGGGCACGCTCAAACAGGAGCAGAAAGTTACGGAGTCGATAGACCGCATCGTCAAGCTGGCGCGCCTCGAAGGCGACTACGCCACCGACAGCTTCCTGCAATGGTTTGTCGATGAACAGGTTGAGGAAGAGGAGCTGATCGACGACCTCGTGCAGAAGCTCCGCCTGATCGGCGACTTCAAACCGGGGCTTTACCTGTTGGACCGCGAACTCGCCGGGGTAGACGTGCTCGAAGAATCAGATGAATGAAGCGCGACACGGCTCGGCGGCAACTCGGCGGACAGGCCGGCCTCGAACCGGCCACCGCCGCATCCGCGGTTTCGACATGTTGGTCGGAGTCCACCCACCCGTCCTTTCCCGGCCTGTATGAGAGTTGAGAACGGATTCTCACTGCATTTTTCGGGCTTGACACCCTCGCCCGACCCGTGTATTATGGGGGAACTCGGCGCCCGCCCAGGCCAAATATGGCTCCCAAATCCGGCGGAGTGCAAACGGTCATCGAAGAGATTGTCGAATCGACACAGCCCGCAAAGCTGCCCGGACGTTTGTCAGAATCTCGCCCGATGGGGACCGCACCCTTGCTTTTATCGGACTTGTGCTATATCCGTACTTGTGAGAAGATGTGGCCGCGAACCGGAATCGGAGTTTCGGATTCGCTCGTTGAATAGGCAATTCCGGCCAAGACTGACCATATCGAGACTTGCGTAAGAGCACTTCTTATGCGACGATACAGCTAAGGTCATCATTTAATTGTTTCTCAATCAATTTGTGATGAGATCAAGAGTACCGTTCCCTTAACCCAATTCTCTCAAGGAGCAACAGAACCATGAACAAACGAACCCCACTCCTCACGCTCGTTGTACTGTCCGTGGTGCTGGTAGTGCTTAGCGCGTGTGCTGCGCCGGTCCAACCGCCCGATCGGGATATAGAGATCTCGACCGAAGCGGCCCTTACCGCGCAGAATGCCCTGATGGGCGCCCTTGCGACTTTTTCGGTGACGCTGAGCGAGTCTGAGTTCAGCAGCTTTCTGACCAAGGGTCTCGAAGCCAACAGCGGCCCAAATCAGCCGATTGACACGGTCATGGTTTGGGTGGAACCGGACGCGTTGCACTTCCGAGTCACCCTGAAGGAAGGCGTCAGCATGCCGATGGTGGGCAATTCGATGGACCTCGTCGGCAACCTGATGGTCAGTGACGGTCACCTGATGGTCGACCTGCAGCAGGCCGGCGCCGGCCCGTTCGCGGTTGGCGGGGCCATGCTGGGTCCGGTCAACGCCCAGATCAACGCTGTGCTGGCCGCCAATATCCCGATGCTGCCTTTCGATGTCAACATCTCGCAGGATTCCGGCAGCCTGATGCTCAGCATGCAGTAGCGCTAAGGAGTACAGGCGAGCACTGGGCCAGCGTTCGTCAACTGTCAGGGAATGCGGCCGGCCAAGTTGCCGACCGACCTTGAGAGCCGTCGTCTCAGGCCGGCCCGCATCCGCCACCATCTCACCTGCGCGGGAGACAGTTGGTGCCAGGCCTGACCAAAGGCCTACTCGCTGTACATTTCGTTTAGAACGCTGCAAAACAAAGACTGTCCGCAGTTCCGGATTGGCAACACGGCCAAACCGAACTGCGGACAGTTTTTTGGTTGGGGCAGAAAGGCTCTGCCGCCTTCAAGTCTTGCAACCTCTGAAGGCATCGCCCTGCTGGGCCATTGCCAGCAGCCGCATGGACAAGCCGTCGGCCAAGCCGCCGTTGAGCGTGTACCTGAAGAGGATTCGCATAGCGAAACTCTCAGCGACCGGATCGCGCCGCGCACTCTCTCTTTCCGTAGGGCCCGCGTAGGTCAGTTGGTGGTTCTCTCGTAGGTGAAAAGCCCTTCCAGCGTAGCTCAAAAGCCACTTCCTGCGCTTGCGAAATCCCGTCGCGTAATCGATAATCTAGGAAACATCGTTTCTGGCTCCTCTCGCTTTTGGGCGAGCAGGTCCCGGCATCGATGGGCGCTTGAGGCACTGACAGCAACGATGGGATGACCTGCGATGACAAGAGGACCCCGAACCGCGTTGGCTAGGCGCGTTGCACTGTTGATCCTTATCTTATGGCTGACGGCCCTGGCCTTCGTCGGCGGCAATCTGTCCGGCTACACGATCCGTTCGGCGCAGGCCGCGGGTGAACGCCCTGCCGAATTCGGCATCTTTTGGGAGGCATGGGACTACGTCGTAGCACACTTCGTCGACCGCGAGCGAGTCGACTTCACCGCCATGACCTACGGGGCCATAGAGGGAATGATTGCCTCATTGGGAGATGAGGGACACACAACTTTCCTGGCACCGGACGCCGTCGAACTCCACCAGACCAGCCTCCAGGGCTCCTTCGAGGGAATCGGCGCCTACGTCTCGATGGAGGAGGGCAACGTTACAATCGTAGCCCCGATAAACGGATCGCCCGCCGAATCCGCCGGCATTCTCGCCGGCGATATTATCTTGGAGGTCGATGGGGAATCAGTCGAAGGAAAGTCCCTCGACCAGGTGATCTTTCTCGTGCGCGGCCCCGCGGAATCAGAGGTCATTTTGACCGTTCGCCGCCCCGATGTCGAAGAACCGGTAACAGTCTCTATCATCCGCGACACAATCGAAGTCCCCAGCGTCGCCTGGAGCGCCATCCCGAACACCGAGCTGGCCTACGTCTCGATTTCCCAGTTTACGTTCGGCGTCGACAAGGAGCTCGAATCCGCCTTGCGCGAGATTACCGAAGCCAATACTTACCAGGGTATCATCCTGGACCTGCGCAACAATCCCGGTGGATTCCTCCACCAGGCGATTGAGGCCAATAGCCACTTCCTTCCCGAGGGGGATGTGATTCTGATCGAGGCCGATGCACACGACAATCAGACTGTCCACCGTTCGCGCGGTTGGGGTTACGCCAGGCAGATGCCGTTGATCGTTCTCATCAATGAGGGAACCGCCAGCGCAGGTGAAATCACCGCCGGCGCGCTCAAGGAAAACGATCGCGCCGTCCTCATCGGCGAAACGACCTTCGGCACCGGCACTGTCCTCAACCAGTTCGATCTCAGCGACGGTTCCGCCATCCTTCTCGGCGTCACCAACTGGATGACACCCGACGGCAATCTGATCAAGGGGCAGGGCATTCAGCCGGACATCGAAGTCGAACAAGCGGCTGCCATCAAGATGACCAATGCCGACATGCTCAGAAGCATGACGACCGATCAACTGACCTCGCTGGAGGACACCCAATTTCTCAAGGCGCTTGAGCAACTGGGTTTCAATTTACATGAAGCGTCTCTCCTCCATTCGGAGACACACCCTCTGCCTTTCCTCGTCGACTCAAACAGCGAAAGCGAATGAGCCGCGCGCACGGGGCCCGCCAGGCGCCGCGCGCTGAATCCTCTTCACGCCCCTTTTAGCCGCCGTACAGTCCGTGTTCACGGATGTAGTGCTCCACCGCGTGCGGGACCTGATACCGGATCGGCTGTCCCGACCGGACTCGCTCGCGCAGGGCGCTGCTGGCGATGTCTACTTCCGGCATATCAAGAATGACTACGCGCTCGCGCACGCCCGGAATCTGGGCTTCTAACGCCGGCCAGTCGATTTCGACATCGTGCCGCTGAAGGGCCACGAGCCGGCAATTCCTCACGAGCCAGACAGGTTCATGCCAAGTCGGCAGATCGCGCAGGCTGTCAAGCCCCATCAGGAAGAAGAGCTGCGCCTCTGTGTCGACGCGCGCACGGAGGAGCCGTAGCATATCCGACGTGTAGTGAGGTCCCGGCCGCTCTGCGTCGATCAGGCTGATGTCAATTCCGCTGTCGTCGGCAACTGCCAGCCGGCACATGGCCAGCCGGTGATGCACGCGTGAAATCGGGTTGTTCTGTTTGTGCGGTGGATCGCCGGCCGGCGCCAGGTAGACGCGGTCCAACTGCAGCTGATGCCGGGCTTCAACGGCCAGAATCAAATGGCCGATGTGAATCGGGTCAAAGGTCCCGCCTAAAACGCCGATCCGGTTGTGTGTTGTTTCGCGACTCATCTTCTCGGCGCGCTCAATGTCCGCTACTCTCCCAACGCGTTCTCGAATCCCCAGACGAGTTCAACTGCGCCGATCTGAACGCGATCGCCGTCCTCAATCCCCTCTTCGCGTAGCGAATCGGAGATTCCCATCGCCGAGAGTATCCGCTGGAATCGCAAGCCGGCCTCGTAGTAGTCCCAGTTGGTCATCTGCGCTGTCCGTTCTATCGCTATTCCCTCGACCAGCCAGAGGTCATCCTCCAATCGCGTGATACTGAACGCGCGTTCATTCGCCTCGGGCGACAGCACGGGCAGGGCCTCGACCGTCTCAGTCCTGTCCGCCGACGGCAGCGCATCCAGCAACGTTTTGACCTGATAGAGGAGCTGCTGCACGTTTTCCCCGCTGACTGCGCTGATAGCGAGCAGCTCATGGCCCCCCTCCGCCAGTTTTCCCCGCAGCTGAGGCCACACTGCCCGCGCTTCGGAAAGGTCAATCTTATTGAGAACGACCAATTGCGGACGCTCCGCCAGCGCCGGGTTGAACAGCGTCATCTCCTGATTGATCACCTCAAAATCGCCCAGCGGATCGGGACTCGCCCCGTCGAGCAGATGGACCAGAACGCGGCTGCGTTCGATATGGCGCAGGAAGTCCAACCCCAGCCCGACGCCGTCGTGGGCCCCCTCCAGCAGCCCGGGAATATCGGCAAATACGATCTGAACGTGGTTTACGTCCGCCACGCCCAGGTTGGGCACAACTGTCGTGAACGGATAGTCGGCGATCTTTGGCCTGGCCTGGCTGATCACGCTTAACAGTGTCGACTTGCCCGCGTTCGGCACGCCCACGATTCCCGCGTCGGCCACGATCTTCAGTTCCAACGACAACCAGCGCTCCTCGCCTACCTCACCGTTCTCGGCCAGCCGCGGCGCCCGGTTGCGTCCGCTCTTGAACGCCGCGTTGCCGCGCCCGCCCCGACCTCCCCGCGCGACCAGGGCCCGCTCTTCCGCCCCCACCAGGTCCGCCAGTACTTTGTCGCTCTCCGCGACGCGTACAATCGTTCCGACCGGCACCGGGATCAGCAGGTCCTCGCCGGTTGCCCCCGCCTTCTGGTTTCCGCCGCCATGCCGCCCCCGCTCGGCGCGGAAATGGACCCTGCGCCGAAACGTTTGCAGCGTGTTCAGGTCAGGATCGGCTATAACGTAGACGTCGCCGCCGCGTCCGCCGGTCCCTCCCGCCGGACCGCCCTTGGGCACGAATTTCTCGCGCCGGAACGCGACGATTCCGTTTCCCCCCGCACCCGCCTGCACATGGATTTTGGCTCGATCAAAGAACATGATGCTGCCCGCTCAAGGCTGGTTTACACTGGCCGCCGGGTCAACCTGCGGCGGGGCGGCCGCCCCTATTCTAGCGGAGACGATCTCCCCTCGGCAAGATGTTGCCCCATGCGCGCCCAGGGCTATAATGGGACGGGCTAAAGCTAATCATCCGAGGTCTTGCCCGGGCACCTTACCCTGCGCTTCGAGACGCGGAGCGGCGACGAACTGAGTCAGATGAACGACGCGCAAGTCCTGGTACATATCGACGAGCAGTTTGAGGCCAGCGTCGATGCCGCCTGGCTGAGGGAGGCTGCCTACGCAACTCTGTGCGCCTGCAGCCAGACGAGACGCGCCATCTCGATCCAGGTCGTAGACGATGCTATCGTGCAGCATCACAATCGCATTTACCGCGGCCAGGACGCGCCGACCGATGTGCTCAGTTTCGCTATCCAGGAAGGCCCCCCGCTCCAAGCCGGACTGCCGGAGGCCCTGGCTGTTGAACTGGCTTCCGATCTGGGCGATCTGCTGCTTGCTTTCCCTTACGCCGCCCGCCAGGCGCGGCGGTTTGGCCACTCGCTGGCCGCAGAACTCCAACTGCTGGTTGTCCACGGTACCCTGCACCTGCTCGGCTTTGACCACGATTCAGAGGAGGGCCGTACGGCCATGTGGCGCGAGCAAACGCGAGTCCTCGCCGGACTGACATGCGAAGACCTTTCGTCCCGGATCGGCGCGCAGGACTGAGACATGGAGCCGCCCGCCCGCGCCCGAAACTTTGGCCAGAGTCTTTCCTTCGCGCTCACCGGCCTGCTCCATGCTGTGCGCAGCCAACCCAATCTCCGCATACACGTCACTGTCGCCGCGCTCGCAGTTATCGCCGGATTCGTCCTGCGCATCAGCCGCGTCGAGTGGGCTGTCATCGCCGCGCTCATCGCTTTGGTTATAGCGCTTGAGCTTTTTAACACCGCCATCGAGGCCGTCGTCGATCTCGCCTCGCCCGCCTTCCATCCCCTGGCCAAGGCCGCCAAGGACACCGCCGCCGCTGCCATCCTGGTGGCGGCAGTGGGCAGCGTCGTCACGGGGCTGCTCATCTTTTTGCCCCGCCTCTGGCAGCTCATCCTTTGAGTCTTTCCTAGCCCGATTCTTGCCGCTGCCGTTGCGGCAGCCAGAAGACGGCGGGGGCGGTGGCAAGAGCCAGTACTGCGCTGATCAGAAATGCGGTTGAAAGACCGAATCTGTCCGCCAGTCCGCCCAGCAACCACAGCGCGGGCGAGCGGATGACGAAGTT
>DAOUHX010000509.1:0-1538 GCA_034428395.1 Caldilineaceae bacterium
CCACGCGGCCGGCGGACTCCAGATTGATGTCGGCCGCGACCACGCTGGCGCCTTCATCCGCCAGGCGGTGGGCGATGGCGCGTCCCATCCCCTGACCGGCGCCGCTGACGATGGCAACCTGATTTGACAACTCATACGTGGGCATCGATTGCCTCCTCCTGTAGCGCCGGTTCCCGGCAAGGGTCGGGTGTCCCGTAACCGAATTGCCTGCATGGTAGTGAAAACGTTGCCTGCTGTCAACCGGTGCGCGTAAGGGGTGCAGCCCACCCTTGGGGCGGGATTCGTTTGGTGGGGCATTCATGCCGGCGGTGGCTGGAATTGTAAAGCGGCTCTTGGGAGAGACAGAGGCAGGCACCAGGCCTGCCCCCAATCCCCTACCGTGGCCGTGGCGTTCGCTGACGTGGGGGCGGCGCGTTGGGCCGCAGGGAGCACAGGGCTGCATTGACCCCACACACGGCGCGGGACGTACGTCAAGGGGGGCGTTGCGGGGGGAGTCCCCCCGCACAAGGGAGGGCCGGAACGGCCCGACCGTCCAACGTCAGTTGCCAGTGGTCAGTTGCCAGTGGCCGGGAACTGCGGGGGCCGGATATGGCTCCGGTTCTGCCCGAGGTAATGGAATCTGTGATTCTGTTTGGACTGCACCCGCACGTAAGCGGCTTGCCGGCGGCGCGCCGGGCGGATTTTGACCTGTAGACGGCTCCCCGGCAGACGTAGTATACTTCGCCGGCAAAGGTGCCGCAGCAACGTTTGGAAAACCCTGCAGATGGACTGGTCGGAAAGGAGGTGAGACACGGCGAACAGGCTGTGCTCTGCTTCAGTCGATTCGGATAAAAACCAGAGACAAGGAGGGGAACCTGACCATGAAGACGAAAAATTTGTGGAAACTCGTCATTTTGGGGGTGATTCTCGCCCTCGTAGCCACCCAGTGCGCGCCGCCGACCGACGACAGCGCGGCGCTTGAGGAAGCCAGGGCTGAAGTCGCGGCCGCGCAGGCTACGGCAGAGGCGGCGCTGGCTGAAGCCGAAGCCGCCAAGGCGGCGGCCCGCGGGGAGGAGATGCCGGCCGAGGACAAGCCGAAGCCTTATGAGGGCACGGTGCTGCGCATGCTGGCCCCGTACGAGCCGGTCAGCTGGGTCATCCCCGACATGGTGAATGCGTTCTACAAGGAGACCGGCATCCGCGTTGCGGTCGACCTGCTGCCAGGCGGCGCGATGCTACAGAAGATGGTCTCGGAATTTCAGGCCGAGACCGGGTTCTACGATGTCTTCCGCGAGTCGCCCAGCTGGATCCCCGATCACACTGCCGCGGGCTGGCTGGAGCCGGTCAATGACCTGATTGAGCGCGATCGCGACGAAATCGACGTCGATGACTTCATCTCCTCCGTGTGGGGTACGCACACGATGGTGGGGCTCTTCCCCGACCAGATCTGGGGGCTGCCGCTCAACGTGACCACGCGTATCCTTGTCTATGACAGGCAGCTCTTCGAGGACCCGGACGAGCAGGCCGCTTTCAAAGAGCAGTACGGTTATGACCTGGCC
>DAOUHX010000510.1:0-4503 GCA_034428395.1 Caldilineaceae bacterium
CCGCCTTCAAAGCCGGTGCGAAAGCGCACGAACGGGCTCTCCGGGCAGCTCTCCTGCTCCGGGCAATCCTTGCACTGCAGGTCGAACGGTTTGTCGCCGCCGAAAACCCTGCGCGCGTTCATTGCGCTGATCCAGCGCGGGCGCGCCTCCAGCAGGTAGTTGATATAGTCGACGTCGTGCGTGAACTTCTGCAGCCACAGCCCACCGTTCAGTTCGTAGTTGCGGTACCAGCTCTTGAAATAGACGCTGCCGTAACCCACATCGTTGAAGGCGACAACCTGCTCAATGCTGCCGACCTGGTCGGATTCAATGATCTCGCGCACCTTCTGGGCGATCGGGCTGAGCCGCAGCGGAAACGAGACCACCGTCGGCGCCGCGTGGTTCCGGTAGACCGCCTCCAGGCGCCGCACTTCGTCGAACGTGATCGCGACCGGCTTCTCCAGGAAGAGAGGCAGCCCTGTCGGCGCGACCTTGAGGGCCATCTCCGTATGCAGATTGCAACGCGTGCCGATCATGATCCCATCCAGTTCGCCGGCTGTGGCCAGCAGCTCGTCGGCAGTCGCGTAGAAACGGGCGTCGGCGAGGAAGGGATCGTTGATCGCCCCGATCTCACCGCCGCGCGGGTCAGCCACGGCTGTCACGCGGTAGGGAATGTCGAAGATTTCCAGCCCTTTGGCCATGCTGGCGATGCGGCGGCCATATCCGATGATGCCTATGCGTAGCATGTTAGTTCCTTTCAACTGTGAGTGCCCAGGTAAGCCAGCACAGCCGCCCCCGTACGGATGCCGGCGATGAAGCGTTCGACCTCCAGGTTCTCGTTTGGAGCGTGATTGGCCTCGTCGTGGTTGGCGTAAGGCGTCGTAAAGGAGGGGACGCCGAGTATTTTGGTCCAGGCATAGTCGGGCAGGCTGCCGCCCATCGCCGGGATGAGGAGCGGGTCTTCGCCTTGGGCCGCGCGAAATGCCCTTTGCAACGGCTGCGTGTAGGGGGAGTCGAGCGGCGTGCTGGAAGGCTCCATGCCCCCCTGCCGGATCACCTCGACCTCGGGCGCGTGGCCGCAGACGTGCGCCTCCACCTTGTCCAGAATCTCTTCCACACCCTGATTCTCCACCAGGCGCATGTCGCACTTCAACGTCGCCTCGCACGGCAGCACCGTCTTGGTGCCCGGGCCGCCGTAGCCGCTGTGGAAACCGTTGATGGTGAAGGTCGGCCAGGCCGCCAAGCGGTCGAAAAAGGGCCGCTCCTGCGGCTCGTCGAGGCGCGCCAGGCCGGCGCCGGCCATAACCGCCGCCGTGTCAACCGGCAGCGCGTCCAACGCGGCCCGTTCCAGCTCTCCAAGCGGGGCGACGTTGTCATAAAAGCCGTCGATGGTGATTTCACCGCGGCTGTTCTTCATCGTCGCCAGCAGGTGCACCAGCGTCCAGATCGGGTTGGGCGCGACGCCGCCCCAGTTGCCGGAGTGGAAGTCCCGCTCGGCGTGGCGCACGCGCAACTCGAACGAAGCGATGCCGCGCGGGCCGAACTTGATGCAGGGTTGCCCGCTTTCGTGGACGGGACCGTCGGCGGTGATCACCAGGTCGGCGCCGGCGAGCAGATCGCGATAGGCCCGCACGCAGTCGCTGATGTGGGGACTGCCGACCTCCTCCTCGCCTTCGAGCAGCACAATGACATTGCAGGGCAGGCCGCCGCTAACGGCCAGCCAGGACTCGATCGCCAGCAGTTGGGCCAGATGCTGCCCCTTGTTGTCGCCCACGCCGCGACCCCAGATGCGCCCGTCCCGTATCTCCGGCTCAAACGGCGGCGATTCCCAGGCCTCCAGCGGATCGGGCGGCTGTACGTCATAGTGGCCGTAAAGCAGGACCGTAGGCGCGCCCGGGCTCCGGCAGTTGCGACCGTACACGAACGGCCACCCGCCGCCCGCCAGCAGTTGCGACTCCATGCCCAGCCCCTGCAGGTAGCCGAGCAGAAATTCGGCCGTCTCTTCGATGCCGACCCCGTGG
This sequence comes from Caldilineaceae bacterium, assembly GCA_034428395.1. Lineage (GTDB taxonomy): Bacteria > Chloroflexota > Anaerolineae > Caldilineales > Caldilineaceae > Bin5. The sequence goes on from DAOUHX010000510.1 coordinate 2,001, forward strand.
GCGCTGATGCTGGGCCGGGCGACATAGGTCAGCAGCCGGTCGATAAACGCCTGCCGGTGCTCCTCCACGTAAGCCAGTACCTGTGTCAACTCTGCAAGGACGCCGCTTGCGCGCCTCTCCTGTTCGGCCAATCGGACCCTCCTTAAAGCGCTGCTGTTGCGCCTGCAGAAATCGTGCCGGCCGTTTGCGCTTTAGAATAAAATTTCATGATATAATCGTGCGAGAATGAATCGATTCTACTGTATGTTCGGAGGATGTCAACAATCCGGCGGTCAACCGCCGGCCGCGTAGGTGGAGTTGCCATATGAGACTGGGCGTTGTCGGCATGTTGCCCGCCAATCCGGCCGAAATCCGCACCCGCCACCTGGCCGCGATCCGCGCGCTGCGGCTGACAGGGGTGGGCCTGTCGATCTCCGCCAAAGACTCGCCGCCGGCCACCGCGCCGATGTGGCAGCGCGTGCGGCTGCTTTTTGCCGACGAGGGCATCGACATCGTGCAGGTCGGCATAGGCTACCGAGCCTGCCTCTTCGACCCCGACGACGACGCCCGCGCCCGCCTGCTCGAGGACATTCGCCGCGGCTTCGGCATCGCCCGCGCGCTCGGCGCCCACGCGGCCCTGATCCGCAGCGGCAGCCTCAGTCCCAATGGGTCCTACAGCCCCCACCGCGAAAACCACCGGCCGGCCTGCCGCGACCGCCTCCTCGACTCACTGCGCTGGCTGGCCTCCGTCGCCGAATCCCTCGAACAGACCGTCGTCGTCGAAACCCATCTCCTGACCATCATGCGCTCGCCCGAATTCAACCGCGCCGTCATCCGCGACGTCGGCAGCGCGCGCATGCGGCTGGTGATGGACTACGTGAACCATTTCCAAACGCTGCACCAGGTCTACGACAGCAGGGTGCGGCTGCGCCACATCTTCGATTGCATGGGGCCGGTCAGCGCCATCGCGCACTGCAAGGATATCGCCGTGCGCGACGGCTTCTTGATCCACATGGACGAGGAGGTACCGGGCGAGGGCGAACTGGACCTGGGGACCGCGCTGCGCCTGTGGCATGAGGAGCATCCGGACGGCTACATGATGCTCGAGCACCTGCCGGACGAGAGCTATCCCCTGGCCGCGGCCAACGTGCATGCAATCCTGGAGAAGGCGAGGATTCCGGTCTACTAGCCGCCGCCGTCGAGGACCCGATCGCGTCGTTTCATAGACAACGCCTACCGCTCACGGTAACGACCCGCCTCCACCAGCGTCGGGCTTATGGGGCGCCCGACCAGAAGATTCCCTTTCTGCACATATCCCTCTTCGCGGCCATCGAGTTCCGAGATCAGACGACCGCGCCAGTAGGCAACCCGCTCTGGACGCGCGGCCGCCAGGTCGTGTAGTTCAGTAGGGTCTTCCTGCAGGTCAAAGAGGAGTTCACGGCCTGTCTGGCTGTACCAGACATACTTTTCGCGGCCGTCGGTCAGCCACTGGTTGGAGTCCTCCTGCATGAAATGCTCACCGTGCAGGTATTCGCGCCAGCCGCCGGTTTCGCCGCGCGTGAGCGGCAGGATGCTGCGGCCGTCGACGTGCGCCGGCGTATCGCGTCCAGCCAGGTCGCAGAACGTCGGCAGCAGGTCGCGCAACTCGACGACCTGCTGCACCTGTCGCAACGGCTCGTCCGTCCGCCGGCTCCGATGGTGCGGGTTGCTCGGACGCGGCAGCCGCAGTATGAACGGCAGGCGCGCCGAACTGTCGAACGGATAGCCCTTGGCCACGTGGTTGTGGTCGTAAAGCATCTCGCCGTGGTCCGCTGTGAAAACGATGGCCGTATAGTCGAGCAGGCCGTTCTCGAATAGGGCTTGGAAGACGCGGTTGAGACTGTAGTCGATGTGGCTGATCTGCGCGTAATAGGCGCGGCGGGCGTAGTCGCGCTGCGCCGCATCGGTCGGGATCGGGCTGTCCAGCCCTCGCACCGGCAGGCTGTCCGGCGCCCAGTCGCCCATCACCGGGTCCGGCAGCGGCTTGCTCAGATAACGGTCGAGAAAGTCCCGCGGTGGGTCCAGGGGCGGGTGCGGCCGGTGGTAGGAGAGCATCAGGAAGAAGGGCTTGGTCGGGTCGCGGCGGCGCAGGAAGTCGATACCCATCGTCGTGACCCAGCTGGTCGGGTGCAGCATCTCGTCGTAAACCCAGGGACGGGCCGCGTAGCCGTTGCAGCCGACGCCGGTGTCGATGTAGTCGGCCTCAGGCCCCAGCCGCTCGCGCAGCCAGGGCGTGTAGTCGTCGACCAGCTCGTAGTCGTCCCGCTTCGAGCGTTCGCGGTGCAAATAGCCGTCGTGCAGCACGACGTTGTGGAAGCCCATCAGGTTGCGCGACGGATGCGTGTGCATCTTGCCGACGCACTGCGTATGGTAGCCGGCTTCGGCCAGCAGGCCGGGCATCGTGCAGTCGTAATGCCAGTCGATCCGATCATTGTAGCCGACGAAGCCGGTGTGGCGCTGGTTCAGTCCGGTGAATATCGTCGCG
>DAOUHX010000511.1:0-2705 GCA_034428395.1 Caldilineaceae bacterium
TGAGGATATCCAGGAGGAGTACCAGGAGATCCGGCGCAAGATGGGGCTGGACAAGCATCCGATCATCCAGTACTTCGTCTTCTGGCAGCGGACGCTGCAGTTCGATTTCGGCTACTCGTTCCGTTACGGGGTGCCGACGACGACGGTGATTTTCGAGCGGCTGCCGAACAGTTTGCGGCTGGGTGCGGCGGCGTTGGTGCTGGGGATTGCGCTGGGGCTGCCGCTGGGGATCGTGGCCGCGCTGCGGCGGGGGACGATGATCGACACGGCGGCGACGATGGGCGCGGTGCTGGGAATTGTGACGCCGCAGTTCTTTCTGGCGATCGTACTGATATTGATATTTTCGGTGCAGCTGCGGCTGTTGCCGACTTCGGGTGTGGGGACGTGGAAGCACCTGGTGCTGCCGGCGGTGACGCTGTCGACGGGGCTGATTGCGACGGTGGCGCGCATTGCGCGTTCGGGCATGTTGGAGGCGCTGGGGCAGGACTACGTGCGCACGGCGCGTGCGAAGGGTCTGTCGGAGCGGGCGGTGATATTCGGACATGCGCTGCGCAACGGCAGCCTGTCGGTGATCACGGTGACGTTGTCGTCATTGCCGCATTTGATTGGTACCGTCGTCGTCGTCGAAGTTGTGTTCTCCTGGCCCGGCGTCGGCAACCTCATGGCCCAGTCGGTCATGGCCCGCGACTATCCGGTGGTGTTTCTTGACGTTATTTTATTCTCGGTTCTAACGGTTGTTACGTTTCTGGTTATGGATCTCGTCTATGTCATGGTTGACCCCCGTGTCCGCCACCGCTAGCTATTAGGACAGATGGCTACGTTGCTCGCACAGCAGGAACTTGCCAGCCGCAAACGGACCACGTTCACGTGGGCTGAGGCGTGGAAGCACCGCCAGGGCATTGTTGGCGGCGCGCTTTTGATTGGCTTTGCGTTCATGGCGATTTTCGGGCCGATGCTGGCGCCGAAGGACCCGATCGCGATCGATCTGGGCAGGCCCTTTGCCAAGCCGGTCTGGCTCGACGGTGAGAACGGCGCGGGCCTGATGGGCACGGACAACATCGGCCGCGACGTGTTCAGCCGCGTGCTGGTGGGGTCGCGCATCTCGCTGTTGGTGGGTTCGACGGCGACGATCGTCGGCATCGCCACCGGCATTGTGATGGGGCTGATTGCGGGTTACCGCGGCGGGCTGGCGGGCGACATCATCATGCGGGTGGCGGATACGCAGACGGCGATTCCCTTTCTGGTGCTGCTGATCGCGGCGGTCGCGTTCATCGGCGGGGGGCTGCTGAACATCATCCTCTTTTTGGGCATCGGCGCGTGGGTCGGTTATGCGCGCTTGATCCGCGGGGAGGTGTTGAGCATTCGCGAGCGGGACTTTGTGGAGGCGGCGCGCGCGATCGGCGCGGGCGACGCGCGTATCATGTTCCGCCACATTCTGCCGAATGCGGTGGCGCCGGTGATCGTGGCGGCCACGCTTTCGTTCGGCTCGATGATCCTGACGGAGTCGGCGTTGAGCTTTCTCGGGTTCGGCGTTTCGACGCTGATCCCGACCTGGGGCAAGATGGTGGCGGATGCGCGCGATTTCGTGACGACAGCGTGGTATCCGAGCGTCTTTCCGGCGCTGGCGATCATGCTGGTGGTGTTGGGTGCGAATCTGTTGGGCGACTGGCTGCGCGACGTGCTGGACCCGCGGCTGCGGGGCCGGCAGAACTGAAGCGGATTGCAGGAATACCCCTTTTTGAGCAGAATAGGAGGCGTAGAGGCGCAACGCCTCACGTTTCGTTTCCCCGAAGGAGGCCATCGTAGAGCTCTTCCTCTGGTCCGGGGCCGCCCGCATCGCCGCGCAGACACCGGCGCAGCGCAACCGCTACGTCGATTTTCTGCGCGCCGCCTCGATCTGCCTGGTGATCAGCGGCCACTGGCTGGCGATCGCCGTCTATGACGAAGATGGTCAAAATGTCGTGATAACGGAGGCGCTCTCCGTCGTCCCCTGGGCGGTCTGGCTGACCTGGCTCTTTCAGGTGATGCCGGTCTTCTTTCTCGTCGGCGGTTATGTCAACGGACTTGGCTGGCAGTCGGCCGTGGGGCGGGGGGAAGGATATGCCACGTGGCTGGCCGGCCGGCTGCGGCGTCTGATCGTTCCGGTCCTTCCGGTTCTGGCGGTTTGGACGTTGATCGGGCTTGGGGCCACGGGCAACATCAGTTTCGGAAGCTACAGCTTTTTCGGGGAGAGCTTCATGCTGCGGATTGCCTCGCAGTTTGCGCTGTTGCCGGCCTGGTTCCTGGTGGTCTACATCGTTGGCGTGCTGCTCGTGCCGCTTTCCCAGCGCGCGTGGCGGCGCTACGGTATGGCATCGTTCTGGGCGCTGGCGGGCGCGGTCGCGCTCGTCGACCTGCTGGCGCTGGGCGCGGGCTGGGACCTGCTCAGCTGGCTCAACTATCTCTTCGTGTGGCTGGCGGTGCACCAGCTCGGTTACGCGTGGCAGGCGGGGGGCTTGGGCAACCCGCGACGCTGTCTGCTGTGGGCCGCGGGCGGTTTGGCCGCGCTGATCGCGCTGGTCTCGCTCGGCCCGTATCCGATCAGCATGGTGTCGGTGCGCGGGGAGGAGATCAGCAACAGCCTGCCGCCGAGGGTGACGCTGCTGGCGCTGGGCGTTTTTCAGAGCGGCCTGCTGCTGGCGGTGGAAGGGCCGGCGCGGCGGCTG
>DAOUHX010000512.1:0-3670 GCA_034428395.1 Caldilineaceae bacterium
AATGGCTGTAAAGGTAGGAACAGGACCGGACTCGTGGGGCATCTGGTTCCCGGAAGATCCGCTACAGACCCCGTGGCATCGCTTTCTGGATGAGGCGGCCGAGGCCGGCTACGAGTGGATCGAGCTGGGTCCGTACGGCTATCTGCCGACCGACCTGCCGACCTTGCGCCGCGAGCTGGACAGCCGCGGGCTGAAGGTGGCGGGCACGTTCGCGATGGAGAGCCTGGAAAACCCGGAGAAATGGCCAGAGCTTGAACGGCAGGTACTGGGCGCGGGTGAGCAGCTGGTTGAGCTGGGCGCCAAGTTCCTGGTTCTGATCGACGGCATGTACTCGGACTTGAAAACGGGCGAGCTGGTCGAGGAGACCGAGCTGGACGACGACGGGTGGAAGCGGCTGATCGACACGACGCACAGGGTGGCCGACATCGCCATCGACAAGTTCGGCCTGCAGCTGGTCTTTCATCCGCACGCCGAGTGTCACGTCGAGTATACGGAGCAGATCGAGAAGTTCCTCGAAGATACCGACCCGGAGCGGGTGGGGATTTGCCTGGACGTGGGGCATCACGCCTACCGCGGCGGCGACGCGATCGGGTTCATGCGGGACCATCACGAGCGCATCCCCTATCTGCACATCAAGAGCGTCGATCGCGAGGTGCAGAAGCAGGTCGAGGCATCGGGCGTCACCTTTGCCGAGGCGGTCAAGATGGATATGTTCGTCGAGCCGGAGCTGGGGTGGGTCGACTATCATGCATTTCGCGACGTGCTGCACGATATCGGCTTCGACGGCTGGGCGGTGGTCGAGCAGGACATGTACCCGGCGCCGTTCGACAAGCCTCTGCCGATCGCCGTGCGCACACGCGCCTATCTGCGCGATATCGGGATCGGGTAAACAGAAAGAATGAACGCTGCCGCGCAGCAGGAAGGGAAGTTTGGCTATGTTGACTAAGGAACAGATCGCCCACTTTGAAACATTCGGATTTGTCATCCGGCGGCACTGCTTCTCGGAGAGCGAGATGGAGGAGATCTGCCGCGCGTTCGATGATGTGCTGACGGAGGACCGGCAGGGGCAGCGGTTTGAGGGGGCGGCGCGGCAGGCGGTGCTCGGCTTCATCGAGAAAAGGCCGCTGCTGAGCGGACTGGTCGAGGACGACCGCATCTACCAGCCGCTCGAACAGCTGCTCGGGCCCGGTTTCGTCTGGATCGGCTCGGACGGCAACCTCTACGTCGGCGACACTGGCTGGCATCCTGACGGCTCGGTCCTCGATTACGGGCGCATCAAGGTCGCGCTGTACCTGGACCCGGTGACAAAGGATACCGGCTGCCTGCGCGTCGTGCCCGGTTCGCACCGGATGCCGTTGCACGGCGCGCTTGACCCGCTCAAAGGGCAGCGGCGCGATCCCGATCACCGGCCATTCGGCACCGACGGCAGCGGCGTGCCCTGTTTCCCGCTGGAGTCGGAGCCGGGCGACGTGGTCTTCTTCAACCAGAACCTGTGGCATGCCGCGTTCGGCGGCAGAACGGGGCGGCGCATGTTCACGATGAATTTCGGCGCGCAGCCGAACAAGGATGCGCACATCGAATACCTGAAGCGGACATACGAGGGCAACCTGAGGAACGTGGAGAATATGCAGCACACGCAGTCGGGCCGCATCTACGAAGACGCGTTTCTGTACAGCGACAGCCCGCGCATCCAGGGGATGGTGGGCAAGCTGGTGGAGCTGGGATTCAAATAGAGGGAGAAGATGAGCCGAAAGGGAGTTCGTAGACTCCCTGGTTGAAGAGCAGGCCGAGAAAGGAAAGCTATGGCAGACCCGATGAGGGCAATCCTGAACACAGACCCGGCGCTGAGCCGCTTCGATCCGCTGCCGCGCATCATTTATCACGACGACTTCAACCGCGGCCTGCGCGGCTGGGTCGAGCTGATCGGCAATTACGAGGACAGCCTGGACAGCATGTTGCCGCAGTACGCGGATATGCGCCCGCCGATGCTGAGCAGCGGCACGCACTGGGACACGGGCACGCACGGCGGCATGCAGGGCACCTATTCGCTCAAGCTGGCGACGCGCCCGCGGGCCGGCGAAATCAGCGTTTCGATCAAACGCGTGACGTGGCGTCATCGCGGGCCAATCCGGCTGGAGGCCTACTTCACCTTCAAACCGGAGGCAAGCGAGCTGCAACTGTCGGTGGACGACGTGCGCTCGGTCGGGGTCCTATTCGACTTGCAGGACGAGGAGTACCGCTGGATGCCGCACTGGCGCTATCTCAACGCCTTGGACGGCGAACCGGTGCGCAGGTGGCAGTTCAAACGCAAGCGGGAGCCGTTCCACGACATTGGCGGCCGCAAAGAGACCGTCTCCCACTTTCACCTGGCGCCGAGCGGCTGGGAAGATGTACCTGACTCAGACCAGATTTTGTGTTATAACGAAGTCGCCACCAAATACAACTGGTACTATCTGCGCATGGACCTCGACCTGGCTGCCCGGAAAATCACGCATTTGCAGTGCAACGATCGTGTGCATGACGTCAGCGACGTGGGGCCGATGATGATCCCGGCAATGCCGAACCTGGACTGCATGCTCAACGTAGCGTTCTGGGTAGAGACGGACGTGGACAAGCGGGCCTTTCTCTATGTCGACTCGGTCCTTCTTTCAGGGGAGTGGTAGCGATGCTGCGCGAGAGTTACACCGCAATTGTCGAGCGCAGCGAGGAGCTGCGCGGCGACTTCGCGACCGAGCCCTACGAGTGCGGTTGGGCGGGCGAGGCGATCTTCTTTGTGCGGACATTGGAGTGGACGGGCGACCTCGAAGGCGTTACGTTGCGGGTCCAGATTTCAGCGGACGGAATCCGCTGGTGCGATGAGGGGACAAGCGTAACTCTCGGCGCGGCGGAGGTTGCCTTTTGCAAGGTGAATCACTTTGGCAACTGGCTGCGTCTGGCCGGCCGATTGCCGGACGGCGCCAGCTTGAGGTCAGTTATTGCGCTCAGCCTGAAGGCGTAGCGTACCGAAGTTGCAGTAGAATGAGATTTGACGAGGGGGTGAAACGAAGTAGAGATCTTTGTGTTGACGGAGCATTCGTTTGCTGTAGGCGTTTAAACTGCGCGCCCTTATAGGTGCGTAGCCAAACAGTCAAGGAGAAGAGGCAAAATGAAAGCAATCCGAAAGTCCCAGGTTGTCGTCGGCCTGTTCATGCTCCTGGCGCTGGTTGTGACCGCGGCGTGCGCCCCTGCGGCGGGCATGCCGGCCGCAGGCACAGAAGAAGCGATGTCGGAGACGACCGCGTACATGCCCTGGTCGCCGGTATGGCGCGAAAGGCCGCAGCTGGCGGCGGACACGGCGATGGCAGAGGAACAGGTCCTGCGCTGGGGAACATACTTCCAGCAGCGCTATCCCTATCCATTCGAGACATCCGGCGGATATGCAGTCTCGGGCATGCTCAACATGGCCTTTGAGACGCTCTTCTGGATGAACGCGGACGGGACACTTGAGGGCCGGCTGGCGGAGGGCTTCTCGGCCAGCGAGGACGAGACTGTCTGGACGATTACGGTGAAGGAGGGGATCGTGGCCGCGGACGGTGAGCCGTTCACGGCTGAGGACGTGAAGATGTCGATCGAGCTTCACGCTTCGCCCAACACCGGCTCGCGCGGCACGACCTATGCCCGCTACATCAAG
>DAOUHX010000513.1:0-2209 GCA_034428395.1 Caldilineaceae bacterium
ATGGAGAGTGTCCTCAGCAACGTCAAGCAGCTGCTGGCCGGCGAAGCCGACCGCATCGGCCGCCTGCAGAACGCCTCCACCGCCGCCGAACTGCGGGCGATCATGTCTGGCCACAGCTATGGCGAGGATCAGGAGTAAAAGTCTAGGGGAGGAATCCTCCGTTTACACTCCCCTACAGTCTACGCCTTGAACTCAGGGCAGAGACTCATCGGTCTGCGTCACATCGATCCGGGTGGCGACCCAGCCGTCGTTATCGCTCAGCACATCGTCGTTGATCCGCAGGTAGAGAATGCCGTGCTCCCGCGCTTGCAGAGTTGCACGCTCGCCGACGGAGAAGCGCTGTCCATGTTCGCCGATGCGTCCGATCAACGCGCCGCCCGGCCCGCGGGGAATCGGGTAGAAGCCCGGCGCAGGATATTCAGCGTGCCCTTTGGGCCCGTGATACTCTTCCGGCGTGTACAGCCACTCACCCCAGGCCGCAATCTCGACCAGATCGCCCTGGTTGACCCGCACCCCCGTACTCTGCCAGTCACGGTAGGCGTAGATGCGTTTCTCTATCAGCTCGTTGTGAAATCGCGTAACGGCCAGCTCGCGCCGCACAGTCCCCTGCAGCCATGCCAGGAGCACAACCGCCCCAACCAGTAAGAGGACCCGTCGCATCGGTCACTCTCCCGCGTCCGGACGCAGCTCGAGCACCGGCTCCGCGCCCGTGCCGAGGATCCACTTGCTGTTCTCCTTCAGCTCCCCGGCGATCAGATAGTCGATATACCTTTCCGCCAGCGCGCCCTTGCCCTCCAGCTCGCCCAGTATGGCGCGCACCGCCAGCTGCTGCGCCTCGGTCGTAAGCCGGATCTGCTCAGCCTCCGCCGCGGCCGTCGCCGTGATCCGGTAGGCGTCGGCATCGGCCTGCTTCTGCGCGGCGTAGAATTGGGCGTCGGCCGCGATGCGCTGCTGCGCCGCCTCGGCCTCGGCCTGCTCCTGCAGCTGCGCCGCCACCATCCGGTCCTTGATCGCGGAAAGCACCTCCGCCGGCGGCGACGCGCTTTGAATCTGCACCGTCATGAACTCGACCCCGTACTGGTCCTCCTTCTCCTTCAACACCTGCATAATCTCCAGGTTCATCTCGGCGCGCTGGTTCATCACGCCGGTCATCGCCTTGGTGTTGATCACATCGCGCAGCCGGCCCTGCACAAACTCGAACACGATGCGTTCCGGGTCGTCCACCGCCAGCGCGAACCGCTCCGGGTTGGTCACGCGGTATGTATACTGCAGCGAGACGTCCATCGTCACGTTATCCGAAGTCATCGCCGGGATGCGCTCGACGTAACCCAGCCTCTCGATGACCTTGACGATAATCACCGTGTCGACCAGCGGGATCTGCGCGTGCCAGCCGGGCGTCTGTACCCCCAGAAAGCGCCCGCCGCGCAGGTGCAGCCCGCGCTCGAATTCGTGAATCTTGTAGACCGCCGCCCTGCCCACGTAGAGCGCCACGAGGATGACTGCCAGCGCCGCCAGAACCACGATCGACAGCTTGTAGACGTAGTCCAGGTTCGGCCCATGACTCCTGCGCGGTTCGGATACAACTGCCGCAGTAGTTTCTTCGCTCATTTGAATGTCTCCTTGGGAAGAACCATCTCCATTCTTCACAGTTTGCAATAGGCCTTTTGCACCGACAAAGCGCTGCATGACCGCGGGAGTCCCGGATAGTAGCTGTCCGCTCCAATGTGAAAGGATGGAGATGCCTCTTTCAGCTCTCAACGGGCGAACCAGCCGTCGCAATATCGGCGGCAGGAGCAGCGACCCACTCAAGATGAGCCAGCCCAGGCCGGTCAACGGGATCAACATCAAAAGAGAACCGGCCATGCCGCCAGACTCGATGCCAAAGCCGATCGCATTGAACAGCTGACAAACAAGCACACCGCCAAAGAGCACGGCCGCGCGCACTCCGTTTCCATGAGCGCTCGAAACCGCCGGTGGCGTGAGCCAGAAAAGAACAGCAGACACGGCAGCGGCGGCGGCCGACAGGAGTGTCCCCACCCAGGCGAAGTCCGGCATTGCCATTTCGTCGACGAAGAAGAATAGCGGAAGGGTCAACGCAGCGTGGGGAAAGACGGTGTAGGCGGCCAGGAGACGTTGCGAACGCCGCCAGCCGACCCAGGACACAGCTGCAAAGTAGGGGGCGAAGGGGAGTAGAAAGAGCGCGAAGACC
>DAOUHX010000514.1:0-26606 GCA_034428395.1 Caldilineaceae bacterium
GCACGCGCGGACTATTCAGATACCAGTCCAGCTCAAAGCGGTCGGTGGGTACACCGGCGTTAAGGCTGTCGGTCATCTCACCGTACACATTGCGCACATAGGTGGTACAGACAGCGCCAAGACGACAGATATTCAGCCGCGCATTCACACGTTGCAACGGATCATAGGTCCAGGTAACGTGGTCGGTCCAGCCCTGGCTGAGCAGCTCTTCCCGCTGCGACTTCTTCAGTTCGAGTCCGATGCCGCGCCCGTGCCATGTGGGCAACACGCCCATAATGTGACTGCGAAACTTGAGCTTGCGCCCGCCGGAGCCGTCGATAGCGAACGCCGGCCAGCCGAACGAGAAGCCGACCATGCCATCCGTTTCCTCCGCGCCCTCGCTGGCAAATGCCCCTTGGAGCAGCCCGCCGTGATGGGACTGCGTCACCAGCACGTGAATAGACATGGTATCGCCGCCCCAGATCAGGTCCTGGACGGCCTGCAGGGTCCGGCAGTCTTCAACAGAACTCAATGTGCGGATCTCAATTGAAGCGCTCATCTCCTTCAACTCCTCAATGGTTGGTGTCTGCCATTTCAGTTCCGGTCGAAGCGGGCGACGAGGGTAACATTCGAGTGATGTGGCCGGAGGTCAATCGGCTGGACCGCGGCAAGGCGATATCCGGCCTCGTCCACATCCGCCAGGGCGCTAGCCAGCCGCGTCGGGTCGTCCGTGATTAGGCCGCAGCGGCGGATCCGCATACGCGTGAGCAGGGAAAACAGCTCCGGCTCGATCCGACGATCGGGCGGAGCGAGCAAAGCGGCGTCGAAGCGGTATTCGGCGCGACGCAGCTTGCGAATCGTGGGGAGCATCGCGCCGTGCCAGGCGTCAGCGTTGTCCAGCCCGGCCAGATTGGCGCGCAGGGCCGCCGCGCTCATGTCCGCTTCCTCAACAGCTACAACCGTGGCGACCTGTTCCGCCAGGAGCGTAGTGCGTGCACCGATGCCGGCCCCCAGTTCCAGCAGATGTTCAAAGGTTCTGAGTTCAAGGAGCTCCTCAGCCGCGGCCGCCAGGACCTCGTCCGCAAGCAGATGACCGCTGCCAGGATTGTCATCGACGGGCGGGTAAGCCGTCAGCCGGCGGCCCGCGATCTGCACATTGTAGTTCCAGTCGCCCACCAGTAATTCAAGAGAAGGAGAGTCGGTCTCATGCAGCAGGAAAACGTTTACCGGTTGGTCGAGTTCGAGACTGGGCAGGTCGTCGCGGTCGCTGTGGAGAACAAGCACGCCTTTATCGGCGTCGCCTATCGGGCCGGCTGTTCCGCCAACTGCCAAGGTTACGCCGAGGTGTGAAGAGCTTTCCACCTGATCCTCATGTTCGCCGCTCTGGCCTTCCTCGAATCCCGCGAATAGCTCTGCCAGTTGGGGGTACAGCAGGGGACAGGCGTCAACCACCAGCCGATCACCACTGCGCGTTGGATAGGTCAGTCGTCCGGATTCCGCCAGGTTGAAGCGCATCTGTGTACGGAATCCGAAATCCAACACAGGGGGCGTTTCAGTAGTTTCTGCGCTCTCCGGCGCTGCAATGGCAATCACCTCTGCCACCATCTTATCGGCGATCTCTCTGCTCTTCCGCAATGACTTGCCCAGCCCACCTGCGCGCGCCAGGATTTCGACGACGATCTCCCGCTTCAGGGCGAGTTGGCGTTCATAGTCGATATGTTGCCACTGGCAGCCGGAGCAGCCGGCGCTCCTCCAGGAACTGTTGAGGAGGCCTCCGTCGGCTGAGGTGACCGGATGAGACGGGCCGAAGTGGGGGCAGGGAGCCTCGATTCGATCGGGGCTGGCCGCAAGCACGCGACGCAGAAGGCCGCGCCAGCGGCGCGGCGCCTCGTGAACGATCTCGACCTCCACTGTCTCACCTGGAATCGCATCGGCGACGAAAATCAAGCGGCCTTCTTCGTCGCGACCGATCGCCTCCCCGGTGGCGGCCATGCGCGTCATTTCTACGATAACAGTCGAGTTCATCGCTGCATTGTACCCCGCCAGCAAGGGTCGGCCAATCGTCGAGAGAAAACTTTGAGAGCGTTGCTTGTACACCGGATTGACAGTTAGTATACTAAAGGGTACCCCCTCAATCGTCAGCGTCAGGTTACAGCTTTCGAGCAGGCGCCTGGCACATGTAGGGTAAGGCTGACTCAATATATCAGCAGGAGTATGGGATGAGGCTGGCGTTGCGACTGGCGTTCCTTTCGATCGCGCTCATTTGCCTGTTGCAGATCGTTGCCGTTTCGGCGCAGGAAAACGGCTATATATACACGGTGCAACCGGGAGACAGCTGGCCGCTGGTCGCCCAGCGGGTCGGTCTGACCGTGAGCCAACTTCAGGAGGCAAACCCGGACTCGATCCGCCCGAACGGCTGGCTCATAGTCGGTGAGCGTCTATTCATTCCTAATACACCTCGTTGGAAGGATAGATTCTATATCGTGCAGCGAGGGGATGGCTGGATTTCGGTTGCAGGAAAATTCGACATGTCGGTGGACGAATTGCAGGCGGCCAACCCCAAGCAACTGCGCCCTGACAATGCGCTGATTGTGGGTGAGCGGCTCCTGATCCCGGCCCTGCTGCCGACGCCCACCGATGAAGGGTTGCCGGTAGCGCCGCTGCCTGCAGGAACGCCGGCGACCAGTGGGGAGTATCTGACGCCGGCGCCCACAAGTGAGCCAGAGCCGTTCTTTATGCCGCGCATCAGCCTGCCTGTTCCCACGCCTGTTACCCTTCCCCCGTGCCCGGGCGCGACCGACGACCTGGGCCCGGCGCTGACCGACCTGTTCGGCATACCCGCGGCCAACCGCCACGTCCAACTTACATCTTTTCTGGCGGATTGCGGGGCCGACCTGAAAGTGATGACGAGTACCGACCTAAACTCCGATCGAGTGGATGACGCAGTTCTTGTATATACCCCGAGCGGACCCGATAAAGAAGTCGCGAGATCGACAGCCAATCGGAGCGGTGGCAGGTCGCCCGGTGGAGACGGGAACCAGCAGGAACTGGTGATTCTCAGCGGCGGCAAGGCCCATTCAGTGAGCTTCGCAGCCACCGCCAATGGTGCGATTGAACTGCTGGCCACACAAGACATCAATGGGGACAACCGGACAGATGTGGTTTGGACCGATTCCGTCTGCGGGGCCAACACCTGCTTTCTCACAGTCCACGTCCGCAGCTGGGACGGCGTCGCATGGCGGGACTGGACTAAAGGCACGATCACGATGGCCTCAGCCAACGTGTCGCTGATCAGCAGCAGTGGTAGTGGAAAGATCAAGGAGATTCACCTGACTGGAGGAGAGTACGCAGGGTCCGATGCCGGCCCGCAACGAAAACGCACAGCCGTTTGGACCAGCACTGGAGGTGCGCCCTACTCCTTGAACGATGTAATCCTTGCGTCCAGCGACTGCCTCTACCATAGCCTGCTCGATGCCAACAGGGCCTTTACCGATGAACGTTACCTGGAAAAGGCACAGTGGCTATATGCATATGCAGCGGGGAACGAACTACTGAGAGCCTGCTGGATTCGTCCCAACGAACTTTCCGAGCTGCGCAGCTTTGCTCTGTTCCGCTTGGCTGTCATCATGGGTTATTTGGAGAATCCGATAGAGGCTGCGGCTCTTGTGCAGCGGCTGGAATCCGAGTTCGGCGATCAGGTCTACGCTGGCGTGGGCCGGCGCTGGCTGGACAACTATTTGCTGACCGGCGACCCGCGCGCGGCTTGCAAAGTTGTGAGCGTCTACGCCGAGGTAATGCCGGGCGTTGTCGATATTCTGGCCGATTACGGATACGCAAACCCAACATTTGCCCCAGAGGAAGTCTGCCCGATCCTTGAGCTAACCCCGCCGGAAGAGTCTGAGCCGCACCTGGTTCAGATCGAGGGGTTGCCGGATTGCCCGTCCGCGGCCGCAGACTACCTGTCCGCTTTCCCTGCAGCTGTGAACCTTGCCTCAGCGGCCTCCACCGGCAGCGAAAGTCTGCAAAACGCGCACTCTCTCCCGGAATCGATAGAAGCCTGGCTGCGTTCCTGCGGCGCACTGAGTGGCGAAAGGGGCGGCCTGTTATTCCATGACCTGAACCAGGATGGCCTGAGAGATCTGATCGCGGCCCCGGCGATCACCGACGCTAACGGCTACGGGCGTGACGGTGCAGAAGGCGTGCTCCTGATTCTGCACCAGATGGAAGACGGGACCTTTCAGACCGCCTACGACCCGAAGGAACGCGGCGAGCCAAAGATCCTGGCCCTTGGCGATGCCAATGGCGACGGCCAGGCCGATCTGGTCTGGCAGCGGGAGCGCTGCACGACCTATTGTCTGCTGCACGTGGAGGTGATCACCTGGGACAGCGTGACCGGCTCCTACCGGTCGGTGCTCGGAACCGACGCCAGGATCGCAGAAGGTACAGCCTTGGTTGACGTTGCGAGAGTTGACGATACGGCCCTGCCCCAAATCCGCCGTTTGTGGCTGAGCGGCGGCGTCAGCGGCATGGATGAGGACGGGCTGGCCGTCTCCCACACCGAAATCTGGTACAGTGTTGACGGCTCGCCTCTGCGGCGCTATACCTGGTCGTATGACCGAACGGACGAGGCCAGCAACTGCTTGGGACTGCGGTTGATAGAAGCGAATGTGGCGCTCCAGGCAGCAGGACAAAGAGGATACCCATCCGGCTATGAAATAGCAATCGAAATGTACAAGGAGATCCTCGAGTCACCGTCATTGAAGCCGTGCAGCACGCAGGGGACGGATCCGGAAGAGGAGATGAAGCTGCTGCGAGGGCTGGCGAATTTCCGCCTGGTGCAGGCTCTGACTCTGAGTGATGAGAGGTCTGAGGCCGATGCGCTCCTGGACAGCCTTGCCGAGGAGCAGCCGGAAAGCAGATATGTCAGAGCGGCCCAATCCTGGTTGGCCGCCTATTACTCAGTGCCCAATCCAATGGCGGCCTGCGCCGCAGTCATGTCGGTGTTTCTGGACAGCCCTGAACTCTGGCAGATTACGGAAGAGTTCGGCGATGACCACCCTGCGCTCAACTTCCGGCAGGTCTGCCACGTGCCGGGCAGCGGCGAGCAGTCGGAGTTCCGACTCACTCCGAACTGGTGATCACCGGCGCGCCCGCGGCCATCGCTTCCAGCAACATCATGCCGAATCCCTCATAGGTGCTGGGAAAGAGGAAGGCAGTGGCGCCGGCATAGAGTTGCCCCTTGTCTGCCTCATCAACCCAGCCGATGAAGCGCACACTGTCGGTCAGCTTGAGTTGACGTACAAGCCTTTGCGGGTCCGGGAAGATCTCCGTGTCGACGCCCGGCAGCGGGCCCGCCAACACCAGATGCACTCCAGGATCCCCGCCCATATCCAGGTAGCTTTGGTAGGCGCGCACGATGCCTGACACGTTCTTGCGCGCGTCGAATCCACCCAGATAGAGAAAATAGCGGTTGGGCAGGGCGTACTTCTCGCGAATTTCGTATCGCAGGTCAAAGCGGCGATCGCCGGCTGGGTCGGGTCGCGCTGCGGCATTTGACATTCGCTGCCCCGTGTCGTTCGGGCCGTGGTGGACTGCGAATACCCGGTCGGCCGGCAGCTTCAGATGGGCGACAATGTCCCGCTTGCCAGCCTTGCTTACGGTCAGAACGGCCGCACTGCGCCGGGCGGAATGGCCAACCAGCTTGGAATACAGTGAGCCCGGCCATCCGCCTCGGTAGGCAGGCAGAAGCAAGGGAATCAAGTCGTGGACTGTGACCACTGTTGGAACGGGCTGCCAGAGAGGTGCCGCCCAATAGGGAATAAGGAGCAGGTCCGCATGCAGACGCCGAGCCCAAATCGGTACGGTTACCTGCTCCCAGAAGAGCTTCGCCAGTTGCCGCGGCAACGGCGGGGGCGGCGCAATAGCGATGGACCCAGGAAACTGCTGCGCGTCCGCGGTCAGTGCCCCCGGCAGGAGCAGCGTGAACTCGGGCGCGAATTCGCCGTCGTCCACTTGCGCCGGTGCATACCGGCTGCTGCTGTCGTCGGTCTGCGTGGTCAAGGAGACCAGGTGAGGCAACAGCCGGTTGACATATTGACCGCTGCCGGTGCCGGACTGCCCCCAGAACCAGCCGCTGACAACTATGCGCATGGCAAATTCAGTGGAAATTGAATCGAACGGCAGGCGCTCCGCCAGCTACCTAGCCGCGGACCTCAGTCATTCGGACCCACTCTACGGTTCGCCGCAATCCCTCCCGCAGATCAACCTCCGCTTCCCAGCCCAACTCCTGTCCCGCTTTGGTGCTGTCCAGCCAAGTCGCCCTCACTTCACCGGCAGGACGGGGAAGATAGGCAGGTCTGCGACGATATCCGGTCAGCTCCGCAAGTAACCGGTAGATGGTGTTGATCTGCGTAGGCTGGCCGGTACCCAGATTGTAGACACCGTTAATGTCGGCTGCGACAGCCAAGACGTTTGCCCTGGCGACGTCCTCAACATAAACAAAGTCGCGCACCTGGGCGCCATCGCCAGTTATGTGCGTGGGGCGGTCGGCGATCATAGCGCCGGCAAAAATGGCGACAACGCCGGCCTCGCCCCTGATATTCTGCCGGGGACCGTAGACGTTCGCATAGCGCAGGATGACGTATGGGAGGCCATAGTTCCGGCCATATAGCTGGACGTAGTGCTCGCAGCTGAGCTTGTTGGCGCCGTAATTGTCCATAGGCCTGGCCAGGCTCTTCTCAGTAAATGGCGGCGTCGAGGGCTTTGGGGCCGTCGTGCCTTCCTCCAATTCGCTCTCTGCCCAGTCATCGCCCTCGCCATAGACTGCGCCGCCCGTGCTGGCAAATACGAACTTGCTGCAGCCATACTCCTTCGCCAATTCGAGCAGGTGTAACGTGCCGATTATGTTGACTTCGGCATAGGTGATCGGGTCCTCCATGCTCTCCCGTACATTCGCAAGTGCTGCTTGATGGACGATCGCCTGTGGACGTTCCGCCGCGAACAGCTCCGCCAGCCCCGTTTGATTGCGCAAATCAACTTCATAGAATGGCGCGTCAGCAGGCAGATTGGTGCGCTTGCCTGTCTGCAGGTTATCAAGAAAAACGGTCTCGTGCCCGGCATTCTGAAGCCACTGCACGACGTGGCTGCCGATAAACCCGGCTGCCCCCGTCACAAGGATCTTCACGCTGCGCTCCTCTTCGGATTCGAGTGCTTCAGAGAGTCCAGTATAAGGAGTTCTCGTGGAAAGGAGAAATCAAGCCGAGCACGCCCCTGCTTTTGCGTTTCTTCCCGGCACCCGTATACTTCATTGATCAGTGTCGCCTGAAGCAGTTGAAATCCGGAACAGAGTATGCTGATTCACAACGCAACCGTTATCACTCTTGACGACACAGAACGTATCCTTGCGGACGGCGGCGTCTACTTTCAAGAGGACGAAATCGTCGCGGTCGGCGAAAGCAGCGACCTGCTGAGCCGCTTTCCCGACGCAGAGCGCTGGGACGCGCACGGCAAACTTCTGATGCCGGGCATGATCTGCGCGCACACACATTTCTACGGCGCCTTCGCCAGGGGAATGTACATTCCCGGCGAACCTGCCAAAGACTTCCCCGAAATTCTGCAAAAGCTCTGGTGGCCTCTGGACCGCTCGCTGGACCTGGACGGCGTTCAGAGTTCGGCCGAGGTCTGCCTTGTGGACGCCATCCGCAACGGCACGACCACGCTCATCGATCACCACGCCAGTCAAAATGCAGTTGACGGCAGTCTGGACGCCATCGCCGCGGCGGTGGATGCCAGCGGGTTGCGGGCGGCGCTCTGCTACGAGGTGACGGACCGGGACGGCCCCGCCGCGGCGCAGGCGGGCATCCGCGAAAACGTGCGCTTCGCCAGCCGGCTTTCACTCGGTGAAAGCAAGTCAGCCCGCATAGCGGCCACTTTCGGCCTACATGCCAGCATGACACTCTCCGACGAGACGCTCGAAGCTTGCCGGGGCGAGAGCAATCGCTTCCACGTCCACGTGGCCGAACATCCGGCGGACGCCTGGGACAGTCTGCAGCGCAGCGGCGCACGCACGGTCGAGCGGCTGCACAGCTTTGGCGTAACCGGCGCCGAAAGCATCTTTGCCCACTGCATCCACGTCGACGCCTGGGAGATCGCGCTACTGCGCGAAACGCGAACGTTTGTATCGCACCAGCCCCGCTCCAACATGAACAATGCGGTGGGCGCGGCCAACGTGCCCGCGATGCTGCGCGGCGGGATGCCCGTTTGCCTGGGAAATGACGGATTCAGCAACGACATGTTCGCCGAAATGAAGGTGACCGACCAGTTGCACAAGGTGACGAGCGGCGACCCGCGCACGCTCGGCGCGGACAAAGTAGTGCAGATGGCGGTCCACAATAACCGTGCGTTGACCAGCGTATTTTTCGAAAAGCCGGTCGGCGTCCTGGCTCCCGGCGCGTTTGCCGACATCATCTTGCTCGACTACTATCCGCCGACTCCCTTGCACAATGACAATCTGCCCTGGCACATTTTGTTCGGGATTGGCGGCGGACACGTCCACAGCACAATCTGTCACGGCCGCGTTCTGATGCGGGATAGGGCGCTGCTGACTTTGGACGAAGAAGCGATCACCGCCCACAGCCGAGAGTGCGCGCGCGAAACGTGGAAAAGGTTCGAGAGTAGCGTCTAACGTCCAGTTTCCCCCTCGAAGCATCCGATATTGGGTGCCGTTTCGCCGGCCAGAAGATCCTCGCATTCTTTGTGCTCAGGACCCAAAACTGACCAGGGGGCTGGAGTTGCAACCGAATAGCCATAACAGAGAGCTGGATACAGGCCTTCCCACACTGGCCGTCATCGGGGGCACGGGCGCGGAGGGTTCCGGGCTGGCATTGCGCTGGGCCGCAGCGGGCTATCCGATCCTGATCGGCAGCCGCAGTCGCGACAAGGCGGAGGCGGCTGCGGCTGAACTGTCCTCGCTGCTGCCCTGCGACGAGCCAAACATTGGCGGAGATACCAACGCGGGCGCGGCAGAAGCGGCCGATGTGGTCATTCTCAGCGTCCCCTACGACTCCCAGAGCGGAATCATAGAGCAGATTCGATCCGGCTGCCAGGGAAAGACAGTTGTCAGCGTCGTCGTTCCGCTGAAGCCCCCGCGCGTGAGTCGCGTTTGGCGCCCGCCGGCAGGGTCTGCAGCCGAGGAAGCACAGGTGTTGCTGGGCGAGGGCGCGCGGCTGGTGGCAGCGTTTCAAAACATCAGCGCCACACACCTGAAGGACCTGAACCATACGGTCGACTGTGACATTCTGGTCACCGGAGATGACAAAACAGCGAAAGAGACAGCGATTGAACTGGCCCTGGCCGCAGGGATGCGGGGGATCGACGCCGGCCCGCTGGCCAATAGCAGCGTCAGCGAAGGGTTGACCGCTGTCCTCATCGGCGTCAACATCCGCCACAAAGTTAAGGGCAGTGGGATTCGAATCACCGGCGTTTAGACACGATTGCAAGTATGGGCATCGCCGACGTTCTTGCCGAGCTACGCCGTGACACTGGTTTCATGTCCAATGTCACCGCCTGGGAGACGCTGCCCGCTCGCCCTGGGTGCATGGCAGAGATACCGGCAAGACTGCACCCGGCGCTGGCGAAGGCGCTGCACAGTCGCGGAATCGGGAAACTTTACAGTCACCAGGCTGAGGCAGTTGAGCGGGCCTTGCTGGGCGAAAACATCGCGGTCGTGACGCCAACCGCCAGCGGCAAGACGCTCTGCTACACGCTGCCAGTCCTGCAGGCGCTGCTCAACGACCCCAATTCGACAGCCCTCTACCTCTTCCCAACCAAAGCACTTGCTCACGATCAGCTGGCGGAGATCGATGAGTGGATCGCGGCCACAGGCGGCGGACTCCAGGTCGCGGCTTACGACGGCGATACGCCCACCGCGCAGCGCGGCTCGATTCGCCGTAGCGCCAGTCTGATCTTCACCAATCCGGACATGCTGCACGCCGCCATCCTGCCCTATCATGGCAGCTGGGAACGCATTCTGAGCGGTCTGCGGTACGTCGTCATCGACGAAATGCACGGCTATCGCGGCGTCTTCGGCAGCCACGTTGCCAATGTCCTGCGGCGGCTCCGCCGCCTGGCCGCCCACTACGGTAGCTGTCCCCAATTCCTGCTCACGAGCGCAACAATCGCCAACCCAAAACAACTGGCAGAGATTCTGACCGAACAACCTGTGCAGGTCATCGACCGCAACGGCGCGCCCCAGGGCGAAAAGCACATTATCCTGTATGCGCCGCCCCTCTACGATCCGCTTCATGGACTCCGCCGCAGTAGTGTCCTCGAAACACAGGATCTCGCCACCCGTTTTCTGCGGGGCAGCCTGCAGACCATCATTTTCGGCCGCACGCGGCTGACTGTCGAACTGCTACTGAGCTATGTGCGAGAACGACTTCAGGCTGTAGATGGCGGCGAGTGGGAGCAGGGCAGCAGTTTAACGCGCAAATCGGTGCGGGGCTATCGCGGCGGCTACCTGCCGCAAGAAAGGCGCCAGATCGAAGCAGGTTTGCGCGACGGGACGGTGCGCGGGGTAGTCGCAACCAACGCCTTGGAGCTGGGCATCGATATCGGCCAGCTGGAGGCGGCCCTGATTTGCGGCTACCCGGGCACGATCGCGGCCGCCTGGCAGCAATGGGGCCGGGTCGGCCGCACGACCGAAGCCTCCGTAGCCGTGCTGGTGGCGACCGCCGGAGCACTCGATCAGTACATTGTCAACCACCCCCACTTTCTGCTGCGCCGGTCGCCCGAGCACGCCTTCGCCAACGCCGACAATTTAGCGCTGCTGACGGACCAGATGCGCTGCGCCGTCTTCGAGCTGCCTTTCAGCCAGGGGGAGCCGTTCGGGAACTCCCCGTTCACTGCAGAGGTCCTGGAACTGCTGGTTGAAGAGGCGTCGGTGCGGCGATTCG
The DNA here is from genome assembly GCA_034428395.1 of Caldilineaceae bacterium. Lineage (GTDB taxonomy): Bacteria > Chloroflexota > Anaerolineae > Caldilineales > Caldilineaceae > Bin5. The sequence goes on from DAOUHX010000514.1 coordinate 10,932, forward strand.
GCAGCCGCCTTCTCTGGAGCGGCGACGGCTACCCGGCGCGCCAGTTTGGACTGCGCAGCCTGGGGGGCGATCCAGTTGTCGTGCAAGCCGGCAGTTCAGACGCAGCAGAGCCTGCCAGACGTGCCTTGCGAGATGAGTCGTTCACTGTCATTGGCGAAGTCGACGCGACCAGTGCGCCCTTTCAGGTACACGACGGTGCCGTCTATCTACACGAAGGCCGCAGCTATCTGGTAGAACGTCTGGACCTGGAAGCGAAAGTAGCGTGGGTCTGGCCGGCGGCAGTCGACTATTACACGGATGCCAACACGGAAAATGAGATCGAGGTGCTCTCAGTGCATGGGAGCCGGGTTTCCGGCGGTGCGCACTTGGGCCACGGAGAGCTCCTAGTGACCTCGCAGGTGACCCAATACCGCCGAGTCAAGCGCTTTACGCATGAAAATCTCGGCGTCCTGCCGCTCGATTATCCGCCCACCACTCTTGACACCGCCGGCTACTGGCTGGAGGTGACCGCGCAGGCGCAGCTGGAGTTGATGGAGGCCGGCGACTGGCGCGACGCGCCTAATGACTACGGTCCCGACTGGAAGGAGCAGCGCGCCAAGACACGCGCCAGGGACGGCTACCGTTGCGCCGAGTGCGGCGCGCCCGAGAGAGGCGGCCGCCAGCACGACGTTCATCATCGCATCCCGTTCCGCGCCTTTGGGTATATTCCGGGTCTGAACAGAAACGACCGGGAGGCGAACCGGCTTGGCAATCTTGTTTTGCTCTGCCGGCGCTGCCACCAGCGCCTGGAGGTGGGCGTGCGCGCACGTACCGGCATGGACGGGGTGGCATACGCCCTGGGCAATCTGGCCCCGCTGCACCTGATGTGCGACCGGCGCGACATCGACGTCGCCGTCGTACGGCAAGAGGGTGAGGAGACTGCTACAGCATCAGGCGGCCCGCAGAGCGCCCCCGCGGCACCGCGCATCTATATTTTCGAACGCATCCCCGCGGGAATCGGATTCAGCGCTCAGTTGTACGAGCGCCACGATCTCCTGATCGCCTCAGCGGCAGAGCTGATTCGCGGCTGCGCCTGCCGCTACGGATGTCCCGCCTGCGTCGGCCCGGTGCTGCTGGTAGGTGAAGAGGAGCGGCCCGTACTCGAGAGCAAACGGCTGGCGCTCGCTCTTCTCGCAACTCTGGCCACCGGGCTGTGAATCGTGGTCAAGACGGTTCCGGGGGTTGTTCTTCGCCAAACAGCCCGGCCTGGTGACGCATGGGCGCGAATGTGCGCCGGTGGGCCGGGCAAGGTCCGAACCGGGCGATAGCGGCGAGATGTGTTTGCACGGCGTATCCCTTATGGCCGGCAAAGCCGTATTCCGGGTACGCCGTGTGAAGCCGACGGAGCAGCCGATCGCGGTGGACCTTGGCCAGGATAGAAGCGACGGCGATGGAGACGACGCGCTGGTCGCCCCTGGTGAAACTCTGCTGGGGAATGTTAAGCGCTCTGAGCTGCACCCAGTCAATGAGCAGGTGATCGGGCGGTGGGTCCAATGCCAGAACGGCTCGGTGCATCGCCAGGCGGGTGGCGGGAGCGATGCCGATTGCGTCGATCTCGGCGGCAGAGGCTTCTCCCAGTTTCCAGTCGTCGGCCTGCGCCTGAATCTCCTCGGCCAGCTGCTCACGGCGCGCCGGTGTGATCTGCTTGCTGTCCTGCACTGCGGCCCACACACCCTCCTGAGCACATTCGAAAGGTAGGATGGCCGCGGCCGCGACAACCGGTCCGGCCAGAGCGCCACGGCCGGCCTCATCCAGTCCGGCCAACCGTTCCAACCCGTCGCCCCACAGTTGTCGCTCCTGCAGAAGCGTAGGCCAGGTGTGTCCGATCGCACGGTCTGAAGCGGTAACCTCCTTTGTTTCGCTGGCCATTTCCGTCGCTAAGTCCAGAGCAGTTCCACGTCCCGACGGGGTTGGAAGCCAAGGATCCGTTTTGCCTTCTCATTGCTGTACTTGCCATGCGGCATGTCGGCGAAGACGAAGAACACCTCGCAGCGTGAGGGCAGCGCGTCCAAGTCGATATCCAGGCCGAGGGTGAAGGCTTCGGCTGCGTTTTCCCAGGAGACAGCGTAGGGAACGCGCTTGTTGCCCAACCGGCTCGATTGGGGGTCCACGAAATGACAGAAGAGATAGGTCTGCACGCTAATGTCATTGTGTAGCGTAAAGACACGGCAGATTTCCTGGCCCATCGCCTTTGTAATGGCGTAGATATATGTGCCGGACTGCGGCGGTATATCCGGGCCGATGCCGAAATCGAAACACTCAGTAATATTCCTGCCCGCAACCGTAAGATGGGGACCTGTGTTGATGACGCGCTGGATGCCATGCGTCACAGCGGCCTGCATCATGTTGTAACAGCCGCGTGTACTAACATCCCAGGCGATCTGACGGTCTTGGCGTAGAACGGAAAGATTGACGATTGCGTCCATGCCCTCTGCTGCCTCAACGACGGCATCGAGGTCGGAGACATCCAATTGAAAAAAGTCGCCAGGCAGCTCTTCCGCCGGCTCCTTGACGTCGGTGATTCGCAGCGTGTGTTTGTCCGCAAGTTCACGCGCAACATATGGACCCAGCATTCCTGCACCGCCGAGAATGAGTACTTTCATTTTGCAATCTCCCCTACATGTGCAATCGCCCAATCCTCGACACTCGTTAGCGCGCTGTCGACCGCCTCAATAGCCGTTGCGTCCGAAGCCTCTCCCAAGCGGAGAACGACAACGCGCAGCTTGCGTTCACGTGCGAACTCGCGGCAGACCTGTTCGGCCAGATGCTTGCTGAGCGTAGGCGGCCGCGTGCGCGGAAGAGGCCGCCAGGTCTCGCTGACGCGGTATGCGGCAGGATAGTCTGCCATCAATTCCAATGTACTCAGCAGAATCACCAGCGGAACGTCCTCTTCAGCCGCTGCCAGCAGCAGGTTGTAGGTACAGCGGGTGGCGGCGTCGATCTGCGCGCTCACGTCCTCGCCCGGCAGCGGGTCGACGGCGTGAACAATGACGTCCAAGCCGCTGGTCAGCATGTTCGTTGCGCGATCGTGGCCTAGCGCGCACTGCACAAAGTAGTGCGCGCTTTCCACGGGCGCCCGTTCGGTCAGCCGGATCTCATGCTCCCTCGACAGGTGGTCCGCCAGCGCGGCACTGCGCTGTGACGCACCCGACGTTATCAGAATTCTCATCTCCTAGAGCTCCTCTGTCTTCCCAAATTACGCGGACGCGCCCGAATAGAAGCGAATCCCCACGCGCCAGAACCAGCGGGAAACGATCAACAAGGCCGCGGCCAGGGCCATCGAACCCCATAGCGTGTTGGAGGTTATCCGCCCGCTCAACGCGGAGGCGGGCACGGTTGTGGCAAAAGCGACAGGCACGAGAAAGGTCAGCACGGCCCGCAGCCAGGCCGGATAAATGCTGATCGGCCAGCGGCCCGCCTGCCACATACTCTGAAAGATTACCTGGATGTTCTCGACTTTGACGAACCAGAAAGCGCAGGTGCTGAGCATCAGCCAGAAACTGTATATGATCAGCCCCCCACTGAGCATCGTCATCCCAAACGTGACCGCCTCGGCCAGGCCCAACTGCACACGCAGCCGGACCAGCGCCGTACCCAGCACCGGCAGGGCGATGAGCACGTCCGCCAGTCGCCAGAGCTCCACACGCTGAATGCTGACCAATACCTGCGAGTCGGCGGGTTTGGTCAGTGTGAAGTCGAGCGTCCCCTGTCGCACATCCTCCATGAACTTCACCATTGAGGGTCGAATCAGGACGCGGATGAGACCGCCGATAAGGAAGTAGACGCCAAGCACCGCCAGGATCTCCTCCGGCCGCCAGCCGCCCAGGTTGTCGGTGTGGCTGAAGACAACGGCAAGCCCGCCCAGCGCTACGCTCAATTCCAAGATCGACTGGAACAGATTGATCCAGAAATTGGCGCGGTATTCCAGTTCCCCCAGCGCTCCGAGGCGCAAATATGTGGCAAAGAGACGAATGTAGTACATCGAAAAAATGGCGTCTATCGCGTAGTTTTTGCCGGGTCCAGGCTAGGCACCAAATGCAGCGTAGCGGCGGATGCCGGCGCGGTAGATAACTTGCATGACCAGGTAGCCAGCGACCAGCCAGAACAGCTGCGCGGCGATGCCGAGCCACAGTTCACCAGGCGTCAGCCGCCCCAGCAACAGTTCGACCGGGAAAGCCAGCATCCAGCGAAAAGGCAGAATGTCGGCCACTCGCTGCAAAAACTGGGGAAATAGCTCAAGGGGCGCCAGCCGCCCGGCAAAGAAGAGAACAACGATAAAATAGGCCTGGTTTATGGCGTCGACACGGGTTGTCCAGAATGCCAACATCGCCAGTGACCACTCCCAGAAGAAGCGCATCAGGAAAGCCAGGACCAACACAGGCACAAATATGGCCAGCGTGCGCAGGTCCGGCTGCCACGAGGCGTTGAACAACCAGGCAAGTAAGGCCGCGGTAGGCGCCATTATAGTCAAGGTCAGAAACTTGTAGCCGATGTTGTCGGCGATGTCGCTGTGAATCGGGTGGATAGGCTTCAGCAGCTGCGACGAGAACTGCCCCATGCGGATTCGGAAGTCGTACTCCCACATGATCCAGGAAAATGTGCCATGCTCCACCAACATAATGGCGATGAAATAGACGGCAAAGTCGTTGACGGCATAGCCACCCACCGCGCCGCCCTGTTGCTGCGCCACCGTGCGCCACACGACGAGATACATCACCGGCTCGATGATCCCGCCCAGCAGCCAGATGATCATTGCAACCCGGTACTGGAACTGTACCACCAGCGCGGTGCGGAAATAGCCCCTGTAGATCGAGTAAAAGGCAGTCATGTTTGGCTTGAAGAATCACACACGGTTGGAGTGAACTCGCCTCCTAGCCCTCTGCGCTTTCCGTTGTTTCCTGGCTGAAAACCTGCTCGATCACGTCCTCGATCGGCGGGTCCTGCACAGTCAGGTCGGCCACATCCAAGTCGGTCAGGATCCGCCCGGTGACAGAGGCGGTCTCGATTTTGGGCACGCGCAGCGTGACGCGGCCGGGACTGCGGACGAGGACCTCGCCGTACTCGTCCAGCGGCCTGCCTCCGGCGCCATTTTGCAGCTCCACCTCGACTGTCTTAAACGGCGCAAAGCGATCTGCCAAACCGCTGAGTTCCCCGTCAAAGAGCAGTGTGCCGTGATGGATAACGATGACCCGCTTGCACAACGCCTCCACGTCTGCCATATAGTGGCTGGTCAGCAGGATCGTCGCGCCGGTGCGCTGGTTGTATTCGACGAGAAACTGGCGTATGCGGCGCTGCATCGTCACATCCAGCCCGATCGTCGGCTCGTCCAGGAACAGGACCCATGGGCGGTGCAGCAACGCGGCCGCGATCTCGCATTTCATCCGCTCGCCCAGCGAGAGATTGCGGGTGGGCTTCCGCAGCAGCGGCGCCAGCTCAAGCAGTTCCGTCAGTTCGTCAACCGTGCGCCTGTAATCTGTTTCGGGAATGCGGTAGACGGCACGGTTCAGCTCAAAAGTATCGATGACCGGAATATCCCACACCAGCTGGTTGCGCTGGCCCATCACCAGCGTCATCCGGCGCAGATAGTCGCGGTTGCGCTCCCAAGGACGAAAGTCGAGCACAGTCGCGCGGCCGTCGGTCGGATGGAGCAGGCCGGCGAGCATCTTCAAAGTCGTGGTCTTGCCGGCACCATTTGGACCAAGAAAGCCGACGATCTCGCCTTCGTCAACGGAAAAGGAGATCTTGTCCACAGCCCGCACATCACGCGTCTTGCGATTTACGAGGCTGCGGAACGCCGCAGCCAGACCCGCCTCCCGCTCGGTTACGGTATAGACCTTGCTCAGCTCCTCAATTTGAATCACCGGGTTTTCTTGCGTCACAAGGGTTCAGCTCCCATTATTGCCCGGCCCGGCGGTTACAAGCGTGTAGGCGTCGGCGCGCAGATATTCTGCGGCGACCCGCTGTACATCCTCTTTGGCAATTGCGCGAATCCGCTCCCGATAGGTCTGCAGATAGTCCAGTCCGAGGCCGTACCATTCTATATTGAGCAGGATTGAAGCCACTCCGTCATTCGTTTCCAGTCGCAGGGGGAGCGTGCCGGTCATGTTGGCGATGCTATCGGAGAGTTCTTCGTCACTGACCGGCTCCCGCCCCATGCGCTCGAACTCGTGCAGGATGCTGTCGATCGCCTGGTCGACGTTTTGCGGATTCACGCCGGCGAAGGCCACCCACGGGCCAACGCCAATGTCGGCGTCGAGCGCGCTGTAACTGTAGTAGGCCAGACCCTGACGTTCGCGTACATTTTCGCCCAGCCGTCCCATCATTCCGAACTGACCCATGATGTTATTGGCAACTTGCACGGCATAGTAGTCCGGATCGGTGCGGGCGATGGCGAGGCAGCCGATTACGACGTCGGTCTGGACTTTGCCGGGCATGGAGACATCCTTGCGGTTGATACCGTCTATTCGCGCGACCGGGGGTATGCTGGCAGCTGGCGCGAGCGGCATCTCTCCGACTTCCCAATCACCAAGGTGGCAGTCCAGCAACGCCACCACTTCCTGGGGTTCGACATCGCCGCTGACCACGATAATCGCCTGGTTCGGCCGGTAGTTCTGGTGGTGAAAATCGACCACATCGTCGCGGCTGATCGCCTCGATCGTCTCGATATATCCGGAGGTTGGCAGTCCGTACGGGTGATCGCCGTAGATCATCTCATTGAAGCGGCGGTAGGAAACGCTGCGCGTGCTCTGTTCGCGTTCCTGCAGACGAACGAGCCACTGACCGCGAACGCGTTCGACATGCTCAGGCGGAAAGGTGGGCCGACGCAGGACATCGGCCAGAATCTCTACGATCAGTGGGAAATCCTCAACAAGGCTTTCGCTGCCGAAACTGGTCACGTGCGAGCCGCCGGACACGCTGACGCTGGCGCCGACCGATTCGACCGACTCGTTGTAACGGTCGAAATCGTATTTGGCGCTGCCACGGCTCACAAGCGAGGCGGTAAACGACGCCAGCCCAGCCTTTTGCGCGACTTCATCGACGCTGCCGGCCCGCAAGCACCCCTCCAGCACGGCAACGGGCGCCGATGGGTTTGGCCGCACGAGGACGGTGATCCCATTTGCACTCTGGACGCGATGAACTGTCTCTGGGCCAATTGTGGTCTGTCCGTTGGCATCGGCATGGACGGCCGGGGATAATGTACGGTCAGATTTCGTTCGTTCTATTCTCATTGGGCGTTCAGTTCCTCTTTCGGGACTTCGTCAGTTCCGCTACCAGGATGTCCAACTCCGTGTCTGGGTCGGCGCCGCTTTTCATGGCGAAATCGGCCGTCAGCAACCGGTCCATGATCGCTTCCAGCTGATCGAGGCCATAGTTGCGGCTCTGTGCCATTGCCTTTTTGACGGGAAATGGACTTTCGCCAACGCGTCCGGCAACATCATATTCATTGCCTGACATGCGCGCAGTCTCATCCTTCACCTTTATCATTATCCGGTACTGGCGCGTGATCATCGTCAGCAGATAGAACGGGTTGGCGTCGTTACGCCGCAACGCGGTCAGGGCATGCATTGCTTTGCGCCCATCGCGCAGACCGATGGCATCGGTCAGATCCCAGATGAGCGCTTCGCCTGTATCGCTGACCAGAAGCTGCACGTCGGCGGCGGTGATAGTGCGACCGGCCGCATAGGTGCGCAGTTTTTCGATTTCCAGGCGGAGCCGGCGCAAATCCGGCCCGACATATGCCGCCAGCATCTGGACCGCCCTTCCCTCGATCCTGATCCCTTCCTGCTGGGCCGTCTTGGCAATCCAGCCGGGCAGCTGGCGGGCGTCGGGCGTGGCAATATCTTCTATCGCCAGCAACCCGTCCCGGCTCAACTGCTGGATACCGGCGGTGTCGTCCATCCCTTTCCAAAGGGCCCGGCGTTTGTCCAGCTTCTCTTCGATGAATACAAGGTCGTTCCCCGCCGGCTGATTGGCGAGACCGGTCAGGACCTGACGCGCCTCGTCCTGGGCGGCCCTGTTGGGTGATTTGGCCGAGCCGAGGCGGGCTTCCAGGTTGGCCAGGTATCCGTGTGCAATGATAAGCCTGCGCGCTGCCAAAAAGGGCATTGCGCCAAGGTGATAGATTATATCGGCTGCATTTGCACGGGCGCCGTCAAGCTCGGTCAGGTTGAGCGAAGCCATCTCGGCGTCGCCCAACGCCTGCTTCAATTGGCCAAGGCGTTGACCCAACAGAAACTCATCAGGGGCGAGGAACAGATATAACATCAGCGGCTGGTGGTCAATGGCTGCTGCTGAAGGTGATGCGATGCGCCTCCCCTACCGGCACGATTTCAGCCAATCCGAGACCGTCCACGGCCGCGGAGGTCGTCAGGCGCTGAAGCCGCATCCCCAGCGGCCCTGCAATGAGGAGCCCAAGCGTCACCAACCCGGCGGTCACCGTGACCTTCTCCAACAGTGTGCGGCGGCTTCCCGCGCTGCCTACGATGGCCGCCGTCGTGGCCAGCAATACTTTCGCTGTAAGGCTGGTGCCGCAGTTGGGATGGAAGGCGATCTCCTCTTCACCTGCCTTGAGACGCAGCAAGGCTTCACCGACCGCGTCTTCCACCGCTTCGCGGGGCACACGCCCGAAAAGCGTGAAACCCCAGGGGTCGCTCAAACCGCCCAGCGTTACGCGCGGAAATCGGGCCGCCAGCAGATGAATTGTAGCGTGCTCGATGGCGTGATGCCGTCGGGTTTGCTGGAAAACTGCAACCACGGCTTTGGTAGGCACAATCGCTTATGACTCCAACAGCGTTTGCGCCACTCTGACCGCAGTCTCGACGGTCAGGCCGAGATTGGCGTAGACATCCTGTTGAGGCGCGCTGGCTCCGAAGCGGTCAAGGCCGATCGCTGCGCCGCGGGCCGGATCGTTGCCGACCCAGCGTTCCCAGCCCTGCACAACACCTGCTTCAACCGACACCTTGAGCGCGTCCGGGGGCAGCACCTCCCGTTGATATTCTTCCGATTGCGCGGCGAACAGCTCCCAGCTCGGTAGGCTTACTACCCGTACGGCCACGCCGTCCTCGGCCAGCTGCTGCGCCGCCGCGAAGGCAAGCTCCAGTTCGCTGCCACTCGAGATGAAGACCAACGCCGGCGACTCCAGGTTGGTCGCGCTACCGTATAAAACGTACCCGCCCAACGCCGCGCCTTCGGCAGCTCCGATGCCTTCAGCCGCGCGTTCGAAGACGGGCAGGTTTTGCCGCGAAAGAATCAACGCGGTGGGCCCGCCCCTATTTTCTAGCGCCGCCTTCCAGGCCTGTGCCACCTCATTGGCATCGGCGGGACGAATGACGGTCAGATTGGGGATGGCGCGCAGCGCGGCCACCTGTTCGACCGGCTGATGCGTGGGGCCGTCTTCACCGACCCCAATGCTGTCGTGGGTGAAGACGTAGATAACGGGAACTCCCATCAGCGCGGCAAGGCGCACGCTGGCCCGCATATAGTCGCTGAAGACGAGGAAAGTGCCGCCGTAGGGAATGACGCCGCCGTGCAGGGCCATCCCGCTGAGAATGGCGCCCATGCCGTGTTCGCGCACGCCGAATCGGAAGTTGCGGCCGCTGTAGGACTCGGGCTGGAAGTCCGGGCTGCCGCTGATAATCGTCTTGTTGCTCGGCGCCAGGTCGGCGCTGCCGCCGATGAGGTTGGGGACAACCGACGCCAGGGCGTTCAGCGTATCGCCGCTGGCGTTGCGCGTGGCCTGACTGCCCCCGCCTTCGAAGACGGGCAGCGCATCCTCCCAACCATCGGGCAAATCGCCCCGCAGCAGCCCTGCGAGTTCCGCGGCAGGCTCGGGATGTGCCGCGGCGTAGGCCTCCCACAAGGCACGATCGTCTCCTTCCAGTCGCTTGCCCCGGTCGACGGCCTGCAGGCAGAAGGCGCTCACTTCTGGCGGCAGGTAGAAAGTCGGCTCCTGCGGCCATTCAAGGTTGGCCTTGGTCTGGGCAACTTCCTCAGCCGGCAATGGGTCGCTGTGCATGTCCGGCTCGCCCTGTTTGGGTGCGCCGAATCCGATGATGGTCGTGCAGCCGATGAGGCTGGGGCGCGGGTCCTGTTTGGCCGCGCTGATGGCGGCATCGACCGACGCGCTGTCCATCCCATCCAGTTTTTGAACGTGCCAGCCGTACGCCTCGAATCGCCGGTACTGGTCCTCCGTAAAGGCCAGATCGGTGTGGCCGTCGATGGTTACGCGGTTGTCGTCGTAAAGATAGATGAGCTTGCCAAGGCGGAGATGCCCGGCCAGACTAGCCGCCTCCTGCGCGACGCCTTCCATCAGGTCGCCGTCGCTGACGATGGCATAGACGTGGTGCGACACAACGTCGAATCCCGGCCGGTTGTAGTTGGCCGCCAGCCACTGTTCGGCAATGGCCATACCCACACCGTTGGCAAACCCCTGTCCCAGCGGACCCGTCGTCGTCTCGACTCCGGGCGCGTGGCCGTATTCAGGGTGGCCGGGTGTCTGGCTGCCCCACTGGCGAAAGTTTTTCAGTTGCTCCAGGGGCAGATCGTAACCGGTCAAATGAAGCAAGGCATAGAGCAACATCGAGCCGTGGCCGGCGCTGAGGATAAATCGGTCACGATTGGCCCATTCGGGATTTGTCGGACTGTAGCGAAGATGGCGGCGCCATAGCGTCAGCGCGGCCGTGGCCATGCCCATCGGCAAGCCGGCGTGGCCCGAATTTGCGGCCTGCACGGCGTCCAATGCCAGCATCCGAATCGTGTTGACCACATTTTCTTCCAGCTCCGGATCGAGGGAAGGGCTATCGAATGGCGCGGCGGTAACATCTGACATGCGCAGGTTCCTTAGCGTTGTCGTCGTCGGAGATTCCAATGGCTGCAGGCGCGTTCAAAGGCCATGGGCACTGATTATAGCGCGATCCCGGGAAGATCAAAAGATTGTGCCCGGTACAGGTCATAGAAAAGGCCGCGACGCGCCAGCAGAGACTGGTGTGTTCCCGTCTCGACGAGCCGGCCCTTGTCGATCACCAATATGCGGTCGGCTTGCAGGATTGTAACGAGCCTGTGGGCCACGACGATGGCCGTCCTCCCCTGCCGTGCGAGGTCGATGGCCGCACGCACCTTTTGCTCGGTCAGGGCATCGAGCGCAGAGGTGGCTTCATCCAGCAGGAGGAGCCTGGGCTGCTGCAACAGTGCACGCGCAATGGCGAGGCGCTGGCGCTCCCCGCCGGAAAGCGTCATGCCCCGCTCTCCCACGAAGGTTTCGTACCCGTCGGGCAGACACGCAATGAACTCATCGATCTGCGCGGCGCGGGCAGCTTGCCGGCTCCTGTCCCCGTCTTCGCTGCGCCCCGGATAGAGGATGTTGGCTGAGACGCTGTCGTTCCACAAAAATGTATCTTGCGGCACGAAGCCAATTTGGCTCCGCAATGAAGCGAGCGACAGATCGCGCCGGTCGATTCCGTCGAACGTGATTGTGCCGGACCGGGGTGCGTAGAAGCCCATGACCAGATCGATGATGGTGGACTTGCCGCCGCCGCTGGGACCGACGACGGCGATGAACTCGCCCGGCTCCACGCAAAAGGTGAGGTCTAGCACGCCAAAGTCCCCGCGCCCATAGTCGAAGGACACGTTTTGGAAGGACAGCGCCGCCCCCTCCGAAGAGACAGCGGAGAGGGCCATTTCGCCGGACTGCTCACGGTCGAGGCCGAACAGAGCGTCAACCCTTTTGGCGTTTTCTCTGGCCTCCTGCAGATTGACTTGGGTTCCGAGAAGGGCCTGCAGCACCGAGTAGGAGCGAGGCAGGTAGGCGACGAATGCCACCAGGCCGCCGACCGTCAATCTGCCCTGGATTATCTCGAAGGCCCCGTAACCGAAAGCCAGGCCGGCCGCCGCGTAGTTGATGAACTCCGGCAGGAGCCTGAGTATCAGTTCATGGAAGGTCGTTACCCTGGCTTTGATGTGCCAGTGCCGCTCGATCCAGTTCTGCCAGCGCCCCCTTTCATGAGCCTCGGCATTGAACGCGCGGACTGTACGCAGACCAGGCCAAACCTCGTGCAGATAGCTGCGCCCGGCCTCTAACGCGTTGGAGAACTCACTGTACAGACTCTCAGCATGGCCCCGCGTTTTCCTCGTCAGGAGGTAGGAAAAGGGGAATGCGAGCAGAGCCATAAGTGAAAGACGCCAGCTTAGCGCGGTCATCGCCGTCAGCGTGCCTAACAGGAGGATGGCGTTCATCAGCAGCGGCAGCAGGTGGTCGGCGACGTAGACCTCGCCGATCTTGCCGCAACTGCTGGTGAGCCGGCTGATCAATTCCCCTGTCTTGAACTTCCCCAGCTCGGCAAGCCGCACGTACAGCAGATGATTGAACAGCTCCCGACGCAAACGTTGCGCGACGGCTTCACCGATGAAGGCACGCAGATAGTGGTTAGCGGAGCTAAGGCCAGCACCCAGTACGGGAACAATCACCATGCCGACCAGAAGCATGCCGATCAGCCTCAGGTCGGAGGTTGGGATGGCAGTGTCGATGAGCGCTTTGAAGAGCAGAGGTTGAATCAGCCCAACCCCAGTGCCAAGGATGGACACGAAGATGAGCAGCGCAATCCGTGGAATCTGCTTTCTCAGTTCCTCTTTGAGAAGGCCGAACGACCTTTTCGGCATGCCGCCTTCATATCGAGAGGACATAGGATTCTCCCAATTGCCGGAAGCTGGCAAATAGAGACACCCGCATATCATATCATGCGTTGGCAAGGGAATGGCGCAGGTCTTTGGAGAGGACAGAAACGTTTTCGGAGATGCGGTGCGACCGGGCCAGGAAGTTTACGTAGACCTCAGGTGCAGCCCACATTTTGTGGTGGGAATCGTCCGGCGGGGAATTCATGCTGGCGGTGGCAAGTGGTAAGTGGGTAGTGGATAGTGGATAGTGGCCAGTGGCCAGGAACTGCAGGGACCGGCTGTGGCTCGGTTGCTACCCGAGGTCCGGGAATCTGTACCCCTAGTTTGGACTGCACGCTAGATCTCTGTCAGCTTGCCAAAGGGCAGTTGCTCCTGTACGATTGACCCTTCGCGCAGGTTGCCAGTGGAGATGTAATCACCACGAAAGTCAGTAGACGGGAAAGGGGCAAGGTGGAAGGCAAAGAAGAAAAAGGGCGCGCCCCTGTGGGACGGGGTATGGCGGCCTGGCTGGCAGGTCTTGGCGCGGTTGCGGGGGCCGGCGCAGCTCTCGGCGGCTATGCGCTGCTGTATGAACCGTTCGATGTACGCGCGGAGCGGTTAACAGTGCGGCTGATGCGCGAACGGCCCGGCCTGCCCGACGAAGGGCTGCGCATTCTTCATATTTCTGATACCCACTTCCGCGGCGCCGACCGCCGTGAACACGCAAAGATCGAGCAGGTCCGGCGCGCCACCGCCGGCGCGCAGTTCGATCTGCTCATTCATACAGGCGACTTCCTGGACGACAACAACGGTCTGGAGAACGTACTGGCGCTTATCGACAGCATCCCAAGGCCGCGGATCGGCGCGTTTGCCGTCACCGGGAACCACGATCATGTCGTCTACGAGATGAAGAAGGCGCTTCACTACTCGTGGCGAATTTTTCGGGCGCGTGGAGGGTCGTGCGACTACTGCGTTTCAGAGAAACGTGCAAGCACTCGCGGGGAGCGGTTTGGAAGCCTTCTGCACTTCGCGCGCTATCTGCTCAACAACCGTTTCGACGGCGAACCGAGCGGGGTCAACGACATTGCCGGCCTGCGCCGGGCATTGGAGGGACGCGGCGTGCAGTTCCTGGACAATCGGGCCGTTCGGCTGGAAGGGACGGACGCCTATCTCGTCGGCATAGAGGACTTGCTCCAGGGAGAACCCGACCTGCAAGGTGGGCTTCAGAGCGTTCGGCCCGACGCTCCTACTATCCTGCTATCGCACAACCCGGACATCATCGCCACGCCTGCAGCCGGACAGGCCGATCTGATCCTGGCCGGACACACGCATGGCGGGCAGATCGTGCTGCCTCTGCTCGGTCCCGTATACACGCAAACGGAGCGACTGGCCCGCAGCGAAGCTTCCGGCCATTGGCGGCACGGGAAGACCCACGTTTACGTGCATCGCGGTTTGGGCGAGAGCATTCCGATTCGTTTGGGTTCGCCGCCCCACGTCACTTATCTGACGCTGTTGCCGGCGCGCCCATCCGGCGTGAACGCCGGCGGCTGAGCGGAGTAACAGCTTCACCGCGACTCAGGCGCCAATCAGTTGCGGACGTTAATGTTAACCTGGCAGGGCTCGGGGTAGTTGCTGCTCGTGTCGACGACGGTCAGCCGCAAGGTGTACGCGCCGTTGGGCAGGCCCGTGCTGTCTAAGTTGCCCAGCGGACCGTTCTCGACAGGCGGCCCTACTGCGCCGCCGATTCCGCTCCGGTCGCTGCCGTCAAACCAAGTGAAGCCGGCCGTTGCGTCGGGGCCCGGCGCAAACTCAAGCTTGTAATAGGCGAACTGTTCATGCACCGCGCGCCCCGCGATCGGCACAACGCCGCTGACGGTCTGATTGATCCCGGGCGAGGAGATTGCCAGGCGGTTGTCAGCACAGGTTGCCGGCACGATTGGAGGCAGCCTGGGCGGGGGTTCGGGCTCCGGCGGAGGCTCCTGGGTCGGTTCTTCTGTTGGCGTAGGCGTCGGTGTGGGCGTTTCGGTAGCGGTGGGCTCCGGAGGCGGCGCCTCGGTTGCCGTTGGCTGGGGCGTATCGGTTGCAGTGGGGACAGGCGTGGGGGTTGCGGTAGGCGTTGCGGTCGGAGCAGGTGGCACAGCTGTCGCGGCCGGCGCGACCCCCGGTTCGCCATCGTTGGCGCTTGCCGAGCCTCCTGAACCATTGGCCTGCCCACTGGACTGGGACCGGTTGCCGTCGGCCACGGCGGAAATGCGCTCTTGTACGGTCGAGAAGATGACCCCGAGCTGTCCGCTCATCTGTCTTACGCCCCAGAACGCGAGAAGAACCACGAGCACGATCAGGACCGCGGCCAGAACTGGAACCATCCAGTCCCGCATGGATTCGACAGATTCGGACAGGCGCGTAGAAAAGGCCGTCTGCTCGAGGTCGACGTCCTGGGGGCGGTAGTCCACCGGTCGTGCCGGCGGCAGGCGTACCCCTGTGCTGGTGTCCGCCAGCGTTCGCGACAGGCTGCTGTCGACCATCGACCGGCGGCGGTCGACCATCTGGTTGGGGTCCAGATTCAGATAGTATGCATAGTTGCGCAGAAAGCCGCGCCCGACGACTTCACCGGGCAGAAGATGCCACTCGTCGGCTTCAATGGCGGCCAGGTATTTCTGGCGGATGCGCGTCGCGTGCTCGACTTCGGCCAGCGGTATACCGGCGCTCTCGCGACGATCGCGCAGGATTGCGCCCAAAGACTGAAGCGTGGGCACACCGGGCGGGCCGGCATCCGCTCCGCCTTCAGGAGATTGGGTTGGAGAACCTCGAAAGATGGTACCCTCACTCATAATCAGCATCTATTCTACACGGGAGAAAACTATCTTTCAAACTCCGCCAAGGATTACCGGACGCACGGTCGATGCAGGCAGTGCGGCGCGGCGCGGCTGTCGTTCGCGTGTACGCGGCCACTATTGACAGTTCCCATCCAGGCGGTACAATGCGAAT
>DAOUHX010000515.1:0-1964 GCA_034428395.1 Caldilineaceae bacterium
GACGGCTGTGGGCAAGACCGCGCTGGGCCTGGAACTGGCGGAAGAGTTCGACGGCGAGATTGTGGGAGCGGACAGCCGCCAGATCTACCGGGGCATGGATATCGGGACGGCCAAGCCGAGCGCGCAGGAGCAGGCGCGCGTCCCCCACCACCTGATCGACGTGCGGCCGCCGGACGGCCGGATGGCGCTGGCGACCTACCAGGAGATGGCGTACGCCGCGATTGACGACATTCACCGGCGGGGTCGGGTACCTTTTCTGGTGGGAGGTTCGGCGCTTTATCTGCGCGCGGTGACGGAGGGGTTGCGGATTCCGCCGGTTGCGCCAGACCCGGCATTGCGGGCAGAGCTGGAGGCCTACGCGCAGGTGAACGGCCGCGCCGCGCTGCATGCCCGGCTGCAGGAGCTGGACGCGGATGCGGCCGCGGGGATCCATCCCAACAACCTGCGGCGGGTCGTGCGCGCGCTGGAAATCGTGCAGACGACGGGCCGCAAAAAGAGCGAACTGGAGGCGGCAAGGCCGCCGCCGTACCACATTTTGAAGATTGGGCTGGACCTGCCGCGCGCGCTGCTGCACGAGCGGATCGACCGGCGTGTCGAAGAGATGGTGGCGCACGGGCTGGTGGAGGAGATGTCCGCCCTGCTTTCTGCCGGTTTTTCGCCCGATCTGCCGGCCTTTTCCAGCCTGGGT
The DNA here is from genome assembly GCA_034428395.1 of Caldilineaceae bacterium. GTDB lineage: Bacteria > Chloroflexota > Anaerolineae > Caldilineales > Caldilineaceae > Bin5. The sequence continues at coordinate 689 of DAOUHX010000515.1, forward strand.
TATCGCGAGATCGCGGCCTACCTGGCAGGCGGAACCACGCTGGCGGCGGCGGTCGAGCGCATTCAGATCGAAACGCACAGATTTGTGCGGCACCAGTACACTTGGTTCCGGCGCATGGCCGACATCCACTGGTACAGTTGCAGCGAGCCGCCGCTGGCGGCAATTCGGGAGCTGGCGGCGCGTTTCTTGCGTCAAGACTGCGACTGATACTGCGGGCTGGACCGGTTGCAAAACGTTGCCCCTGCGGAGTTGCTCTGGTCGGATGGCCCCCGGTGCAGCAATTTGGCGCCCGAGAATTGCGCTGCCGGCGCGAGCGGCGTCGGCGGATCGTAGCCGTATCAGAAGGGATGTGTCTTCGGATCGGCTTGTAGGGCGATTGCGGGACGGCTGACTGACGGTCCGCAGCGCAATACCTCTGCTCACCAGAGTAAATTACTCGCAAACTCCCCACAACAGAACGCCTGAAATTGGGCGATTGGCCCCAAAATTGAGGCGTTGCGGTTCTGGTGCCCCACCTGCTATAATGCGGACAATTCGGGACCGGAGAAGCGCACCCCACGTTTAGAACCGGCCCCGGGCATAGTGAAAGCCTCAGAAAGAGTAGAACATGGTAGGCATGGAAGTGGCGCCGGATGCAGCCCTAGGGGCCGCGTCCGCCTTGGACAACCTTAAGGACGCCGAAACGGGCGATACGTCAGTCAGCCCAGGCAGCAACGGCCTCGCAACCGACAGTCCTCTACTGCGCAGCATTCCCCTGAAAGCAGTGCCTCCCGTCAGCGACGGCAGGCTGTTTCTCCAGCCCCTGTTGAACCTGCACGAGGTCAAGTCGCTTGAAGAGTTGTATGGCAAGCTGCCCGGCTATTTCAGCGCGGACGATAGACTGCGGATTCTGCAGGCCTATCTGGTCGCGAGCGACGCACATCGCGAGCAGACCCGCATGACCGGCGAGCCGTACATATTGCACCCAATCGACGTAACGAGCATCCTGGCTGAACTGCAATTGGACGCGGATACGCTGGCGGCGGCGCTGCTGCACGACGTGGTGGAGGACTCGGGATACACGATTCCCTATCTGAAGAAGAACTTCAACCAGGACATCGCCGAGCTTGTAGACGGCGTGACCAAGCTGAACCGCATCAAGGAGTTAAGCAAGATGCGGCACAGCGTGGCGGATGAGAAGGCCGAGAGCCTGCGCAAGATGTTCCTGGCGATGGTGGAAGACATCCGGGTGGTGCTGATCAAGCTGGCGGACCGGGTCCACAATATGCGGACGTTG
>DAOUHX010000516.1:0-20388 GCA_034428395.1 Caldilineaceae bacterium
ACCCTACTACTCTACTATACCCCTCCACAACCGCCAAATCAGCAAGCTAACGATCTGCTGCTAAACGTTAAACCTACCACATGCCGTGAAGGTTTCCCGACTGTATCACACACATTAGCACCTGTCAAATGACTCTCAAAATGATTTGCAACCAAAATGGGGTGGGGAAGCGAAGGGAGACGGTCCAGCGATGAGGAGGGGAGGCAGGTGAAGGAGAAAGCAGAACTCGTCATCCTGGCTATGGCGTGCGAGGGGACCAAGTAAGATGCATCAATGGAACTGCGATGCCGTTGTTCCGACCATGTAGACATGGCGCGGCTCGATGACCCCCGTCAGATGCGGCACCGATATTGGGATGCAGGCTCAGATTGATCTGCATTCGATCTGGAGGAACCCGGGCCACTTGTGCGCACAATCCGCGACCAACACTGGCTCCGGATTACGCTTTGACAGCGCACGCGACAGAAAATCGGCCACAGAATCGCAACTGCGGCCTTCCAGGGCATTCCAGATTGCTCTCTTCCGGAATTGCGGTACTCAATGGAGTTCTCTACTTTTGTTCACAGTCTACCCGCCGAGACAGGTGAAGTGCAGCCATCGAGCTCGCCAACATGGCGATCAAGAAAATATTGCTGCAACTCCAGTTGCTCTGGGATGGGTCGGAGCGCGCAGTACCCACACTTGCCCATGTCGGGATGCAGGTACTTCTGGCAGCAAACCTCGAGTCGCATAAACAGTGCTCGATGTCTGCCACCCTGGAGTGGTTAGATTGATACGCGGTCGTGCATGGGCGGAGGGGCAAGTTCCAGCAATGTATAGCCCATGCACGGCGACCGACACAACAGGATTGATGTATGGATGCATCAGCAGTGCGGCCTGTAAGAACGTAGAATCTGTCTTCAAATAAACGCCAAAGCGTTTAAGTACTTCGTCCAATACTTTTCCGTCAGCCAGGAGGTCGCTGACGAGGTACCAGCCCGAATCGGTAGGCTGGCCGAATGAAGACGGGAGGTCAGGAGGCGCTCTGTTCAGACTCGCGAACTGTGCGATCACATTGTCGAGCGGATGCGTAATTTCTGCATAGGTCATCGGTTGCCCTCCTGTGGAGGTTCAGGCTGGCTCACGTACCAGCACCCCTGCACAAGTCGAAAAAGTATAGCACGCTTACAGACTGAAAATTGGAGAAAATTCGTGCGGTTTCCTTTAACCCGTTCGTTAAGAATGATTGACAACAGCCTTAATCAAAGTTGCACGTTGAACTTGCGCGTCTGTTTCCTCTAGTCATCCTGCAGCAGAGATTCTGCTGTCCCGAATCAGATCGCTCCTGCCGCCTCTTGCCACGTCGCAATGGAAGGCCCAGTTTTTCACACATTTCCTTTGAAAACATAAGCGTCTTTCCGGCTTTTGGACTCGGAAAATATGATGCGGTGCAATGCGCGCCGGGATTCCGGGGATGCCCTCCCGCGGTTGACAGGATAGCTCGGTCCCAGAATTGCATGGTATGATTGTGAGAGATGGAATCAGCCCGCGGGGCGCGCAGTGGCGAAGAAACACGAGGTTATGTCGCCATGTCGAAGACAGGCCCGGCCAAACAGATCCTGGTTGTCGACGACGAACCGCGCATGGTGCGGTTTGTCAAGATGAACCTGGACCTGGAAGGGTACCAGACGCTGGAGGCCAATGACGGCTTTCAGGCGCTGGAAAAGATACGCGAATACGAACCGAATTTGGTGCTTCTGGATGTCGAGATGCCGGGGCTGGACGGTTACGAGACGTTGGAGCGGCTGCGGGAGATCAGCGACATTCCGGCGATTATGCTTACGGTGCGCTCGGATGAGGAGGACCGCATCCGGGGACTGGACCTGGGAGCGGACGACTATGTGACGAAGCCGTTCAGCCCGCGCGAGCTATCCAGCCGGATCCGCGCGGTGCTGCGCCGGTTTGAAGTGACGAATCCGCGCCCGGAAGATCAGATCATCACGATTGATGAGCGGTTGCAGGTGGACCTGCAGCGGCGCGATGTTATTGTCGAGGGTGAAAGGCTCAGTTTGCGTCCGACCGAGTACCGACTGCTGCATCAACTGATCCAGAACGCGGGCTGGGTGGTGCCGCATGAGGTGCTGTTGACGAAGGTTTGGGGGCACGAGTATGTGAACGACAATCATCTGTTGCGTCTCTATATTACATATCTGCGCAAAAAGATTGAGCCGGACCAGTCTAAGCCGCGCTACATTTTCACCGAACGGGGTCTGGGGTATCGTTTTTGCGACTTCAAGAAAGCGGCGTAGTTCTGATGCGTTCCGGTTTTGCGGAGAATATCCGGCCGGGCTCTTTTTGAAGACGGCGCCGCCTATGCTATCATCTACATTTGGTCTGTGAGGGTGAACGCATCCGGCAGATCCGATCGACTTTCTATCCATTCTGCACGTCCTGGGACTGAGGAATGGGGTGCCGCGCTCACGCGGTCATTCCCGGAGTGAACAGGGCGGAAGCACAACCCTGGAGGTTCTCGTGGCATCAGTGGTAACGATGAAGCAGCTGTTGGAGGCGGGCGTCCATTTCGGGCACAGGACCCGCCGCTGGAATCCGAAGATGCGGCAGTATATTTTTACTGAACGCAGCGGGATCCACATCATCGATCTGCATCAGACGATGACGCGGATCAACGAATATTATGAGATGGTGCGCCGTCTGGTAGCGGGGGGCGGCACGATCCTGTTTGTCGGCACGAAAAGGCAGGCGCAGGGCACGATCGAACAGGAGGCATCCCGTTGCGGCATGCCCTACATCCACAATCGCTGGCTGGGCGGTACGCTGACAAATTGGGCCACGATCAAGCAGCGGATCGACTATCTGAACCGCCAGGAACGGCGAAAGTCCAATGGCGAATTTCAGTCGCTTCCCAAGATCGAACAACTGGTGATCGATCGTGAGCTGGCCAAGTTGAACCGACGAATCGGCGGGATCAAGACGCTGACCGAGATGCCCAACCTGATCTTTGTCATCGACACGATACGGGAAGAGCTGGCGGTCAAAGAGGCGAACAAGATCGGCATCCCGCTGATTGCGGTGACAGATACCAACTCGGACCCGGATCAGATTTCCTATATCATACCCGGAAATGACGATGCGATTCGCTCGGTCAAGCTGATCACGCAGATAGTCGCCGATGCGGTCGAAGAGGGGCGGCGGTTCCGCGAGGTCGATATGGTGGAGACGGGACAGGTCTCCGAAGACGAACTGGCGGAACTGGAGCAGTACCTCGGGCCGAGCACGCTGGCCAAGCTGCAGGGCATGGAGGATGAGGAGGGCGCGACTGAAGGCGCGACTGCGGTAACGGAAGCGGATGCCGCCGAGATGAGCGCCGGCGCGGAGGAGACCGAGGAGCAGCCGACTGAGGCTGAGGCGCCGCAGGTGGAGGAGGCCGAGCAGCCTGAATCCGCTGAGCAGACGGATGCCGAGCCGGTTGGCGAAGATGGATAAACGGAGCCGAGCCGCTCTGTTTCGGCCGCTGTACGCGAGCGGATAAAGTCGGAAAGGTGATGCTCTCAAAAACGGCAGAGAGCCGGTTCGCCTGCCGTAACGGAGCAATCAGATTTGAACGTCCGTACGGCTGCGAGGGGAACCGTTCACGCTGTGCGGGCGTTTACGCGGGAAGACCATTGACGCGCTGACGCGTGGACCGATATAAAGTATGGCAACGAGGAGGGAAAGAATGGCTGCGATTACAGCACAGATGGTAAAGGAGCTACGCGGCGCGACGGGGGCCGGCATGCTCGACTGCAAGAATGCGCTGAGTGAAACCGACGGTGATTTCGACAGGGCGGTGGAATATCTGCGCGAAAAGGGACTGTCAGCCGCAGCCAAAAAGGCCGACCGGGTTGCGCATGAAGGGATCATCGGCAGCTACGTGCATCACGGCAGCAAGGTGGCCGCGATGGTCGAACTGAACTGTGAGACCGATTTTGTCGCCCGCACCGAGCAGTTTCAGGGGCTGGCGCGCGATCTGGCGATGCACATTGTGGCATCGAACCCGGAATATGTGGCGCGGGAGGAGGTCCCCGCCGAAGTGCTGGACAGAGAGATATCGATCTACAAGGCGCAGGCGCAGGCGAGCGGCAAGCCGGAAAAGATCCTTGACCGAATTGCGGAAGGCAAGCTGGAGAAGTGGTACAGCGACGTTTGCCTGATGGAGCAGGACTATTTCAAGGACTCGGATAGAAACGTCAAGGATGTGTTGGTAGAAAACATAGCCAGCCTGGGTGAGAATATCCAGATTCGCCGGTTCAGCCGCATGCAGGTCGGCTAGACAGGCCGCACGCCCCAGCCCAGCCTGACTGTTGGGCTGGGCCTTTTTTTGTGTCATCGCCAGCGCGCCGCGTGGGGAAACGGCGTTCAGACGAAGGAGTTGGGTGCAATGGGTGTTCTCAAATACCGTCGCGTTCTGCTGAAGATGGGAGGGGAGGCGCTGGCCGGGGAGGGTGGATTCGGCATAGACCCGAGACGGGCCGAGGAGGCAGCCCAGAAAATCCTGGCAATCGTCAACCTGGGCGCGGAGGTGGCGCTGGTTATCGGGGGCGGCAATATGTGGCGGGGGAAGGAGGACGGCCTCGATCATGGCATGGAACGGGTGACTGCCGACCATATGGGCATGCTGGCAACGGTGATGAACGCGCTTGCGTTGCAGGACGCGCTGGAAAGAGGCGGCCTGCCCACGCGCGTGATGACCGGCATCGAGATTCGGGCGGTGGCCGAGCCTTACATTCAGCGGAGGGCGATCCGTCACCTGGAAAAAGGCCGCGTCGTCATCTTCGGCGCGGGCACAGGCAACCCCTATTTCACGACCGATACGGCTGCCAGCCTGCGGGCGATGGAGATCAACGCCGAGATCCTGGTAAAGGCGACCAAGGTAGACGGGGTCTACGACAAGGACCCGAAGCAGAACAGCGACGCGCGGCGGTTCAAGCAGCTTTCTTACATCGACGCGCTCAATATGCGGGTCGGCGTAATGGACAGCACGGCAATCGCGATGTGCATGGACAACAGTTTGCCGATCTCGATTGTCAATGTCTGGGCCGAGGATGCCTTGGTGAAGGTAGTCAAGGGTGAACCGGTCGGCACCGTCTTCTCCAGCACCACAACATCCTGATGCCGGCGCCGGCAGGGGGACCTGGAACATCGTTTTTCGTTTGCTCTGAACCTCTGATAGAATAGCGTACAACCAGAGAACCGAGGATGTGAAGGAACTCTATCCAGACTTCAGATTGAGCAGTATTATCGTACCCTGAATTTCCGTGAGGACGGCTTCAGCAGAAAAATAACACCCTTGCGCCACCTTTCGAACGGGCCAAGGCATGATCACCGCTCGAGGGGCTTGCGATGGCCTCAACGCGGGGAAAAAGCCCTTGCGCGCCGATGATGTGGAAGGAGTTCGGCTGTGATTGACGAGATTTTGGACGATACCCGGGACCGCATGGGCAAGGCGATCGGCAGCCTGCATACAGATTTGATGACGATTCGCACGGGACGGGCCAGCCCTGCGCTCGTCGAACGTCTGAGCGTAGACTATCACGGCATTCCAACCCCGTTGATGCAGATTGCGTCGATCTCAGTGCCTGAAGCGCAGACGCTGCAGATTCGTCCCTATACGCCGACTGACATTGCCGCCATCGAACGGGCGATCGCGATGTCGGACATCGGGCTGACGCCGAATAACGACGGCAAACAGATTCACCTGGCGATTCCACCGCTGACGGAAGAGAGGCGCCGCGATCTGACGAAACAGGTGGCGCGCCGCGCCGAGGAGGCACGCGTCTCGATCCGCAATATCAGGCGGGATGCGATCAAGGATATGCGCGCCTTTGAAGGCGAGGGGCTGATCACGGAGGATGACCTGCACAGCGGCCAGGACCAGGCGCAGGAGGTCACCGATAGTTTCGTAACCAAGGTCGACGAGATCGCACGCGACAAAGAGACGGAGATCATGACGATCTGAGCGCAAAGGAGTCAGCGTTCCATTGAGCAGCCCTAGCATGATTCGGCAAAGTCCCGACAACCAGATAGAAAACGCTTTCCCCCCTCTCGCCAGGGTTCCCTATCATGTTGGGATCATCATGGACGGGAATGGTCGCTGGGCAACGGAAAGAGGACTGATTCGATATGTCGGCCATCGCGCCGGTGTCGACAACATCCGACCCGTTCTGGAAGCCTCTGTCGAGTTCGGCATAAAGGTGCTGACGATATACGCCTTCTCCACGGAGAACTGGTCACGGCCGATCGAAGAGGTGTCGGGGCTGATGCGGTTGTTGGGGACGGCACTGCGGAACCGGCTGCAGGAATTGCACGAGAACGGCGTGCAGATTCGTCATAGTGGGCGCCTCACCGGCATCAACGAAGAGCTCCAGAAACAGATTTTGCACGCGGTCGATTACACCAAACACAACGATGCGATCATTTTGAACGTGGCCTTCAATTACGGCGGCCGCGGCGAGATTCTGGACGCTACGCGCCAGATCATCAGAGACGGAATCGACCCCGATTCTCTCAGTGAAGAGACGTTCAGCCGTTACCTTTATACGGAGGGTTTGCCCGACCCGGACCTGATCATCCGCACCGGTGGGGACTGGCGCATGAGCAACTTTCTGATCTGGCAGGCGGTCTACGCCGAGTACTATTCGACCCCGACTTATTGGCCCAATTTCGACAAGGCAGAGTTGTTCAAAGCGCTGAACGAGTATAATCGCCGCGACCGGCGTTTCGGTGGCGTGCCGGACCCGGAATAGACACGTTCGCTCCGCGAAAAGTCCCGATCTTCCTCCCTGCCCTCTTTGCAGTCTTGCAATCGGATATTTTGAACGGTGAAACGACGAGTCATCGCTGGTCTGCTTGCGCTGGTTCCGGTTTTGCTGGCGTTCTGGTATGGCGGATTCTGGTGGGTAGGTCTGGTCTCCATCTTCGCGTCGTTTGGGGCATACGAATACTATGTCCTGATAGAGCGGGGCGGCTTCAGGCCGGCGCGCTGGTACGGGATCGTCTGGACGCTGGCGCTGCTGCTCGCCCACTGGCCGCGCGTCCCACTGGAGCCCGATCTGGTCCTGACCTTCGGTTTCATCATCATCTTTATCCGCATCCTGTTGTCGCAGCAGAGCGCCGCTCCGCCGCCGGCGGGTAGAAGCACGCGGCAGGAGCCGAACGGCAGGCCGTTTTTCGACTGGGCGCTCACCGCGGCCGGCGCGGTCTATCTCGGTCTGATGCTTGGGCAGGCGTTGGCATTGCGGCTCCTGCCCGACGGTCTCTACTGGCTGCTGCTCGGGCTTGGCGTCACGATGGTGAACGACAGCGCAGCCTATTTTGTTGGCGTTACGTTGGGCCGCAGACGAATTCTGCCGGCGTTGAGCCCCAAAAAGAGTTGGGAAGGGACGGTGGGCGGCTGGGTCGCGGCGACGCTGACCGGCGCGGGGGTAGCATTCTGGTCGCCGCTCGAAATGACGGTCTGGCTGGGCGCCCTGATAGGGTTAGTGGGTGGAATACTGGCGTTGTTCGGCGATCTGGCGATCAGTCTGCTCAAACGGCAGACCGGCGTGAAGGACAGCGGCGTGTTTCTGCCCGGCCACGGCGGATTTCTCGACCGGCTGGACAGCATCATGTTCGTGCTGCCGTTCGTCTATCAGATGGCGCTGCTACTGGGCGCGGGCGCGTGAGCAGGGTGCTGATCGGTTATGAGGGGATAGAAGCGGCTGGAACGAACGGGAGCGGCGGCGCATTCTTGTCGGGGCGTGTAGCGGAACGACTACACCGCCTGCCGCGTTCAGGCCGTGTGCCGATTGTCCGCCGCCTCAGGCGGAACAGGCCTCCCGCAACGCGGACAGGTTTTCGCCGACGCTTGCGCTACCGTTGTAGACGGCGCTGCCGACGACGATGACGTTGGCGCCGTTGCGCAGTACGTCGCGGATGTTTCCAATGCCAATGCCGCCGTCCACTTCCAGGTCACAGGTAGGGTTGTACTCATCCAGGAGTTTGCGCGTTCGCCGCAGTTTGCTGGTCATCGTCTGGATGAAGCGCTGGCTACCGAAGCCGGGATTGACACTCATCACCAGCACTTGATCGACAAAGGGCGCGATCTCGCGAATGCTTTCAATCGGCGTGGAAGGGTTCAGAGCGACGCCGACCTGGCAGCCCAAGTCGACGATTTGCTGGACGGCCCGATGCAGATGGAGGCACGCTTCCAGATGAACCGTAATGATACCGGCTCCGGCCTTGGCGAAGATCTCCAGATATCGCTCCGGCTCCTCGATCATCAAATGTACGTCCAGAGGCAGCTGCGTGATCCGATGGACCGCCTCCACCACAAGCGGACCGAAGGTGATATTGGGGACGAAACGTCCATCCATGACATCGAGATGGATCAGGTCGGCGCCACCGTGTTCCGCCGCCAGAACCTCCTCGTGCAGGCGACCGAAATCAGCGGTAAGAATGGATGGGGCCAGTTTGACTGCGTGCGCCACCATCGCGGGCACCTCCTTAGTTGATATCTGCAATGGAATGGGCTCCGGCAACGGATGAGTCGGACCTGCCACCGGGGCCGCCTGCGATCACGTCTTCCCGTTCCTTAGCCGCGCCCATCACCTGGATCAGCTCGCTGATGTCATCCAGCGTTATGAGCCCGAGAAAGCGCTCCTGGTCCTGGACGATGATGACGCGGCTGCCGGAAGCCATCATCTTTTCCCATACATCAGCCAGCGGCGTATCGGCGCTGGTCGCCGGCACCTTTGCGCGCGGGATCATGACATCGACGACGCGGCCATCCTGGCCTTGCATGCGCAACGTTTCCACCAGACGCGGACGCGTGAGCACGCCGACGAGATTTTGACCCAGGTCGTAGACCGGAAAGTCGCCCTGGTAGGTCGTCATGATGTATTCGACGGCGCGGCTGACCGGCTCGCTCGTATAGAGCACGTGTGCGTCTTTATTCACGGCCTGGCGGGCGCTGAAGTCATTGAGAATGTAGCGGCCTTCCACGGCCTCCAGTTCGCCGCGGCCGCCCACGTACACAAAGAACGCGATCAGCAGGAAAAGCGTGCCATGGATGCCGCCGCCAAAGATGCCCCAGATTACGAACAGTATTGCCATGCCGCGCCCGACCAGAACGGCGATGCGAGTCGCCCGGACATAGCGCAACCGCAACGCCAGCAGCGCGCGCAGAATGCGTCCGCCATCCATCGGGAAGGCTGGCAGCAGGTTGAAGAAGCCCAACGTGAGGTTCATGGCGGCCAGGGAGAGAAGGAGCCCGGTCAGGCTCATCGACTGGGCGGCGCGCATCAGCCCGAAATATGAAAACGAGGCGCCGCCGCGCGCGCTCATGGAGATAGCCAGCAAGGCGAGCGGCAGCAGCAACAATGCCAGGACGAAGTTGACCGCGGGGCCGGCGATCGCGATCAGAAACTCCTGTCCCGGTTTGCGGGGCATACGCTCCAGTTGGGCCAAGCCGCCTATGGGCAACAGCGTGATATTCGGCACTTTCACGCCGAAATACTTTGCGGTGAAGGCGTGGCCAAATTCATGCAAAACGACACAGAGAAAAAGCAGCAGGATGATGACGACGCCGTAAATCGCGCCGGCAACAACGTCGCGTGCGCCCTGACTAAAAGTATAGGCGCCGTAGAAAAGAATCAGGACAAACGACCAGTGGACCTGGACGTCGATGCCGCCAATGCGGGCGATCTTCAGTGCGTTACCCATCTGCATGCCTCGAATCATTGGCTATATCAGGGTGCGTTCGTGCGCGCCATACCCCGTGGCGAGGCTCAGCTGTCGAACAAGGCGGGCGGCTCGCCCCGATTGCAGTCCGGGCATGGACAGGATGCCCGCAAAGAGGAGAAGCCGTAAATCCCGTTGCCGTGTCCGTCGGCCCAGGTGAAGCGGATAGCGTAGTTGCCCACCAATTCGGCGCTGCCGACGCCGGCGTCCGGCAGCGGGCCGACCGACAGCCGCAGCGGGTCCTCCTCGGCTTGGCGTCGGTCCTCGCGGCAGGAGGCGCAAGGGCACACGTTGCGCATCCAGGCGAGGCTGAACCGGCTGCGGTGCCCATCGGCCCAATCGATGGTCAAATCGCCGGCGGAGCGGTCGACGGTCAGATCGGTCGGCTGGCAGGCGTCGCGTGTCAGTACCAGGTTCATGCGTCAGGTCCAGCCCTTTTCAACAGGGCATCCATCAACTCTATCGGCAACGGAAAGACAATTGTGCTGTTGTGCTCGGCGCTGATTTCGGTCAGGGTCTGCAGATAGCGCAACTGCAATGAGCCGGCCTGTTCGGACATTACGCCGGCTGCCTCGGCCAAGGTCTGTGAGGCCTGTAGTTCACCTTCGGCGTGGATGATTTTGGCCCTTTTTTCGCGTTCGGCCTCGGCCTGACGGGCCATGGCGCGCTGCATCGACTGTGGCAGCTCCACGTCCTTCACCTCGACGACGCTGACTTTTACGCCCCACGGCTCGGTCTGCTCGTCGATAATCTGCTGTAGTTGCTGGTTGATCTGATCGCGTTCGGCCAGGAGTTCATCCAGTTCACTTTGGCCCAGCACGGAGCGCAGCGTCGTCTGGGCGATCTGTTGGGTCGCCAGAAGATAGTTGGCGACGTTGACAACCGCGGCTTCGGGGTCCAAAACACGAAAATAGCAGACGGCATTGACTTTGACGGTTACGTTGTCTTTGGTTATGGCTTCCTGCGTCGGCACGTCCAGGGTAACGACGCGCAGGTCGACAAGGCGCATCTGGTCGATAAACGGAATCAGCCAGAACAGGCCGGGCCCTTTGGCGCCCGTGACGCGGCCCAAGCGGAAGATCACGCCGCGGTCGTACTCCCTGACGATACGCAGGGATGCCCGCAACAGCCAAATGAGCAGCAGAATCACGACGATATAGATTGGCAAGTTTGTGAGTAGGCCTTCCATGTGCAGGCTCCTGATTGCAGGTCATGCCTTCGCGTGGCAGTCCTTCCAAGCCTATTATATCTTCTACCATACCAGGCGGCAACTGGTCTGGAACTTTCCCCCTGTTTGGCCCGGATTGCGCGCAATTGCCCGCCCGGAAGCGGAGGGGTGTGCGGACATTGCCGTGGCCCTATAGTGGACGCGAATTGACGCAGCCCTATACAGCCGATATGATGGAACGCGAGACAAACGCAAGGGGCGCCTGAAGATATCCGTCAAGGGAGAGAGGCTATGGCTGAGGATTCTCGCCCACAGTCGTCGGGGAAATTGCTGCGGCTTCTGCTCGCCGCGGTCGCGCTGGTAGTCATCGCCGCGGTTGCTTACATTGGCAGCGTGCTCCTGTTCGGCTCAAGTTTGTCCGATATCTCCCTGCGCTGGCTAACCCCCTGGGGCGGCCCCAATCGCGGCGTTGAAGCGGTCGCGGTGGAGCCGACGTTCACTTCGACGCCGGCGGCGCAGGCCACGTTCACGCCGGAACCCCGATATACGCCAACGAGTGCGCCCCCACCGGAGCCGACCGACACGCCCACACCATCATATCCGGAGGCGCTTGTAACGACGGAGACGCTGAACGTGAGGGGCGGACCGGGCACAAACTACGGCATCGTCGGCCTGGTGAACACGGGGCAGCGTTTTCGCATCACGGGCCGCGACGCGGCTGGAGAATGGCTGCGGATCTGCTGCCCAGCAGGCGCCAACCGTGAGAGTTGGGTCAGCGCCCAGTACGCGCAGATCAATCGCCAGATGGCGAGCCTGCCTACTGCCCTGCCCCCACCGACCCCGACGCCAACCGCGACAATTCCGGCGTCGGAGCTTTCCGAAGTCGACCTCAGCCAGCCGGCTCGCGGCGGATTCCCTCCACCCGGCGGCATCAATCCATTGACGGGCCTGCCCCTGTCTCCCGGCCGCGCGGCGACGCGCCCGGTCATCGTTTGCATCAACAATGACATTGCCGCCCGGCCCCAGTTCGGTATCAGTCAGGCCGACGTGATGTATGAGTTCCTGATGGAGGGGTTCAGCCTCACTCGATTCAGCGCCGTGTTCTACGGCACCGAGAGCGCGGAGATCGGCCCGGTGCGCAGCGCTCGTCTGATCAACTATTTCCTGGGCGCGCTCTACGATGCGGCGCTGTTCTGCTCCGGCGCGAGCGACGACATTCGCTATCTGCTCAGGGAACGGAATCAACTTTTCCCATATTTTGACAATGATCTGGACGATCCGGAAAGCAGGCGCTACTCGCGTTCAGAAGGCAACGATTACCGCACGCGTCTGCGGACCAGCAGCGCGATGACCCGCCAGTGGTTGACGGACCAGTTCGCCGAGGCGGCGCCTTCGATCCAGGGGTTCACCTTTGGCGGCCCGGCGGCCGGAGGGACACCTGCAAACTTGATCCAGATTCCCTACCCTTCGGTAACTGCCAGCCAGGTGTTCTATCGCTACGACGCGGGCAGCGGCCGCTATTTGCGTCTCATGGGGGCGCTTCCCCATCAGGACGGCAACAACGGCCAGCAGGTCGGGGTCGAAAATGTGATCGTCCAATTCATTGAGCACGAGCCTGTCAGAATTCAGGAAGATATCTACGGCAGTCTGAGCCTTTACATTCGGCCCTTCGGCACGGGGCGGGCGATCATCTTCCGCGACGGTCTCGCCTTTGAGGGAGTCTGGCGCAACGAAAGGAGCGGGGAGTTGCCCCGCTTCTACGCAGCCGACGGCAGAGAGATCCCCCTCAAAGCGGGCCGGTCGTGGATCAGCATCGTGCCGCTGACATACGAGATCCCGTACCAGTAGCCATCGGGGCGCAGCAGGGCGCGCGTCCGGCTTCCGGATTGCAGCGGCTGCCGGCGCTCAATCGAAGTCGTAGCGGTGAAGCAGATAGGTCTCGCGGCTTGCGAGGCCGAGGGCGGTCAGGAAATTGATGCCGTCGCCCGCGGTGGAGGGCAGCGGTCCCACCGTCACCGACTGCCAGCCGTTCACAGGGCCGGCCGCCATCATCCGCTGCCACAACTGCCGGCCGATTCCCCGCCGGCGGTATTCGGGATCGACTCCCATAAAGAGAACACGTACGGAATGGGGCTGCTGCAGTTCGAGGATGCGCAACTGCAGGCGCCCCAGCAGCGAGCGTCCGCCGCGACTGCGGCGCAGGTGTTCGCTGCCGTCCGGCTGCGTCAGGAGATAGCCCACCGACCGGCCATCGATCTCCGCCACCCATGCCGGCGCAGGGAGACGCAGAATCCACCGCAGAAGGAACTGTGCTTCGAGCTCGTCCGGCGGTGGAAAATCTGCCCACGTGGGCACAGTCCGGGAGAAGAGCGGCAACAGGTCGGCGCTAAGCCGGTTCGGATCGAGAGGGTGGATCTGCGCCGGGCCGGGAGTCGGCGGCGCAGCAGCGGCGTGCGAGCCCGGTTCGAGAGCGAATAGCAGGCTGCGGCCCAGCGGGCGGCATACGGTTGTGAACAGTTCCGGCACGTAGGGCGGGGCGTAGGGCGCGTACTGCGGCGGTACGCGGTGAAAATGATCTTGCAACACGCCTGTTCCCAGATAGGGTGACAGCCCGACGGGTAAAATCAGGCGGCGGATCCCCTCATGCGCGAGCTGCTCCCGGACGGCGTAAAGCAGACGTTCCAGGCTCTCGCGATTGTTGGCGACGTGCAGCAGAGCGAGATGCGCGACGCCGTCGGTTCGGCGCGGGTCGAGCAGGACGACGGCGGCGGCAACCGGCTGCTCCATGAGAACGCCGTGGCCGATCGTCGAAAAGGGCTGGCCGCTGGATTGGGACTGGCGGCGCGGGAGAGCCTCCAGCGCGATCATGCGGGGCCGGCCGCGTTGCAGGTGGGCACATCGCTTTGACACGAGAGCTTGCCGCAGGCTGGCCCACGCCGGAGGTGCCCAGCGCCCGTCGTCGGCGTAGATGCGCCACCACTTGCGCAAAAAACCTACGCTTCCCCAATATCCTTCGGCTGATTCAACACGAAAGTTGAAGAATTCCGCCATACTTGTTGTGCCCGGCGGCCCGGGAGCGGGGAAAACTATGGGGATAACCCCAGGCAAATCGGGATAACTGCCGCATCTGTGCGGATAACTCTACAGTTCACATACGAACGGAATCTGATCGCTATACTCACCTCGAATTACCAGAACGTATACATCCCAGTACGTCAACGTGAAATCGCTTATATTGATGCGTCACGGTATGAACTACTATATATTGTGGTCAATGAGACCTGTTTTTCTGTTTCACGGACCGAGTGTCCGCCCTCTTCCATCTTCGCGGCGATTGTCCGCCGCAGCCAGATTTGATACACTACCCATCCATACGAATGTGGCGAGAAGGCATAACAGGGTATCGATTGACGTCGACTCCGGCAGCTCGGGCAGTCGACGTTTATCGGACAGGCTGTCTGGTATCTGCAAAGCCGTTACCCCTACTGACAGACAGCATGAATGGCCTACGCTACTGAGTAAACTCCGCCTGTGAGGCCTTCCGTCTGTCTCTCAGTGTCTACGCGACTCTCATTTCCTTGTACTTCGTCACCGGTTCCCCATGGGAGTGTAAAGAGGAGTTGTTTTGAGTACAGACTGGCAGTCGTCATCCTCGATACCCCGACGTGACAACCCGCTGTACGGTCGCGACCGGCGCACTGCGGCGACGCCGGAGAGTACGGCGGAAGATGAGGAGACGGCCAAAGACGTTGAAGCGCAGAAGGATGCGACGGCCGCCGGCGACCGTCCCCAGCCAGTCGACGAAGACCTCGACCCGGTGGATGTTTGGCAGAAAACGCTGCATGAACTTGCGTTGCAGCTGCCCGAGAACACGTTTGAGACGTGGGTACGCGATGCGTCTCTGATCGACTACAGGGATGGCAGATTCATCATCGGCGCGCCCCATGCATATGCGCGCGACTGGCTGCAGAACCGTCTGCGCGAAAAGATCAAGCGTATTCTGAACCAGTTGACCCGGCGCCCGGTGCAGGTGAACTTCGAAGTGCGCCCGCAGACGCAGAAACGGTCCGAGCCGTCTGAACCTGCACCCCTATATGCGGAAGTACCGACAGACGCGCCCGAAGTGTCGGCGCCCGGGATCGACTCCCTTGACGCGCAGGATGACGCCGTTGCCGACCTCCAGGCGCCGTCATCCTTCAGCCGTGCGCCCGCCCAGCGAGACCCGGCAGAGACCGCTGCAACCAGAACGAGCACAGTACTCCACGGCGGCGCTTTCAACCCCCGCTACACCTTTGAAACCTTCGTGGTCGGGAACCACAACCGTTTGGCCCATGCGGCGGCGCAGTCGATCGTGGAGCAGCCCGGTCATCGCTTCAATCCCCTGTTTGTCTACGGCGGCGTTGGCCTGGGAAAGACGCATCTTCTCCACGCGATCGGGCACGCGATGACGATGCCAGGGAAGCATGTACTCTACTGTTCGTCGGAACAGTTCACCAATGACCTCATCAGCGCCATTCGGCAGCAGAGCACCGAAGAGTTTCGCAACAAGTATCGCCAGGTGGACCTACTGCTGATCGATGACATTCAGTTTATCGGCGGCAAGGAAAGCACGCAAGAAGAGTTCTTCCACACCTTCAATCATCTCCACGCGGGCGGGCGGCAGGTGGTGATCAGCAGCGACCGCCCACCGAAAGAGATTGCGACGCTGGAGGCGCGGCTGCGCAGCCGCTTCGAGGGCGGTTTACAGGCCGACATTTCGCAGCCTGACCTGGAAACGCGCGTCGCCATTTTGCAATCGAAAGCCCAATCGATCAATCACACCGTGTCGACCGAGGTGCTGATGCTGATCGCGGAGCGTGTGGAAAGCAACATCCGCGAGTTGGAAGGCGCGCTCAACCGTCTGATCGTGCAGGCCCCTCTGCACGACAGCCAGCTGAATCGGTCGGTAGCAGAGGGCATTCTGGAATCGCTCGTGCCGCAGCGGCGGCCGCGCGAAGCGGCCAGCGTGGTGCGAATCGTGGCCAAACATTTCGGGTTGAGTGAAAATGACCTGCTTGGCCGTTCGCGCACAAAGGAAATCGCCAATGCGCGTCAACTTGCCATGTATCTGCTGAGGGAAGAGAACAGTCTTTCGCTCATCCATATCGGCGCCATCTTAGGCGGGCGGGATCACAGCACGGTTCGCCACGGCGTGGAGAAAATCACGCAGGATATTGAGCGGGATGAAGCGGTCCGGCGGCAGCTGGTCGCCTTGCGGGAGAAGATTTACGAGCCGCCCGGTTCCTGAAGTTAGCGATCCAGAAGCGACAATGTAACCGCCAGCGAAAGGCATCGCCCGCGTTGTACGAGGCCGGGCCTCGCCAGCCTTTCGCTGCGCCGCCGCCGCCCATCTGCCGGATGAAGCGGCTTTTTTGATCCACGCCCTCGCCGTTCATCAGAGGTCTGTCGGGATCGCTCCTCCAAGGCAGACCGCCTCCGTCTTTTTGGGGCGGCTTGCGTACTCTATTCACATACAGTACACTGAACTATAGTGGTATCACACTGCCACAGAGTAGCCAATCCATTCACGTTGCTGCCGTTGAACGCTGCCATTCGGCAGGGATTTAGCGGCGTGTTCGTTGATCCGGCTACATTGCGGCGGAGACGGAGTGACCATCCTGAAACTCTCTATCCGGTGGAGTCCGGTATAGCATTGGAGCCCGCGAAGATGGACAACGGCCGACAGAAAGCTTTGGATACAACGCTCGCCACGCTGAACAAGCGTTTTGGCGACGGAATTATTATGAAGCTGGGGGAGACGGGGCGGCTGGATGTGGCCACGATTCCTACGGGCAGCCTGAGCCTGGACATTGCCCTGGGGGTGGGCGGCATCCCGCGTGGGCGCATCATCGAGGTCTACGGGCCGGAAAGCTCGGGCAAGACGACGCTCTGTCTGCATGCGATCGCCGAATCGCAGCGGCTTGGTGGGGTCTGCGGCTTTGTCGATGTCGAGCATGCGCTGGACCCGGGCTACGCGCGCAAGATCGGGGTGGATGTGGATGATCTGTACGTGTCGCAGCCGGATACGGGCGAGCAGGCGCTGGAGATCGCCGAGGCGCTGGTGCGTTCGGGTGCGATGGATGTGGTGGTGGTGGACAGTGTGGCGGCGCTGGTGCCGCGCGCGGAGATTGAAGGCGAGATGGGTGACAGCCACATGGGCTTGCAGGCGCGGCTGATGAGCCAGGCGCTGCGCAAGCTGGTGGGCGCGGTGAAGACGACCGGCACAAGCATGATCTTCACCAATCAGCTGCGGCAGAAGATCGGGAACATGTTCGGCAACCCGGAGACCACGCCCGGCGGGCTTGCCCTGAAGTTCTACTCGAGCGTGCGGCTGGACGTACGGCGCATCCAGTCGATCAAGCAGGGCAGCGATGTGATCGGCAACCGCACGCGCGTGACGGTGCGGAAGAACAAGGTGGCGGCGCCGTTCAAGGTGGCGGAGTTTGACATCATGTACAACGAGGGTGTCAGCACCGCGGGGGACCTGCTGGACCTGGGCGTCGAACACGACATCATCGAGAAGCGGGGCGCGTTTTACCGCTTCAGCGATGATCTGATTGGGCAGGGACGCGAAGCGGCAAAGAAGCACTTGAGCGAAAATCCGGAGACAGCTTCCCAGATCGACAGTATCATCAGGGAAAGAACAGGACTGCCGGCACGTACAAATGGAGAGATGGTTGACGCCTGACGTGTGACCGAAACAGGTCAGCGCGCCGGCCACAAGCTGCGAGCGCCGAATTCATCATCTTTTCCTTACGAACTGCACATAGGTACAGGAGCCCAGATTATTCCGAGAGGTCTCAATCGTCGCGCTTGCGGCTACAATTGAAAACGTTAACCATAGCGGTCTCACATTGACGCGATTTTGTGCTGACACACTACCGCCACAGACCGGGACAGCGACCAAAACATATTTGTTCCAATCTTATCTATGCTTGTCCATGGTCGCTGATGCTCCTGAACAGACAATTCGGTAGACGCTCGCTTGGCTGCAGAGTGCCGATGCGCGTGCGAACGTCTTAACGAGTCGAGATGCAGGTTCAGCTGTTGACACGAGGAAGACAGACTCACAGATAGCCATTCACTGCAAAAGGCCCCCAGTTTGCAATGCGGGGCATGCCGCTTTTGGACCGGTGAGTTGTGTAGTGCAACAGCAGGTGTCCACATAAAATCGTTCCCTTGAGGCGCGATTCTGTATCGTCGCGCTTTCTTTGATATAGCCTGTGTCGGTACGGGAACTCAGGATATATCGCACCGGGATGTGCAGTTCGCTGTGGTTACTGACCACGGCGATTTTTTTTGGTACAGACGATGACGGACAAAACCATTACGGCGATGCGTTTTCAGAAGAGGGATAAGGAGCGGGTCAATCTCTTTCTGGACGGCGCATACGCGTTTCCACTGCCGGCAGTCGTTGCCGCCGAGTTGAGGATTGGGCAGCAGCTCTGCGAAGAGGCAATCGCGACGCTGAAGGAGGCAGATTTGCACAGCCGGGGCTACAACCGGGCGCTGCGCTTTCTGGCAGTGCGGCCCCGCAGCCAAGCGGAAGTGCGGCGCAATCTGGATGCCTTCCGGCCGCGCGATGGGCGTCGATTGAGTGAAGCGCAGATCGAATCAATTGTTGCAAGGCTGCATGAGCAGGAATTTCTCGACGACCGCGCGTTTGCCCGTTTTTGGGTCGAGCAGCGTAATCGTTTCCGCCCGGTTGCACCCAGAGCGCTGCGCTATGAGCTGCGCTCGAAGGGCGTAGATGATAGCGTTGTCGAGGAGATTATCGACGAATTGAGCGACGCGGCTTCGGCCTGCGAAGCTGCCGCCCGCAGCCGTCTGTACAGATGGCGGGAAGAGACCGACGCAAAGCAGTTCCGCAGGAAAATGGGCAGCTTTCTTCAGCGTCGAGGCTTTGGTTGGGATGAGGCCGGGGAAGTGATCGACCGCATCTGGCAAGAGCTGGAACTTGCGCGCGCGCTGCCCGACCCAACCCAGGAGCAGGGATGGGACGGATGAGCCGGCCGGTTCCGCCATGCAATGACGAATGGCGCCGCGCAGGACCGAGCGCAGGGAGGGAAGTAGGAGAATGTACGGCTGAAACCAAGCGGCGCAAACAGAAGCACGTCAGGTAGTGCGCATCCAAACCAAGGGGTTCGGAGATGGAATTGTTAGCCGTAGTTGCCATAGTTGTCGGTGTCCTGATTGGCGCGGCCATTGTCGGGTATCTGGCATATTTTGCGTATCGCCGCGGGTTGAATACCGGCCTACGCGAAGAACAGCGGCGGCAGGAACTGGCCGTGCAGAGCGCGGAGGCGCAGGCAAGCCAGATTCTGAAGGAAGCCGAAGCAGAGGTCCAACGCAAACAGTTGCTGTTGAAGGAGGAGGAAGTTCAGATTCGGAACGAGTTGGATGCCACGCGCACGCGCCAGCGCAGAGATCTGGACCAGATAGAGGGCCGGTTACGTAATCGCCAGGAACAGATCGACAAGCGGATCGACCAGATCGAGAACCGTGAACGCAAACTAAATCAGAGAGAAGGCGGTTTAGACAAACGTGCGGCGGACCTGGAGGCCGCGGAGCAGCAACGCAATGAAGAGTTGCAGCGGGTGGCGCATATGACCCAGGATGAGGCCAGGGAGATGCTGCTGCAGGAGGTGGAGAGCCGGTCGCGACAGGAGCTTGCACGCACGATTCGCGAGGTGGAGGCGGAGACCCAGGAGACCGCTGAACGGCGCGCCAGAGAGATCGTCACCCTGGCCGTGGAACGGATCGCGAGCGAGCATGTCACCGAGTACTCCGTCAGCACGGTCAATCTGCCGTCGGATGAAATGAAGGGGCGGATCATCGGACGCCAGGGACGCAACATTCGCGCCATTGAACAGGCGACAGGTGTCGATCTGGTGGTGGATGACACGCCGGAAGCGATTCTTATCAGCAGTTTCGATCCAGTGCGGCGGGAGGTTGCGCGCATTTCTCTCGGCAAGCTCGTATCGGATGGACGCATTCATCCGGCCCGCATCGAAAAAGAGGTGGAGAAGGCGCAGCAGGATGTGAACCAGGTCATTCAGGAGGCCGGAGAGCAGGCCCTGATTGAGACGAATACCCAGGGGCTGCACAGGGAGATCCAGCGGCTGCTGGGCCGGCTGAAGTTCCGCACCAGCTATGGACAGAACCAGTACTATCACGCGATCGAGACTGCCCATCTGGCCGCGGTGATCGCGGAAGAGCTACACGCGGATGTGAAGACGGCCCGCGTCGGCGGGCTGCTTCATGATCTGGGCAAGGCGGTCAGCCACGAGATCGATGGCCCTCACGCCATTGTCGGCGGCGAGATCGCCAAGCGGTACGGGCTGAATGCGAGAATTGTCAACTGCATCGCCAGCCATCACGGCGAGGTCGAGCCGGAGTCGGTCGAGGCGATTATTGTGGCCGCG
>DAOUHX010000517.1:0-19042 GCA_034428395.1 Caldilineaceae bacterium
CCCCTACATGACCAGCCAGCAGTTCATGCTCGTGCGCGCCGAAGAAGACCGCTTCGACTCGCCCGATGCCTTCGCCGCCGATGAAAACCTCCTCGTCGGCGCCCAGGCCGGCACAACAGGGTTCTACACCGCTGTCTACGACATCCTCGACGGCGACGAAGCCAACCCCCGCATCCGCCTGCTCGACAACTTCGGCGCCTCCGTCCAGGCACTCATCGCCGGCGACGTCGACCTCGTACTCGTCGACGCCGCCTCCGGTCGCGGCTATATCGGCGCCAACCCCGAAAAACTCAAAATCGTCGGCAGCGCACTCGCCACCGAACAGTTCGGCTTCATCTTCACGCCGGGCAGCCAGTGGACCGAACCCTTCAACGCCGCCATCGCCAGCATGAAAGCCGATGGATACGACCAGTACCTGAACGTAAAGTGGTTCTTCCTCTACGACCCGAACTGATCCGAAAACGGACGCAGCGAGGTTGGATGCGGTCGGCGCTCGACTAGGCCGCTCCCCTCTTGCGCCCGGCCAGGAGCCTTCGCCCCGCGCGGCAGCAAGCTCGTCATCCGCCGCTCCGAGTTGCCGCAAGTTGCCACGGTTGAAATAAGGACACCACGATTCGCAGCGCCCGCCGCCGTTCTCCCGCCGACTACCTCGCGCGCCTGCCCTACTGGCTGCTGGCGGCCCTGCTGCTGGGCGTGCTTCTCCTCTGGACCTTGCTGGCCGACGCCGACTACAACCTGATCTTCAACGCGGTCTCGAAAGGCGTCGGCACAACGCTGTACGTCTGCCTGCTCGCCTACGCACTGGCGCTGGCAGTCGGCCTGGCATTCGGCCTCGCCCGCGTCGCGCGCACGCGCGTGATCTACGAAATCGCCTCCTTCTACGTCGAGATCGTGCGCGGCATCCCGATGCTGGTGATCCTCTTCTACATCGCCTTCGTCGGCGCGCCGGGACTGACCGACCTCTTCAATTGGACGGGACGGCAGCTGCAGACCACAGGACTACACGAAGTCGGAAGACCGCTCGCGGAGTTCAGCATCCGCCAGCTGTCCTTCACCAGCCGCGCTATCCTGGCGCTGGTCATCGGCTACAGCGCCTTTATCGCCGAGATTTTCCGGGCCGGAATCGAGAGTGTGGAAGAGGGACAGATGGAGGCCGCGCTCAGCCTCGGAATGCGAAGGGGTCAGGCGATGCGCTACGTCATCCTGCCGCAGGCCGTTCGGCGCGTCCTGCCGCCGCTGGGCAACGACTTTATCGCCATGCTCAAAGACTCGGCGCTCGTATCCGTCCTGGGCGTCCAGGACATAACGCAACTCGGCAGGCTCTACGCCACGAGCACATTTCGTTTCTTCGAAACGTACAACGTCGTCGCGTTCCTCTACCTGGTGATGACGATCGGACTCTCGTTGCTGGTGCGTTACTGGGAGAAGCGTTACCCGGCAAGAGGGGACAATGGGCCAGCGCGCTGACGCCGCACACCACAACAGTGATGCACGGCGCCATGTCATTCTGCAGACCCGTCTGACGCAGCACGCGGAACGGTCCGCGCTCAACAAGAGGACCAATGCGGCTACAACTGGAAGAGCGGCTAGTCCCTGCTAACCTGGTGCTCCTCGATGTCGATGTCCCCTTCGTAGGTCAGGGCCTGGTCTCCCTCCTCACCCGTGCTGATACGGATAAGATTCTCCACCGGGGAGATAAAGATCGCGCCGTCGCCCTGCGTCCCGGTTACGGCATTGCTCCGGATGGCCTCCACAACTTCGTCAAGCTGCTCCTCCCCAACCACGAGATTGACCTGGATGCGCGGCAGCGTATCGACGATGTAGGTCGCGTGCCGTCCGGCAAGCTTGATTCCGCTCTGGCGCCCATGTCCCTGGACCTCAACCGTATCGATAGCGGGGACACCGATCTCGATCAAGGCCATTCTGACACTGTCCAGCTTCTCATGTCGGATATAAGCTTCGATCTTTTTTAACACCGCCTCTTCTCCTATCTGCTGAGATAAACCCGCGTTACGCAAGCCTTAGTTCAGTCCGTTCACCTTTCAATTCTTTTCGCTCTCTCCTGGCAATAGTCCAGCAGGTCGCCGGGATCAGGGGGAGGAGAGATTATACCCTGAATGTCGATATCGCATTCATATGCCAGGACGCTCTCTCCCTCCTCGCCTGAACAGATGCGGATGATCCGCTCAACAGGACAGATTTAGAAGGCGCCGTCAGCCTGTACCCCCATCGCAGCCCCTCGCCGGACGGCACCGACGGCACCGGTAACGTCCTGCGCGCCTACCTCGACCGTCAGACGAACGTGAGGGAACGCATCAACCGTGTATGCCCAATGCCGCCCCGCCAGCCTGATTCCGGTCTGACGGCCATGCCCCAGCACCTCCACCGTATCCATGGCCGGGACTCCGACCCGGAGCGGCGCCTGCCGTACCGCCTCCACCCGCTCCTGGTGAACGTGCGGTTTTCGATCTTCCGGAACACCGCTGCCCACCTCGCCCTCGAACGAGGAGTAGCAACCCGGCTTCTTGGGAGGACGTGCAGCCATCCCGCTGGAATGGCTCACGTCCCGGGACCAAGCGTTACTCAGACTTTTCAGACTCTTCTGACTCTTCTGACTCTTCGGATGCCTCAGCTACTTCAGCTTCCCCGGTCTCAGCGCTTTCCTCTTCCGCCTCGGAGGGTTCAAACGACTCTGAATCCTCACCGTACTCAGCCGTCTCATACCGGGACCTCGCTAGTCACGCATAGGCCCGTTCGCCGTGCTCGCTGATGTCCAACCCGATCTCCTCTTCCTGTTCGCTGACCGCCAGACCCCAAACCGCGTCCAGGATCTTCGTCAAAACGAAGGTGATGATGACCGAGTAGGCAATCGTAACAACCACAGTTAGCAACTGGATGCCGAACTGGGCAGCGTTTCCGTAGAAAAGGCCGTCCACCCCGCCTACTGCCGCCGTGGCAAACAGACCGGTCGCCAGCGCGCCCCAAGCACCCGCCATACCGTGACACGCCCACACGTCGAGACTTTCATCCAGTCCGCGCCGCTCTCGGAAATCGATGCTGTAGTAGCTGACCGGGGCCGCAATTGCGCCGATCAACAGCGCCGACATCGTATTGACGAAACCAGCTGCCGGTGTGATGGCAACGAGACCTACAACCGCGCCCGTCACGATGCCCAGCACGCTTGGCTTGTTGTCCCGCCAGGAAAGGAACATCCACACCACCGCAGCCGCAGCCGCAGCCGTATTCGTGTTGAGCAGAGCCTGCACCGCCAGTCCGTCAGCCGCAAGCGCGCTGCCGCCGTTGAAGCCGAACCAGCCGACCCACAGCAGACCCGCCCCCAAGACCGTAAATGCGATGTTATGCGGCTCGATTGCGATCTGGCCGAAACCCTTGCGCTTACGAATCGCAACCGAAAAGGCGAGCGCCGAGAAGCCGGCCGTTATGTGCACGACCGTTCCGCCGGCAAAGTCGAGCGCTCCCCACTGCGAGAAGATGCCGCCGCCCCACGCCCAGTGGCACACCGGGTCGTACACGAGTGTCGCCCACAGAAGTGTGAAGACAAGGTAGACCTTGAAACGGATCCGTTCCACGAAAGTGCCGGATATCAGCGCAGGCGTGATGATGGCGAATGTCATCTGAAAAGCCACAAAGAGCAGCTTCGGAATCGACCCTTCCACATCCTCCAAACCGATTCCCGACAGCCCCAGGTAGTTGAGCCCGCCGACAAGGCCTGCAACGCTTTCGCCGAACGCCAGACTGTACCCGATGATGACCCACTGGATGCTGATGAGGCCAATCGTGATGAA
This sequence comes from Caldilineaceae bacterium, assembly GCA_034428395.1. GTDB lineage: Bacteria > Chloroflexota > Anaerolineae > Caldilineales > Caldilineaceae > Bin5. The sequence continues at coordinate 3,807 of DAOUHX010000517.1, forward strand.
ACTCAGATTGAGCGTGGAGAGGATATTCTTCCGGCGCACCATCCCGCCGTAAAAGAAGCCCAGCGCCGGGGTCATCATCAGCACCAGTGCGGTGGCGACGATGATCCAGGCAGTATCTCCAGAGTTGATGCCTTCCATATACCTGTTTCCTCCTGTCGCAGGCGAAAGCTGCTATCGAAACCTATTGTGGGGTTTTGGCGATGGACAAAACCCTCTCCGGGGCATCCAGCGCCTGACACACTATAATCACTGAAGCAGAGCCGAAAAGCCTATAGGCACCCTGTACAATAGGGGCGCGCGTTCTTTTGTGAATATTGCACAACAGAGAGTGGCCATTCAGCGACATGCCCCATCAATGTAGCCCTTCTGCGCGGCTTTCCACCGCCGGGAATGCGAAGTTGTCAGATCGGGGCAGCATTGACTACAATAGCAGCAATCTGCATCGAGCGCAAGGAGGTCTGAACAGGCCTTTGGGTGCGAAAACCCTCTCTTGCCGGGCAGGAGACGACTTTGCCAGGTTCTGGCATCCAAGGAGGCGACGCATGAGCACAACGAACGGTCAACAGAGAGATGGACAGGTGGAACGGGGAACCTTTGCGGTCAAGGCCGGACTGGCGCAGATGCTGAAGGGCGGCGTCATAATGGATGTCGTCACCGCCGATCAGGCCCGCATCGCCGAAGAGGCCGGCGCCTGCGCAGTCATGGCGCTCGAACGCGTCCCGGCTGACATTCGCAAGGACGGCGGTGTCGCCCGCATGAGCGACCCCCGCCTGATCAAAGAGATCATGGCCGCGGTCACTATCCCGGTCATGGCCAAGGTGCGCATCGGCCACTTCGTCGAGGCCCAGATCCTCGAAGCCCTCGGTGTCGACTATATCGACGAAAGCGAGGTCCTGACCCCCGCCGACGAAAGCCATCACATCAACAAGCACGGCTTCACAATCCCCTTCGTCTGCGGCTGCCGCAACCTGGGCGAGGCCCTGCGCCGCATCGCCGAAGGCGCGGCCATGATCCGCACCAAGGGCGAGGCCGGCACCGGCGACGTCATCGAAGCAGTGCGCCACGCGCGCGCGGTCAACGGCGCGATCCGCCGCATCAACCGCATGGACGCCGACGAGCTCTTCACCTATGCCAAGGACATTCAAGCCCCCTACGAGCTGGTGAAGCAGACCGCCGAGCTGAACCGCCTGCCGGTCGTTAACTTTGCCGCCGGCGGCGTGGCCACGCCGGCTGACGCTGCCCTGATGATGCAGTTGGGCGTCGACGGCGTCTTCGTCGGCTCCGGAATCTTCAAGAGCGACGACCCCGCCAAACGCGCCCATGCAATCGTCCAGGCCGTGACACACTACAACGATCCCCTCATCCTCGCCGAAGTCAGCGAAAACCTGGGCGCGCCGATGGTCGGTATCAGCGTCAACGAGCTGCCGGAAGAGGAAAAGATGGCCGAACGCGGTTGGTAGCCCGACTCTCGTCAAATCCCGAAAGAGTCTGACCTTGGCGGCGGCAGGAGATTCAACTCTCCTTGCCGCGGCCTTGGTCGCTTTGGCCTGAAAGGGAATTCAACCATGACAGACGTTTCTGTGAGGGGAATCTATCGAGACGGCGTAATCGAACTGTCCGAAAAGGTTGCGGCGTCAAATGGCCAGAGCGTTATCGTCATCTTTTCAGAACTATTTCCTAAGCAAGACACAGAATCCTATCGAGAGCAGCTTCAATCGAGCATCGCACGATGGGACCCGGAGTTCTTGGAGATGACGGAGAGTGAGCGCCAACTGGAATTTGAGCGAATCTCAGAGAAGATTGCCGACAGTTTGCCTTTTCAGACCCCAGAAGAGCTCGTAAGGGCAATGCGGAGAGAAGACTTTGATTCTTCTTGATACAAACATTTTCGTGATCGACCGTTTCTTTCGTCGCGATGACCGTTATGGCCATAACAGCCAACTGATTTCCATCTTTCCCCAGATCGAGGTTGGATTCTTCATCTTTTCTCTCCTGGAGCTTTGCGGAATCTCGTCATTCAATCTGTCGACACTCGAACTGCGTCGCTGGATGTACAGTTTTGAAGAAGTATACGCCGTCGAGATCCTCCATCCACGGGCGCCTCGTGAACATTCTGCGCAGATCTGGTTGTCTTCCTTCTTTGCTTCTCTATTTGGAATGATTGAGCGCAGAGCAACCTTGGGAGATGCTTTTGTATTGCAAACAGCAGAAGAATACGATGCCGAGATCCTTCTCACTTGGAATCCCAAAGACTTTTCAGGTCGTATTCCGTTGCCTGTCATAACGCCGGTCGAGTTCTTGGCACAAAGAAGAAGGACGCAATGAACGAAGTCCGCATTGGCGTGCTCGCGCTGCAAGGAGCGTTTCGGGAGCACGTCAACATGCTGGCGCAGCTCGCGGTCGACGCCGTCGAAGTCCGCTTGGCAGAGCAGCTGGCCGAGTTGGATGGCCTGATCATTCCCGGCGGTGAAAGCACCAGCATGGGCCTGGTCGCCGAACGCTGGGGCCTGGTCAAACCCCTACAAGACTGGGTGCACGCCGGCAGGCCGACCTGGGGAACCTGCGCCGGCATGATCCTGTTGGCGGACGATGCCGCCGGCCAGAAACTTGGCGGCCAGGCGCTGATCGGCGGCCTGAACGTCACCGTCAATCGCAACTACTTCGGACGCCAGGTCGACAGCTTCGAAGCGGAACTGAATGTGCCGGCACTGGGAGATGACCCCTTTCACGCCGTTTTCATCCGCGCTCCCGCAATTACAGCCGTCTCCGCCGGTGTGCAAGCGCTGGCAACCGTACCGTCCGCAGAAGAGGGAAACGAGGAGGTGATCGCCGCCGTCCGCAAGGGCGCGATCCTGGCGACCGCCTTCCACCCGGAACTGACCGACGACCTCCGCTGGCACCGCTACTTTCTGCAGATCGTAAAAGAGTTCAGGGCGCGAAACGCCTGAACGCAATGCCGCAACCGCCTCCATCGAAGATTACGTTTGACTAGCTGAAAGTACTGCCTGTCCGGCGAAACGAAAAGCCCGTGAGAAACGTCACTGTTTCTCACGGGCTCCAATTTGAACTGACTTTCCGGCTGGTAGGCTGGAAAATCCTACTGGCTTTTCGGCTCTTCAGGCGGCCGCTCTTCGTCCGGCCCCTCTTCCTCAACGGACCCTTCTTCCTGCGCCGGGTCCTCCTCTTCTACGACTTCCTCCTGCTCTTCCGTCGGCTCGGATTGTTCCGTCGGCTCGGGCCCCTCCGCCGGCTCGGGCCCCTCCGCCGGCTCAGTACTATCTGCCGGCTCGCCATCCTCCTCTGGCTCAGCCTCCTCCTCCGCGTCATAGACCGACGGCGGCACCGACGCGACCGGGCCGGCCTCATCCTCCGGCACAGCCCCCGCCGGCGAGGCCGGCGGCATCGGACCGAACGCACCGCTGGCAGTCCCTTCGCCGGCCAGGCGTGCCAGCTGGCCGTAGAGATGGCTCTGTACATAATAGACGACCAGTTGCGAGAGCGGCACGGTAACCACCAGGCCGACGACGCACAGAATCGTGCCGATGATGCTGCCGACCGTCGTGATGATGACACTGGCTATGACCGTCAGAATGGCAACGATCACGACATTGCCTATGTTGTCGCGCGTCCAGTTCCAGATTTCGGAGGCCTGAAGACCTTCAACGACCGACTCGTTGCGGGCGAAGGCAATCGAAAACCCCGGTTGCATCACCGCGTACGCAATGCCAAACAGAAACGACAGACAGCTCGCGCAAACAAGAATGATCGACCCAACCGATCCACCAGGGTATTCCGGATCGTAGGGATAGGTTTCGCCCACAATGACGCTGATCAGGAACGCAGGAAAGAAGATCAGGATTATCGGCAACGCCCACACAATGTATACACACGCCAACTTCACCCCGCGAACGAGATCGTCGCCCCATTGATTCCACTCCGGCAGCGCAGGATGCACGCCGTCGCGCACATTCTGCAGTAGCCGCACCAAGTAACCAAACAGGATGAAGAAGCCGAGGACGCCAATCAACACGAAGGAGAGCAAAGTGCTGACCAGAAGCAGCCCCGTGCCGATCGCGGTCTTTTCGACCCAGCGCTCATCCTCTGTAAAATAGGTCAATGCACGGCCAATATCCATGAATGCTCTCCTTTAACAAATGCCCGGCGCTGCCGTTCAGTGTCGAATCCTTCAACCCAGTTCTGCCAATCTCTACGCTTCTGCGCGGCCAAAGTTTCAGGACTCCCCGTCCAGTGCAAGCGCAGCCTCTTCGCGCACCCAGCTGTCCTGCTCGCGGGCGAGCAGCGTCTGCAGACAGGAAGCGGAGCGCGCATCCTTGTGACGGCGCAGAAGTTGGCCCAGCGCCCAGGCCGCGTGGCCGCGCGCCAGCGGCGAACTGTCCGCCGAGGCCGCCTGCAAAGCAGAGAAGGCCGATGGATCGCCCCAGTTTCCCAAGGCCACGCAGACATTGCGCAGCATGCCGGCCCGCTTGGCCCGCTTCAGCGGCGAGCGCCGCCACCTCTCGGCAAATGCCCGCGACTCCAACCAGTAGGGCGCCCCCGGGTCGAAACCCTCAAGAAGTGGCGGCGCGACGCGCTCCCACCTGGCATCAAGTCCCTTCAACAGCGGCGTTCTCCCGGCCAGCCGCTGATTCCAGGGGCAGACCTCCTGGCAAATGTCGCAGCCGAAAATGCGGTTGCCAAACCTGGAGCGCAACTGCCGGGGGATGGGTTGACGCGCCTCGATCGTCCAATAGGCGATACATCGTTGGGGGTCCAGGTGAAACGGTCCGACGAAGGCGTCCGTCGGGCAGGCGTCCAGGCAGCGGGTGCACTGCCCGCAGGTCGCCTCCGCTCCGGGGCCCGTCTCCAACCCGTTGTCAGGCAAACGCCAACTGCCGTATTCCCCAGAGGCGGGCAGGCCGTCGATCACCCGTTCGACACCCGCAGCCGGCAAATCAAGCATACGAATAACCGGATCGCATGCCAGCTTTTCCGGCACAAGCAGCGTCGCCAGAAAGAGCCAGCTGCCGCGCCGCGGGTGAATCGTGCAGCAGTTCTTGCCGGTGAAACCGAGGCCCGCGCGATGCGCCCAATCCCGCTCCAGCACCGGGCCGGTATCCACAAGGCCTTTGCCAAGAGTCTGGCGTCCCGTGCGCGCACGCACGAAGCCATCCAGTTCGTAGAGCTGTGGACGCACGATCTCGTGGTAGTCGTCGCCCCAGGCGTAACGGGCGATGATGCCGCGCGCGGGGTCGGCCAGAACCTCCGGCGAAAGGTCGAAACGGTGATAGTCAATGCCGAGCACGATGAGCGATTGGAACGGCGCGCCGCCCTCCGCCAGCAGAGCGGGACTCCGTCTCTTGTCCACGTGGCGCGACAGATATGTCATCTCGCCGGCACGGCCCAGGCCCAGCCATCTGACGAAAAAACCAGCATGGGCCGCCTCTTCGACGCCGGCGACGCGGCAGAAGTCGAAGCCGAGACGGCGCGCTTCCGATTTGATGGCAACTGTAAGGCAGCGATCAGACAAGCCTGGCTCCGTTTTGAGTCAACTCGATCGTTGGCATTCTCCCGCGCCATTTCAGTTCCACGCCGGCACTGGCTGAGCCGGACAGTCCCATTATAAGGGCAGCCGACAGGAGCTTCAAGAGCCTGGCCTTCTCTCTGTCCACCCGCCCAAAAGCAAGCGTTAAATAATTGAGTAAGGTGCAGATTTGGGTATCGGCCGCTATTATGCTAAACTGTTTCAGTAACGGCTGGACCATGCGCCTTGGTATTCCAGCGATGTTCCGGCTAACAACGGAGCGGTCGCGCCTCCTGGGGAGCGTCTCCGCTGCGATGTCGTCAGTGACATACCCCAGCCAAGGGGAAAGGAGTTCGGGAGTACCACATGAGCATACTCACGGAAGAAAAGTCGAAGATCATCGAGGAATACCGGATTAACGATCAGGATACAGGATCGCCGGAGGTGCAGGTCGCGCTGCTGACGACTCGCATCAACGCGCTTACCGACCACCTGAAGACCCATAAGCACGATGAAGGGTCGCGTAGAGGGCTGCTCAAATTGGTAGGCCAGCGTCGCAGCCATCTGGCTTACCTGGCAAGAAAGGATGTAACGCGGTATCGCCAGCTGATTCAAAGGCTGGGACTGCGTCGATAACTGTAACGGCAAGGGCGGAACAGGCGTGTGTCCGCCCTTTTTCTTGGCCGCATTTTCACCGCATTCGTGAGGCAATGCCGTCGGCATTCTTTATGGCCTTGCAGTTGGCCCCGAGCATGACCCCAATTGTGGCCTTGTAGAGCGCGCCTCAGGCCGCGCGCAGGAAATGGAGGATAAGTCCCGACCGCGTCTTCAAAGGCGCACAGGACCAACGCAGACAGAACCACGCCGCACGACCGCAGATGTACCGGCGCCCAGTGCACTGTATTCGGCAGAATTCTGCCGCCGGGGTCCGGCATTGGAGAATGGACCGAAGCCATTCACGAAAAACCGCCTTCGCGCGCAAGCGTGCGTTTCGGTCCCTTCTCCAGTTCCGCACCTCGAAACATTGCGCTGTGAGACAGTTGGGCAGACGTACGGGGCAGCAGTCTATCCCGCCCGCCTATCCAGCCATCCAGTCGCCGGTTGCCGCGACGCCAATTACGTTGCCAAAAGCAACGCCGGCTCCGGCATCCGCGCGGCGGCATCAACCATGTGCCCCGCACCGCAAAGGTACGGCGCAAAGTTCAATTCGAGGTGAACACAGATGGAACAGCTCAGATTGTTTGAAGGCGCCCAGGTCTATTCCACGACGCTGGGCGACAAAGAGATCAGCATCGAAACCGGTGTCCTCGCCCAGCAGGCCGGCGGCGCCGTAACCGTCCGTTGCGGAGACACAGTCATCCTGGCCACCGCCACGATGGACCGCGGCGTGCGACCCGGCATCGGCTTCTTCCCGCTGACGGTCGATTTCGAAGAAAAACTGTACGCCGCCGGACGTATCCCCGGCAACCTCTTCCGCCGCGAGGGCCGGCCCAGCGAACAGGCAATCCTGCTCTGCCGCCTGGTCGACCGTCCCCTCCGCCCCCTCTTCCCCAAAGGAATGCGCAACGAAGTTCAGATCATCCTGACCGCGCTCAGCTCCGACAGTGAGCATCTCATCGACCCGCTCGCCATCATCTCCGCCTCTGCCGCACTCTCGATCAGCGACATCCCTTGGAGCGGCCCGGTCGGCGCCGCTTCCGTCGCCCACGTCGACGGCGAACTGGTCGTAAACCCGACCGCATCCGATATGGAGCTCAGCACGCTCGCCCTGCAGGTGGCCGGCACCTCGGACAACATTCTCATGGTCGAGGCCGGGGCGAGCGAACTGCCGGAAGAGATCATGCTCGACGGCCTGAAGCTGGCCTACGAATCCATGCAGCCCGCCATCAGCACCATTGAGCAGATGCAGGCCGAACATGGAAAGACGAAATACACCGACTATCCCGTCTTTGCCGCCGCGCCCGAAACGGTGGAAAGAGTGAACGAACTCGCCCGCGACAAAGTCCGGGCCGCAGTTGGTGAGGTGACCGACCGCGACGAGCGCAAGGTCCGCCTGTCCGAAGTGCGCGCCGAGACGCTCGAAGCCCTTGCCGGCGCGATCAGCGCCGACGAGGTCGACGCCGGCGACGTCGAAGATTCGCTCGACAGCCTCTATAAGGATGCCGTGCGGCGGCGAATCCTCGACGAAAGCGTCCGCCCCGACGGGCGCGACCTGCAGACCGTCCGCCCCATTCAGGTTCAGGTCGGCAACATTCCCCGCGTCCACGGCAGCGGCCTGTTCATGCGCGGCGAAACACACGTGCTCACGATTGCGACACTGGGCACGCCCGGCGACGCCCAACGCCTCTACACGCTGCAGCCGGAAGAAGAAAAGCGGTATATCCATCACTACAACTTCCCCCCGTACTCGACCGGCGAAGCCTATCCCATGCGCGGACCCAAACGCCGCGAGATCGGACACGGCGCGCTGGCAGAACGCGCGCTCCAAGCAGTCATCCCCGAAGATTTCCCCTATACCCTGCGCTTGGTGAGCGAAGCTGTCAGCAGCAACGGCTCGACCAGCATGGGCTCCGTCTGCGGCAGCACCCTGGCCCTGATGGACGCCGGCGTCCCCATCGACGCGCCGGTCGCCGGCATCGCCATGGGGCTCGTCCAGGACCAGGAGACCGGCGCCTACAGGGTGCTCTCCGACATTCAAGGCGTCGAAGACCACCTCGGAGACATGGACTTCAAGGTGGCCGGCAGCGAACACGGCATCACCGCCCTGCAAATGGACCTCAAGATCAAAGGACTCGACTTCGAAGTCCTCCGCATCGCGCTCGAGCAGGCGCGGCAGGGACGGCTTCACATCATGAGCAAGATGCTCGAAGTCCTGCCCGAGTCCCGCGCGCAACTTAGCCCCCATGCCCCACGTATACTGACAGTAAGCATAGACCCCGAAAAGATCGGCAAGGTCATCGGGCCCGGAGGCAAGACGGTGCGCGCTCTGCAGGAAAGGTACGAGGTCAAAATCGACATCGAAGAAGACGGAACTGTCTACGTATCCGGCCTCAACGGGCTGGCCGCGGAAGAGGCACGCCGCGAAATCGAGTCTCTCACCGAAGAGGTCGAGGTCGGCAAGATCTACACCGGCCAGGTTGTGCGCGTCGAACCCTACGGCGCTTTCGTCAACCTTCTGCCCGGCGTCGACGGGCTCGTCCATATCAGCCAGCTGGCCGACTACCGCGTCAACAACGTGGAGGAAATTGCTAACGTCGGCGACGAACTGACGACCATGGTGATCGACATCGACCCGGCCGGCAAGATCCGGCTCAGTCGCCAGGCCGTTCTCGAAGGCTGGACCGCCGAAGAAGCGCGCGACCGGGACCGGGGCGGACGGCGCGGCGGCGGCGGTGGCGGTGGTGGCCGCGAGCGCGATCGCAACTTCCGCGGCGGCGGCCGCGAACGCGAGCGCAGCGGCCGCAACGGTGGCCGCCCGCGCAGGTAGCGCCGGTGAAGAGGAGCTACTGAACGCCACCTCGAACAGTTGCGTGATTGGATGCGATAGCGGCAAGCCGGACTTGAACGCGGTCCCATCGACGTGTTCCCGGCCAGAAGACCATGACGGCAAGTCACAATCCAGGTGACCGGGACGGCCCAGGGGAATCGGTTCGCAGGGATGAACGAGTTCGGGATATGGAGGCGGAACGCGAGGGTTCCCGTCTCTATCCCGCGCCCGTCGAAGATGGCGCCGCCCGGCCTCCGACGGCCGCTGGGGTCCTGTCCGCCCTCAAAGAGATCGCCCAGATCGTTCTGCCCGCCATTACGCTGGCGCTCCTCATCCACCTATTCCTCGCCCAGGCAACCATCGTGTACGGGCAGAGTATGCAGCCCAATTTCCGGCCGATGGAAAGGCTGGTCATGGAGAAGGTCACCTACTACTTTCGCGGACCCCAGCACAATGAAATCGTCGTTCTCGATATGCCCGATTCGAACGCCCTGATGATCAAGCGCGTCGTCGGACTTCCCGGCGATACTGTGGAGATCCGGCAAGGTCAGGTCTTCGTGAACGGAATCGAGTTGGCGCCGCCACTCGACGAAGCGCCCAGCTGGCGCGTCGTTGTCGATGGCAACGAAGTCAAGGCCCCCACCCGGAACGCCGATTCGCACTCCTTCTTCGGCCCTGTCACGCTGGCCGAGGATACCTTCTTCGTGCTGGGCGACAACCGCGACAACAGCAATGACAGCCGCGCCTTTGGCCCGGCCCCGCGCGAGTTCATCAAGGGTCGCGTCTGGGTCCGCTACTGGCCGCTGACACGCCTTACCGTTTTCCACTAACCCAAACTCTCAACACCCTGACCCAAAGAACTGACGGAACTGTTTTGGAAACGAACGGACGGGAAAACAGCCCCCTTATCTCTCCCGAATCTCTTCTCTCTTTGCTATGAGTTCCAGCCGCTGGAGTACAACGACTAAGATCGTAGTCGCCTCGATCCTCGGCCTGGCGGCCTTGCTCCTCCTCTACGCCTTTCGCGTGATGATCCAACCGACCATCATCGCCCTCCTGCTGACATTCGTGCTCTATCAGCCGGTCAGCTGGGTCCAACAGCGCACCGGCTGGAGCCGGGCGATGTCGATTGCCGCCATCTACCTGCTCCTGATCGTAGCGCTGATCGTAACCCCGGTCATCTTCGTGCCGCGCGTCGTGACCTCGATCGAGGCCCTTCTGGGCCTGCTCGAGACGCTGGTGTCCGACCTCCAGACCGCCGCGCCCGGGCCGCTCCTGCCAATATTCGGCTTCAACCTGACCTTCAACAATGTCCTGCAGCAGCTGGGTACAGTCTTCCAGAACGTACTGTCGCAGGCCGGGTCCGGCGCCCTCGAGCTTGCCGGCGCCTTCACGACCGGCGTGCTCACCACCATCTACGTCCTCGTGCTCGGCTTCTGGCTGCTGAAAGACATCATCAAGCTGCAGCGCATGGTCATGAACGCGCTGCCCCAGGAGTATCGCGACGACGCCCAGCACCTGAGCCACGAACTGGGGGAAATCTGGATGGCCTTCCTGCGCGGCCAGCTCGTCCTGGGCCTCGTCATCGGCTTCGTCACATGGATCGTGATGTCGATCGTCGGCCTGCCCAACGCGGCCGCGCTCGCCCTTCTCGCCGGGCTGCTCGAATTCCTGCCCACCGTCGGGCCGGGAATCAGCGGCGCCATCGGTACCCTGGTCGCGCTCTTCCAGGGCTCGACCTGGCTGCCCATCGGCAAAATCCCCTTTGCTATCATCGTCATGATCTTCTACGTCATCATCACCCAGGTGGAGAGCGTCTACCTCATTCCCCGTCTCGTCGGGCGCCGCGTGCGCCTGCATCCCGCTGTGACCTTTACCGGCATCATCAGCGCCGCGCTCGTCTTTGGCGTGCTCGGCGTCCTGCTCATCACCCCGACAATCGCCAGCGTGCGCGTCCTGCTCAGCTACGTCTTCCGTAAGCTGCGCGACCTCGAACCCTTCGAGTCGTCGCAGCAGCAGAGCGATATTCAGATCCCCGGCCTGATCGCCGGCCACTGGATCGAAGGCATCGTCTTCGATCTCGACGGCACTCTCACGCGTCTCGACTGGTCGCTGGCCAGCGAGCTCGCCAAACGCTTTGACAGACTGGAGCGGATCTGGGCGTTCGATCGACGCGAACTGTTCTTCCGCCGCCTCATGGCCTGGATGGAAGGTCCGTCGGTTGCCATCGTCAGTCTGCTAACCTGGCTGCGGCTGCACGACGATGCCCGCCGGCTCATGCCGCGCCTGCACCGCGTCCGCGGCTTCCCCAAGAGCACGCTACAGGAGCTCCGCCCGGGCGTGCCCGAGCTGCTGACCGAGCTCCGGCAGCAGTACAAAGTTGCCATGCTAACAACCCGCTCGCGGCAGGAAGTCGATACCTTCTTCCAGCACGCCAACCTCTCCGAAGAGCAGTTCGACGCCATCGCCACCCGCGATGACCTGCGTAAGCCCACGCCCAACAGCGAAGCGCTCCTCAATCTGCTCGAAGAGATGGACCTGCCCGCCGACGCCTGTCTCGTCGTCGGCGACAACGAGCTGCACCTGCGCGTCGGCGAGGCCGTCGGCGCCGTCCAGGTCGGCCTGCTCTGCGGCATGGGCGCGACGCAAAACTTCGACAACGCCGACCTGATCCTCGATTCCCCCTCAGAACTCTCGCCCTACCTCAATCGCCCCCAGGTGATGGCCAAGCTGTGGTCCTCGTAGTGCCCCCGCCGTACGCCCTGGCCTCCCAAATGCAGGGGGTTTCTGAGCCGCGCCGACTGCAAGCGAAGGAAACACTTGACCGATTGGCCGTAGGCGAAGAGGGGTTCCCCGTATTTTCCACGTCCGTGGCCGGCAAAGGCGAGGGCTAGACTTACACACGCAACGACGCGCCGCTGACAGTGCGTCAATTCGGCGCGCCACTTGCTGGAACTCGATTTTGGTTGGGAGGAGGATGCCCATCCCCGTTCAAGGGCCTGCTTGCATGGCAGGAGCCCCTGCTGCGAACAGCCTAACCCTCCCCAGCGCCAGTCTGGTTCGGATGCAGCGTCGTCCCCGGCCACGCCGTCGTCACTTCGCTCACGTCGATCGTGATGCCGTCAGGGTCTTCCACCTTGAACGCCGGCTGCTCAAGGTTTTCAGGGTCCAGCGGAGTCTTGCCGCCCAGGCCGTCCGAAAAGATCGTATAACCCATATCGCGCAGCCGACGCGCGGCCGCCGCCACATCCGGTACACCCACCCCGATATGCAGATAATCGAGCATGCCTGAGACATGCTCAGGACGGTCGTCGCCCTGGTGCTGGAAGACCGCAAAGTTGTGATAGCCGTCTGAAAGGTCGTAACGGACGCCCCTCTCCCCTACCACCTTCAAGCCCAGCCCGTCGCGCCAGAAACGGATCGACTTCGACAGATCGGACGCCCGCACGCCCACGTGAATCAAGACACTCATTCCTCACTCTCCTCTTGTTTGCTTTCTGGGTTTACTGATTGTCGCCGCTCGTACCGCAGTCCTTTGGCAGACGTCGTTCTGATTTCTGTCGACACATTGTACACGAAAGCAGGATTTGCCTGAATTGCCGCTCAGGCCAAGGGGCAGTTGGCGCCAAAAGGAGTAGCGCCCCGTATCGCTTTGGAATATACTAAGCCAAGACATAACCTTGGATATTGAACGAAATCACCACCTGCTCGCAAGTCGACAGCAAACGCTATCAGGAGGAGTTCGTGACTGACATGGCGGCAACACGGGAAACGCAGGCTGACACCATCGCCCCGGCGGCTGCGCTAAGCCCGGAACAGATCCGCAAATTCAAACTGGACGGTTACCTGATCATCCGCAATATGCTGCCCCACGCCGCGCTGCAACCACTGATCAGCGAGCTGGAGCAAAAAGTAGACAAGGCCATTCACGAGGCCGTTCGCCAACAACAGCTCGACGCCGCCGACACCTACGCCTCGGCGCCCTTCGCCAACCGGCTGGCGCTCGCCTCCGACGCCTGCAAGGACAAGAGATGGCTCTGGCAGACCTTCTTCTCACGCGGCAAGCCGATCTCCGCCGGCATGTTCGCCCTGCGCACGACGCCGCAGCTGCTCGACGCCACCGAACAGCTCATCGGCCCCGAAATCCTCGCCCACCCCCAGTTCGCGCTGCGCCCCAAAATGCCCGACCTCGATCTGATGGACATCCCCTGGCACCAGGACCTCGCCTACCTCATTCCTGCCGAAGCCGGCGAGACCCTCGTCGTCAACTTCTGGATCCCACTCGTCCCAGCCACGTCCCAGAACGGCTGCATGCAGGTCATCCCCGGCTCCCACCTCAAGGGACTGCTCGAACACGACATCCTGATCAAGACAGAGGGCCACAAAGGGACAAAGGGAATCCCCGACACGTTTCTGCCCGCAGGCGATTTCGTGACCTGCGAGGTCGATGCCGGCGACGTTCTCCTGACCATGGAGCGCATGGTCCACCGCTCGATCCCCAACCGCTCGAACTCCGTGCGCTGGAGCGTCGACACCCGCTACAGCCGCATCGGCCTGCCCACCGGCCGCTCCAGGGTGCCCGGCTTTGTCGCCCGCAGCCGCAAGCATCCCGACCGCGTCGCGCGTTCACATCTCGACTGGATACAGATTCTTGCCGATGCCGGCCTCGACCGCTGGGGTCAGGCCTTGCCCAACTGAGACACGGAGAGGCGCACAGATGAGCGAGCACCGCTTCAAGATCGGAATGTACCTGCCCGAGCTGGCATTGCCCTTCGATCAGTCGCTGGCCAAGGCCAAAGAGATCGGCGTCGAGGGCGTCTGGTTCAACACGCTCGGCGCCGACGCGCCCCCGATGCGCGAAATGGATGATGCCGCCGTCGACCAGATGGGGGAGAAGGTGGCCACCCACGGGCTTGAGATATTCGTCATCAACGTCGGCAACCCATTCAAGATGATCCACCTGACCGACCTCGACCTGGAAACTATGGAGGACCACCCCGACTTTCGTCAGGAGATGGACGACCTCGTCCGCTCGATGCAGATGGCCGCGCGGCTGGGGATCGGGGCTGTCAACGCCTTCACCTTCGCCTGGCCGGGAGAGTACAGCGCCGCCAAGCCGACCTGGCCGATGCGCTGGCTGACACGCGGGGGCTACATCGCCGACGCCGAAATTGCAAAGCTCGTGCGCGCCTTTTCGCTGGCGCTGGAACAGGCCGAGAAATACGACGTCGACCTCGCCCTCTCGATGATGCCCTGGAATTACACCAACACGACCGCCAACTTCCGCCGCCTCGCCGAGGCCCTGAACTCGCCCCGCCTCAAAGTGATGTGGGGCCCTTCAGACAACCTCAACAGCGGCGAGGCCGACGTTGCCTCCGCCGGTTTCCTCAACATCCACCCCTATCTGCACGGGCTCCACATCAAGGACCTGCGCGTCAACAACGGCCTCCAGCTCGACTTCGACTACTGCCCGCTCGGCGAAGGCGACGTCGACTACCCCGCGATCCTGCGCGGCCTGCGCAACCGCCGCAGCAACGCGATCCTGTCGGTCGCAACCCACTTTCTGCCTCCAAGCGGCTCGCGTGAAGAGGCAATGCGCATCAACGTCGCCAGCCTGAAGCGCATGATCGACAACCTCTGATTCCGCGTCGCACACAAAGACCCGCGCATGGTTGAGTCGGGCTCACGCGGGCCGGTTTTCGCACTGTTTGAAGACGCCTGCAGCTATGGTATAGTATCGCCGAAAACCGCCGCAGCAGCGCCTGGTTCAGCGCCTGCCAAACGCTTGGCAACTCCCTTAACGGCCGTGCAGCAGGCGGCGTGCGGAAAACATTGAAGGTTTTGTCTGCGCGTGATTCTCGTGCGCTCCCAGAGATCGTTCGCTGCACAGGCAGACAAGACCCGTAGACCGGCTGCGTAGGTCCCTTCAGATGGCCAAGCCAAGGCGACCCCATCGGGGCTCCATGAACAAAGCCATTTCCGGGAAAGAACTCCGGTCCACGAGCCGCAATCTGACAACGCCAGCTTTTCATTCTCATCCGACATTCGGAACCATTCATCTCACCAGGAGGAAGAAGTGCTATGAAGACGTTGCTGAACGACCCGACGCGACCCAGCAGACGCGCCTTCTTGAAAGGCATGTCGGTGGCGACCGGAGGCGCCCTCCTCGCCGCCTGCGCACCAGGCGGCGCTCCCGATGGCGGCTCAGACGGGGAGATGGCGGACGAC
>DAOUHX010000518.1:0-28772 GCA_034428395.1 Caldilineaceae bacterium
CTGTTATCGCGCCGAGCTGGACCCGGAGAAGCGTACGTTCAACCCCGCGTTGGGCGGCGGTGCACTGCTCGACATTGGTGTGTATCCGATCGCGCTGGCCCATCACCTCCTGGGCGGGCCGGCCCGTATTGCCTCGCTGGCCCACCTGGGCGTTACGGAGGTGGATGAGCAGGTGGGCATTCTGTTCCAGTATGACGACGGCGCGCTGGCGGTGATGTCGGCGGCTATCAGGGCAAGCACGCCGCACTCGCTCGTCATCAGCGGAACGGAAGGGGAGATTGTCGCGCCAGAAGGCTGGTGGAAGCCCTCAGGTTTCACTATCAGCCGCGACGGGCACGAGCCGGAGGCGGTCCGGCCCGACATCGTGGGCAACGGCTGGAACTACCAGGCCCGCGAATGCGGCCGCTGTCTACGCCAGGGCCTGACCGAGCACCCGCTGATGCCACTGGAAGAGTCGCTTGCAATCACGCGCCTGATGGACGGCCTGCGCGCGGACTGGGGCTTGCGCTATCCGATGGAGGGGGCCTAGGAGTCCGTTTCATCCCGGAGCACTTCCTCAAGAGGCCGCGGTCTCTGACTCGGCCGCGGCGCGGCGGCAGTATTCGAGGCTTCCCCGCAGCAAGGCGACCACGCGCGCGTCCGGCGCGCCGGCCTCTAGAGCGTCCGGCTGCAATTCGAGGGAGATGGAGTAACGGTAACGGTCCGCGGCAAGTCGCGCCAGTAAAGCGTCCAGACGCAGTGAGCCATCTTCTGGACGCCGGTGTTCGCTGCCGTCAAAGTTGCTCAGATGGATGTGCTTCACTCGCTCGCCCCACCGGTTGTATGCCTCCAGTGGGTCAAGTCCCCACGTGCCGAGATGCGTCGTGTCCAGGGTGATATGGGGGAAGCGCGCGATCTGATCGAGCGATGCGCGGCTGTGCGGGTTCCAGAATGCTGGGTTTACGCGCATGCCGAGCGCGCGCAGCGTGGGCATGTTTTCGATGCACAGCAGGACTTCGGTCGAGGCCTGAAGCGCCTGATAACTCCCGTTGAGCCAGGCAACATACTGACGGTGGCCGCGGTCGAAGGGATTCGGCAGCCGGACCGTCCGCCTGCCGGTCTGCAGGAAGGCCAGAGAAACGCGCATCGGAAGGTGGTGAACGACGATCTGCGCGCCAAGTTCTGCGGCCAGTTCGGCCGAACGGACGATTGCTCCAAACTCGGTATCGCCCCAGCCGCGACAGTTGCGGTTGAACGGGCTGTGGACAGCTTGGATAGGCAGGGCATGGGTGCTGGAGACCAGTTTGAGATAATCGGCTTGGCGCGTGTCCCAGCGCTCGTCCACCATCATTTCAATGCCGTCGAACCCGGCTTCCGCGGCGAGCGCGAAGACGCGATCGACACTGTAATTGTAAAGCGAGCCGGTAGACAGGATGAATTGCATGAAAGGGACTCCTGCTGGAAGCGTTCCGAGGTCGACGCCGACGAGAGCACCCGCAAAAACCTGGTACGTTCACGTCAGATGGGAAAGGTCCGCTTCACAAACTGCGCCAGCGACGTCGGGCGGCGGCCCAGCAGCCAGCCCAAGACGTTTCCGCTGCCGACCAATCCGTAAGCGTTATAGTAGCGGAACATCGCCGCCAGGGATTCGATCGTTGGGGTTGGCATTCCGCTCTCAAAGGCCGCCTTACTCCACTGCTCGAGGGGCATTCGCTCAGCCTGGACCGGTCGCTGCAGGTGAGCCGTCAACTGTTTCGCTATTTTAGTGGAGGACAGGTTTTCCGGCCCCGCCAATTCGTAGATGGCGCCGTCGTGGCCCGATTCTGTGAGTACGCGTGCGGCGGCCTGTGCGACGTCGACTAGGTCGATGAGGGCAAAGCGGGCGCGGACATCGTAGGGCACAGTATATGTGCCAGTCGCGGCAATTTCAGTCCGAAAGGCCAGTATGTTCTGCATGTACGCGCAGGGCTGAAGGATGGTGAATGGCAATCCACTACGGAAGATCGCCTCTTCCATTCGCAGTTTCTGCCAGTGGTGTGGCATATCCTCGGTCTGCGGGTGAAGAACTGAGTGGTAGACGAAGCGGCCGACACCGGCCGCCCGCGCTGCTCGCATCGCACGCCGGCCTATCTCCAATTCTTGGGGGTGCATATTGGGGCAGATTAGATAGAGTGCTTCCACGTCCAGGCAGGCTTGGCGCCACAGGTTCGAGTCCTCCAGGTCTCCGACAATCGGGTCAGTTTCGGGAATCTCTTCAGCCTGACCGGCGCGGCGCAGCCACGCGCGGACCGGCTGGCCGGCCTGGACAAGGGCCTTGATGACCGCCTTGCCGGTCTTTCCTCCTGCACCGGTGACCAGTATCATGCGGGGATGATCTCATTTATGGCCGCTGTAAAGCCATCCAACAACTCTGAACGTGCAGTCTCGCCTTCGCCGTAGCGTCCTAGCTGCTCGTAACTGCCGTCTCGAAGTGCGAATACCTCTATCGTCCGTTCGTGTGGATCTATAATCCAGTACTCTGGCACGCCCGCTTCGGCATAGATCTCGTATTTGAGCGTGCGGTCATATTCCGGATTGGACGGCGACAGAACTTCCATCACCAAGTCGGGCGCGCCCTGGATGTTTAGTTCGCCGACTATGCTGAGCCGTTCGTTGGCAATGAAGACGATATCCGGTTGCACAGGGTCTCCCAATTGCTGAGGGAGGACGACATCGATTGGGGAAACGAAAGTCTTGCCGAGACGATTGACCCTGAGGAATTCAACGAGAAAGTAGGATATCAGCGTGATGACGACCTGATGCAACGGTCGCGGGTCTGGCGCCATGAATAGTTCTCCCCGAATCACTTCATAACGCATGCCATCTTCGGGGAGGCGGGCGTAGTCGCGATAGGTCCACTGTCCCTGGACCGGCGACTGCTCCGTCTGCGCAGCGTATGTGGCTGTTCGGGATTCGCGCATGCGCCGAATCTGCCCCTCCATTACCGTGACGCGGCGATTGGTGACCGGTCCGAGAACCGGCCACCAACTGCACAGCTGGGCGGGGCCAGCTATTCGCCGCCTTCGACCAGTTCGACCTCGATAGGCGAGTAGCTCTCTCCCATCACGTCGCCTTCCAGCAACTCCAGCGCCGCCTTTGCAAGATCGGTCCGAAACGCGCCGTCGCTCGGTGCTTCAGCGATGACACCGCCGTCCACCGAGACCTGCACAGTCTGGTCCCAAAGCGCCTGGTCCATCACGCCGATTCCGTCCGGGGAGGGCCAGATCAGCCGGTTGATTTCGTTCAGCTGCCAGCTCATGTGGCTCTGTCCGAGCGTGGGTCCGTTGTCGAGGACGACCTGGACGCAGGCATCAAAGTTGTCGCGGCAGAACTGCCATCCCTGGAAGCTGGCGGCCAGGAAGCGGACTGCGATATCTTCGTTGCCCTCCTCGGCCAGCCAGGCCTCGCGGGCGAAGACGTGGTCCTGCAGCATGGCCGTGCCGACGTCGTTGAAGTCGATAACGACAAGGTCAGACGGCTGGTAGAGTTCGCCCGTCTCCGGGTTGATCGCCTCCAGCACCTGGGCGTACTCGTTGTAGATCATCGCCTGGGCCGCGTCCAGCTCGCGGTTGAGCAGCGCCAGCATGTCAAAGCTCTGCTGGATGATGGTCACGTCATCCGGGTTGTTGGGGTCGATGCCCTCGGCGCGCATGGCGACGAACAGCTCATGCTCATTGCCGAAGCCCCAAGTGCCGACCTTTTTGCCCGCCATGTCGGCGATGGTTGCGACAGGTGCGTCGGCCCACGAGACCTCAAGCGTGCCGCTGCGTTGGAAAACCTGGGCGATGTTCACAAGGTCGGCGCCTTCGGCGCGCGAAGCCAGCACTTTCGGCACCCACGCCAGCCCGAACTCGGCCTGGCCCGAGGCAACGACCTGCTGGGGCACGATATCGACCGCGCCTTCGAGGATCGTTACATCGAGGCACTGGCCGGCGTAGAAGCCCTGGTCAACCGCGGCAAAGTAGCCGGCAAACTGGGACTGTGTCACCCACTGCAGCTGCAGCTTGACAGGTGTGAGTTCGGCGCAAGCCATGTCGTCCATGGGCGCCTCTTCAGCACCGGAATCCGCCGCGGGAACAGCGGGCGCTACGCACGCGCCCAGCACAAGGACCAGCAGCGCACCTACTGTCAGCAAGAATGTGGTTCGGGTCTTCATGGTCTCCTCCTGGGAAGCAGTTAGATTAAGAAATATCGCCGAGCTAGGGGCGGAAGGTCTGATGCCAGGGCATTGCAAGCCGTTCCGCCGTCAGAATGATGAGATAGAGAGCAATGCCCAGGAAACAGGCGACGAGAATTGCGGCCCAGGCCGACGCAAAACGAAACAACGCGGCCTCCTGGGTGATGAAAACGCCAAGAGCGATGCGCGGCCCTCCAAAGTACTCGCCCACGATCGCGCCGATCATGGCAAGAGCCCCGGCGACCTTCAGCCCGCTGAAGAGCGAGGGCAGCGCGTTGGGAACGCGCAGCTTGAGGAGAATCTCGGCATCGCTGGCCGCGTACGAGCGCATCAGCTCGAGCGAGCGCTGATCGACCGAAATCAGCCCGCGCACTGTATTGATCATGATAGGGAAGAAGATCATTATCGTTACGATTGCCATCTTAGAGAAGGGGTTATCGATGCCGAACCAGTTGTTCATTATCGGGGCGAAGGCGATGATCGGCATCGAATTGGCGGCGATAGCAAAGGGCAGCAGGGCCTCACGCGAGGCGGCCCAGCGCGTCGTGGCCAGCGCGACGGCAATCCCCGCGAGCGTGCCCAGTGCCAGCCCGCCGAGCGCTTCCTTGAGCGTAAACCAGCTCGCGGCCAGTATCGGGGACAGGTTGCCGCCCCGCAAAACGGAAACGCTGCGACGGCCCAGCGGAATTCGCAACAGAAGAGCTTCCTCCAATTCCGCCTGCTCCTCAGGGGGGAGCGCGGCGGTCAGAAAGACCAGAAACCGGCTCCGCAGCGAGGTCTCTTCAGTCTCATCTGTTTCGCCAATCGGCGCCGAAGCGTCGATCACAACGACCTGTAACAGGTTGCCAACGATGGCCGATGGCTTGGGCAAAAGGAACTGTTGAATATCGAAGGCGGTCACCAGCGCTTCCCACAGGAGCACGAGCACGATTAGGATGATGACCGGCGCCCAGATGCGCTGCCTGCGCTCGCTCATTCGGACGGCTCCACGGACTCCTGCCCCGCCTCGCTGACTCGTAGCGCCTCTCGCACCGCAGTCTCCAACTCAAAAAACCGCACGCTGCTACGCGTTTCGGCATCGCGGGGCCGGGGCAGATCGATGGCAATGTCTTCGGTGATGCGGCCCGGTCGAGCGGACATGACGATCACCCGGGTGGAAAGGAAGACCGCTTCGGTGATGCTGTGGGTGACGAACAGCACGGTCGTGTCCGTTTTGCGCCAGATATTGAGCAGCTCAAGATTGAGCCTTTCTCTGGTCATCTCGTCGAGCGCGCCGAACGGCTCGTCCATCAGCAGGATGGACGGTTCGAACGCGAGCGCGCGGGCGATGGCCACGCGTTGCTGCATCCCGCCCGACAGTTGCCAGGGGTAGTGGGCGGCGAAGTCGGACAACTCGACAAGCTCGAGCATCGTCTGCGTGCGCTGCTCTTTGTCGGCCCGGCTGAAATCCATTAGCTCCAGGGGTAGTTGCACGTTCTTGGCCACCGTGCGCCAGTCGTACAGCGTGGCGGCCTGAAAGACGATGCCGTAGTCCTGGTCGAGGCGGGCCTGGCGCGCACTCTTGCCGTTCACAGTTGCCACCCCGGCGGATGGCTCGATCAGATCGCCGACAACACGCAGCAGCGTCGACTTGCCGCAGCCGGACGGGCCGATCAACGAGATGAAATCGTTCTTCTCGACCTGCAGGTTGATCTTTTTGAGCGCGTGGACCTGGTCGGAGGCGCCTTCCCCAAATGTCTTTTCGATCTCTTCGAGAGAAACGACGGGACCGGTCATGAAAGGTCACACTTCGCAGCGAAATCGCGCTCGCTACTGCGATTTCATTGATTCTGGGAGCACGGGCTTCATGTCCAGGGCGGCTCGGGCCAGACCGTGGGGACCTGACCCAATTTATGGCGCCGATTCTAGCACAGGCGCCAAAAAAATCAAGGATAGCAGCTTTATTACCTTTGGGCAAAACAGGAAAATGATGGCGTTCGCGGCGCCGGACCTGTGCTGGGGTTTTGCGCGGTCAGACTCTCTGGTAAGATGCGAAAACTGCGTTTTGCGGCATAGGCCGCGCCCGGATGAGCGCACTCATACCACGGAGACAAGCCATGGCGGACCGACTGCCTCATATACTGATTTTCAACCCGGACCAGTGGCGCGGGGACGTTCTAGGCCACATGGGGAACACGGGCGCGGTGACCCCGGTGCTGGACCGCTTTGCCGCTGAGGAAGGCGTCTCGTTCTCCAACGCTTTCTGCCAGAACCCGGTCTGCACGCCGAGCCGCTGCTCCTTCCTGACAGGCTGGTATCCCCACGTACGCGGCCACCGAACGATGTACCATATGCTGCGTCCGGATGAGCCGATGCTTCTGCGTACATTGAGGCAGCATGGTTACTTCGTCTGGTGGGGCGGAAAGAACGATGCCGTGCCGGCCCAGAGCGGTTTCGCCGACTACTGTGATGTAAAATTCGCGCCGCCCCAGCCTGAGCGGCTCCTGCCTAACCCCCACTCGCTGACGGAGTGGCGCGGCGATCCCGACGGCGACAACTTTTACTCCTTTTACGCGGGACGGCGGGAGATCCCGATGGGGGAGACCGTGGCTTACGACGAGGATTGGGCGATGGTCGAAGGTGCGATCGAGCAGATCAGCAGCGCACGGCCGGACCAGCCGCTGTGCATCTACCTGCCCCTGTTTTACCCGCATCCACCCTACCTGGTGGAGGACCCGTGGTACAGTCAAATCGATCCTGCGCTTATCCCGGAACGCACGCCCACGCCCTCGGGCGGTTGGGAGGGCTTTCCCAGTCTGATGAAGTGTTTGTACGAAGGCCAGGGGATCCAGGGTTGGTCAGAAGACCGGCTGCGCGAACTGCGGCGGACTTACTACGGAATGTGCGCCCGCGTCGACCACCAGTTCGGCATGGTCCTGGAGGCGCTGAAAAAGGCCGGCATCTACGACGATACGATCGTTTTCTTTTTCTCCGATCACGGTGACTTTACCGGCGACTACGGGTTGGTCGAAAAAACGCAGAACACGTTCCAGGACTGCCTGACGCGCGTGCCGCTGTTGGTGAAGCCGCCGCGTGGGACGCCGGTCAAGCCGCGCGTATCGGACGCGCTGGTCGAGCTGATCGATTTTCCTGCAACCGTCTACGCCCTCACCGGCATCGACCCCGGCCACGATCACTTCGGGCGTTCGCTGCTGCCCCTGCTCGCGGGTGATACCGATGAGCACCGCGACGCCGTGTTCTGCGAGGGCGGGCGCCGCCGCGGCGAACGACAGTGTATGGAGTTGGAAAGTTGGGAAAGCAAGGACAATCTTTACTGGCCGCGCCTGCGCCTGCAGATGTCCGAAGGGCCGGAACATACGAAGGCGGTGATGTGCCGCACGGCTGAACACAAGTATGTCCGGCGCTACTATGAACGGGATGAACTCTACGATCTGCAGGCGGACCCGCGCGAGACGCGCAATCTGATCGACGATCCTGCATACAGCGAAGTACTGGCCGCGCTCAAGGAGCGCTTGCTGGACTGGTACGTGGAGACAAGCGACGTCGTGCCGCAAGTACCCGACCGGCGGCTATGAGGCGGCCTCGCCCTGCCCGGGCTCACGATTCCGAAGGCTGCTTGTGGACAATTATTCGTTCAAGCAGCGTGATGACGAGGAAAAATAGCGTACCGGTGAGGGAGGCAAAGAGGATCGACGCCCACAGCTTTTCCGGGCCGGTTGCGTAGTACTGGTTGAAGTTGAGGATGACGCGTCCAAGGCCATCGGCGATGCCGCTGGGCAGCTCGCCGATGATCGCGCCGACCACGCTGGCTGTCGCCGATACTTTGAGCGCGGTGAAGATGTAGGGCAGCGCGGCCGGCACGCGCAACTTCCACAGGATGTCCCAGGATGAGGCCGCGTAGGAATGCATCAACTCGACCGCGGTCGGTTCAGGCGAGCGCAGCCCCTGAAGCGTGTTAATCGTGACGGGAAAGAAGGTCAGGTAGGCGGCGATAACCGCAACCGAAAACCAGCTGCCACCCAGCCAGATCACCACCATCGGCGCGATCGCCAGCAGCGGGACCGTCTGCGACGCTACAACGTAAGGCAGCAGGCCGCGCTCAAGGAGGCCGGAGTGGGCGAAGGCGACGCCCAGTACGAATCCAAGAAGGCTGCCGATGAGAAAGCCGGCGACCGCCTCCTGCAGCGTGAAGAGCGATGCGCGCATCAGAATGGTCAATAGAATCGTGTCGCTGCCGCGCCGGGGCGGCTCGAAGATCGTTGCGAAGATATCCCACACGTGGGGCATGGCGCGGTCATCGGCGCGTACGGGCAGTTCGATTTCGCAAAGACCAACAGCGGCGCAGAGCGAGCCGGCCGGCTTTCCCTCCTCCGCCTGCACGGGAACAGTCCCGCGCAGGTAAGCGCCGCCCGGCGCGCCCAGGAGCTTGTACGCTTCCCAGAACAGCGTCAGCAGCAGGAGGATGACGAAAAAGTAACCGACCGCGCGCAACGATCCCGCCCTGGCGAACCTCACAACACTTCCCCAAAAGGTGTTCGTCGCAGGAACTTGCCTTCGCCGGCGGCGCCCAGCCACTCTTCGCCATCGACGATCACGCGTCCGCGCAGGAGGACCTTCTCGGGCCAGCCGCGTACGCGCATGCCCTCGTAGACGTTATAGTCGGTGTTCATGTGGTGCGTGGCCGCCGAAATCGTGTGCTCACGGTCGGCATCCCAGATGACGATGTCGGCGTCGGAGCCGACTGCGATCGTGCCCTTGCGGGGGTAAAGGCCGAAGATCTTGGCCGGGTTCGTGCACGCGATCTCGACAAAGCGGTTGGCGTTGTAGTGGCCGCCGCCCACACCTGCGTGCCACATCACCGGCATGCGGTCCTCGATGCCGGGCATGCCGTTGGGAATCTGGTGGAAGGCCTCGCGGCCCAGCTCTTTGCCGGCGATGCGCCCATGCACGCCACCCTCGTTCCAGAAGGGGCAGTGGTCGGTCGAGATCGCCTGCAGGTCGCCGCCGGCCAGCGACTTCCAGAGGACTGTTGCGTCTTTGGGCTGGCGCACCGGCGGCGAACAGACATATTTCGCGCCTTCGTAGCCGGGCCGGGCGAGGTCCTCCTCGAATACGAACAGATACTGCGTGCAGGTCTCGCCCATAACCGGGAAGCCCTTGGCGCGGCCCAGGGCAATCTGCTCGACCGCCTCTTCACAGGTGACGTGGACGACGTAGAGCGATGCGCCGCTGATGCCCGCGAGCGCGACGGCGCGGCCGGTCGCCTCCGCCTCGGCGATTGCCGGATGGGCAACCGCGTGGTATTTCGGCTCGGTCTTGCCCTCGTCGAGCAGCTGCTTCGTCAGCTCGGCGATGACGTCGCCGTTCTCGGCGTGGACCATGATCAGCAGGCCATGCTCGGCCGCGACCTGCATGGCGCGAAAGAGCGTCGTATCGTCGATCTGAAAGAGGCCCTTGTAGGCCATGAACAGTTTGAGGCTGGTGATGCCTTCATCGACGACCGAAGGGATCTCGGCCATCACGTCGTCGCGCAGGTCGGTGATGGCGACGTGGAAGCCGTAGTCGATTGCGGCCTTGTGCTCGGACTTTGCGTGCCACGCATCGATGCCTTGCTTGAGCGTGCCGCCCACCGGCTGGATCACGAAGTCCAGATGCGTTGTCGTTGCGCCGAAGGCGGCGGCGCGATGGCCGGTAAAGAAGTCGTCCGAGGAGACAGTCCCGCCGAAGGGCAACTCCAGATGTGTGTGGACGTCAATGCCGCCGGGCAGCAGCAGTTTGCCGGCGGCGTCGATTATCTGTGCGCCGTCTGCCGGCAGATCGCGTCCCATCAGCGCAATCTGCTCGTCCTTGATCAGGAGGTCGGCCTTAACCGTGTCGGCGGCGGTGACGATCGTTCCGTTTTTGATCAGGGTGGGCATCGTTTGTTCCTCTCTGTCGGACCCGCAATGGCAGGCAGAGATTTCGGGTCGAAAGCGGCAGCGCTTGTCGGAGGCGATCAGGCCGCCGCGATCTTCCCGTACATGTCAGGCCGGCGATCGCGCAGAAACTGCCACGTGTCGCGCACCTCCTGGATCATGCCGAGGTCCAGGTCGCGGACGATGAGCTCTTCGGCGTAGGGGTCGCCCTGTCCTGGCAGGTCGTCGCGCCCGTTCAGCGTGGTGACGAACTCGCCGCGCGGCGTACAGAAGTAGCTCTGACCGTAGAAGTCGTTCTCTCCCTGCTCCGATTCGACGCCGACGCGGTTAACCGTGCCGACGAAGTAGCCGTTGGCGATGGCGTGGCTGGTCTGCTCGATGCGCCACAGATGCTGCGACAGCCCGCGCGAGGTGGCCGACGGGATAAAGACGATCTCGGCGCCGTTCAGGCCGAGCATGCGGGCGCCTTCGGGGAAGTGACGGTCGTAGCAAATGTAGACGCCCACCCTGCCGACAGCGGTGTCGAAGACCGGGTAGCCGAGGTTGCCGGGCCGAAAGTAGAACTTTTCCCAGAAGCCGGGCAGATGGGGCAGATGGGTTTTGCGGTACTTGCCTAGGTAACTGCCGTCGGCGTCGATCACGGCGGCCGTGTTGTAGTATAGGCCGGCCTGCTCCTCTTCGTATAGAGGCACGACCAGCACCATCTTCGTCTCTGCGGCCAGCTCCTGCATGCGACCGGTGGTCGGACCGTCGGGGACTCGCTCGGCCGTGCCATACCAATGCGGGTCCTGCACCTGGCAAAAGTAAGGCCCGCAAAAGAGCTCTTGGAAGCAGAAGACCTGCGCGCCCTGCTCGGCGGCCTGGCGGGTGTACTCTTCGTGCTTGCGGACCATCGACTCCTGGTCGCCCGTCCAGGAAGCCTGGAGCAGCGCGGCGCGTACAATGCGGGGCATAGGCGGTCCTCCTGTGGTTCGAAACGGTACGGGACTATCTTGTCTGGGATTGTAGCAGAGCATCAGGACAATCGGGAATTCTCCTTTCTCCTCTGAATTTCGCGCTCCTGCCACTCGGAGCGCGCCGTGATACAATTATCTTTTACCGGAGACTTGAGTTGGTCAATGTCCGTTTCGTTCTCAGATAAGGAGTCTTGGATACTGTTTCCTAGCGAAAACCATCCGGATAGGGCCGGAATCAGTCACGTCCGTTTCGTTCACTTCATGAGGAGCCCGTCGATGAAGAAACAGTGGATTGTTACCGCGTTGCTTGTCGTGCTGTGCGCAGCCGTTCCCGTCTTTGCCTCTGAGGAGCTGCCCGACATCAGGGCGCAGGTTGTGGATATCCTGGTCCGCCTGGAGAGGGTCGAGGCATATGAGGAACGGATCGCCGCGCTGGAGGTCCAGGTCGCCGAGCTGACCGCGCAGCCGGAGACTGAGCCCGCGAGCGGATCGGGAGAGCCGGTCTCGATGACCGAGGAGGAGTACATCGGCTGGCTGGAGCAGGAGATGGTGCGCTTCGAGGAGCGGGCGGCAGGTTTGGAGGAACTGTTCGAATCAGACGATCCCGTGAGTATGTTTACAGGACTGTCCGAGGTGCTGGACATGTTGTTCGAGTTCCACGACGCACACAGTCTAATCGACACCCCCTCTCCGGTTTACGACGAGATTCAACCTGTTCTCAGCTGCGTGGTGGACAACCTGGAGCCGCTGCGAGGCATCGAGGAAAAATCGGTGACGGAGGCGTTCGCGGCCCTGATGCCGCTGTTCCTGGTGCTCATGGAGAATCCTGACGACTTTCTGGTCGAATGCAACCTGGACGCTATAGAGGGGATCGAAGACCTGATCCCGGTTGAGATCGAATAGCAGACCTACGAGGCGTACGATGAGGTCGGACTCGCTGTATTCGGCACGAGAGGCGAACGCGAGAAGCGGCTGTTGCAATTGGCTTCGGTTGTTCGGCGCCTTTGCGGGCTAGAGCAGTTCCTCGAGCGGGGCGGCGAGCCAGAGATAACGCAGCTCCTGCCGCACGTAGCGCAGGACGGCCTCCTCCATCGCGTGCGGGTACTCCACGCCCCACTGTGCGCAGATGGCGGGGCCGTGCTTTTGCATGATGCGGGCCAGCCGCAGTTGAAAGCGGGCCAGCTCCTCGAGAGTCAGATCGTTCAAGTGGGCCGCGTTTTCCACCAGCCGGCGGAAGCGGGAGGGCAGGAAGTCGTTTAGCGCTTTGACGCCGCGATCGCGGCGGCGTCCGCCGGCGACGCTGAGTACGTCGGTGAGCAGCATGAGGATCAGAAAGTTGCCGGCGGCGCAGATCAGCTTCTCGTCGCGACCGAGGGGTACTGGCAGCATCGAAACGCAGCGCCAGAACTCGGTGACCGCACGGTTCAGCTCGGCGGCTGCGGCCTCGGGCGTCAGCTCATCACCCGGGTGGGGCTGCCAAGCCAGGGCACCGTCCTCGGCGTAGAGCACGCGGGTCTCGCCTTCGGTGACATCGGCGGGACTTTCTCCGTGCAGCCAGACATCTAGGCGCATCGCCTCGTCGGTCATGGCGTTGACCATGCGCCCGTCGAACATGCGCCGCACAAAGACGAGCGGGCGGATCTGCGCCAGCCACTTTTCCGCGTCTTTGCTGAACTCGTCCAGCGCGGAGGGCTCTATCAGCAGATGGGCGTCTACGTCGCTCCAGCGGTCTCCCTTGCCCTTACCAAAACTTCCGGCCAGCCAGGCGGCGCGCACGCGCGGGTCGTATTCGGCCTCGGCCGCCAGCGTGTCGATGAAACGGGCCTGCGCCGTGGTCATTGCGCGTTCCCCTCTGCAGCCTCAGTGACCAGTTCAAACAGCCGGTTGGGGCTGAGCGGGATTTCGCGCACCTCAAGGCCGATGTCGCGGAAGGCGTTGTCGAGCGCCTGCGCGAAGAGCGCGCCGACCGGGATCGCGCCGGCTTCGCCCGCCCCTTTCACACCGAGCGGGTTGAGAGGTGAAGGTGTCTCCACGTGATCGCTGACGATGTTGGGCACGTCGCCAGCGGTTGGCAGCAGATAGTCCATCAGCGAAGCATTGCGCAGGGCGCCGTTCTCGTCGAAATGGAGCTGCTCGTAGAAGGCGTTGCCTATGCCCTGGGCGACACCGCCCTGGATCTGCCCATCGAGAATGAGGGGATTGATCACCGTGCCGCAGTCGTGGACGACCACATACTTTTCAATTTCGAGCAGAAAGGTTTCCGGATCAACCTTGAGGATCATGGCGTGGACGCCTGATGCGGTGGCGCCGCGCTCCGGCCCGAAATACTCGGTCGCTTCCAGCCCCGGCTCCGTCCCCGGCTTGACCGCGCCGCGCATCGGGTTTGCCTCGACCGCGAGTTCTCCGAGAGAAATCGATGTTTTCGGCACGCCCTTGACCCGCACCTGCCCGTCGATCAGCTCCAGGTCCTCCACCGCGGCTTCCAGTTTTTCGCCCGCCAGTTTGAGGATTTTGGCACGGACTTTGGCTGCGGCCGCGTGCATGGCATTTCCGGCGACGACCGCGCCGCGGCTGGCGAAGGTGCCCGCGCCCCAGTAGAAGAGGTCGGTGTCGCCGGTTACGACGTGGACGTCGGAAACGCCGACCCCGACCTGGTCGGCCACGATCTGGGCGAAGCTTGTGAAGTGGCCCTGCCCCTGTGTGCCGACGCCGGTGGCCACGCTCGCCTTGCCGCTGGCAGTGACGGTCACGCGCGCGCCCTCATACGGGCCGATGCCGGTGCCTTCGATATAGTTGACGACGGCGATGCCGACGCGCTCACCGGCGGCCTCGCGGCGCGGCTGTTCCTCGCGCGTGAACGCTTCGTAGCCGATCAGCTCCAGCGCACGGTCGAGCGCCGGCTCGTAGTTGCCGCTGTCATAGACGAGCGGTGTGAAGTCTTGGAAGATGATCTCGTTGGAGTAGGGGAACTGGTCAGGGCGGATGAAGTTTCGGCGTCTAATTTCGACCGGGTCGAGCGATAGCTCAGCGGCAGCCGCGTCAAGTAGGCGTTCCATCACAAAGACGCCATGCTGCCGGCCAGCACCGCGGTAGGGCGTTACGATCGGTTTGTTGGTGAAGACGCTGGTAAACTCTGAGTGATAGTGCGGGACTACGTAGGGGCCGAGGAGCGTGCACTGGCTGCTGATCGGAAGGGTGAGGCCGTAGGGGGCGTAGGCCCCGGCGTCGTGGAGAAAGGTGTCCTTCACACCGAGAACTGTGCCGTCGCACCTGAGCGCGATGACCGCGTCATGCACCTGGCCGCGCTCCTGCGTCGTGGCGTAGAAGTTCTCCTCGCGGTCCTCGATCCACTTCAATGGACGGCCCAGCTGCAACGCGGCCCAGGCGAGCAGCACCTCCTCAGGGTAGAACATCATGATCTTGGGACCGAAGCCGCCGCCGATAAAGGGGGCGATAACGCGCACCTGGTGTTCCGACAGGCCGAGCATGGCGGCGAGGCCGTTGCGGATCGCGATTGGGGCCTGGGTGGTGTCCCAGATGGTCAACTGCTGGCTTTTGTCGTCCCAGCTGGCGACGATGCCGCGGTTTTCCATGGCGGCGGCGGTGCCGCGGTCGTAGAGGAGGCGGCGGCGGATAACGGTGTCGGCTTCGGCTTCGGCTTGCGCCCAGCTGCCCTTGGTCTGTACGACCTTGGCGCTGACATTGCGCGCTAGGTCCTCGTGGACAAGGGGCGCGTCCGCGGCCAGGGCCGCTTCGAGGTCGACGGCGGCGTCGAGCGGTTCGTAGTCGACGAAGATGTCGTCGAGTGCGTCTTCGGCGATGTAGCGGCTTTCGGCCACGACCATGACGACCGCTTCACCGGCGTGGCGCACTTTCTCCTTTGCGAGGGGCACCTGGGTGCGCTGGTGGAATTCGAGCTGTTCCACGGGTGGCGGCGGCACGAGAAGCGGACCAGGCTGCCAAAACTCGCCAAGGTCGTGGGCGGTGTAGACGGCGACGACCCCGCGGCGCTCCTGTACGCTGCCGAGGTCCACTTCACGGATTCGGGCGTGGGCGAGGTCGCTGCGCAGAAAGGCGACATGCAGCATTCCAGCCAGCTGCACATCGTCGGTGAAGAGAGCGCGGCCGGTCAGCAGCCGGGGGTCCTCATTGCGTTTGACCGATTGACCGAAGTGACGGGTGGACATTCGTTTGGTGAACTATGGGAATAGCCGTTCCAAGGCTGTGCAATGAGTGGCCGCATGCGCGCGACCGTTTCTTTCACGATTGCCAGCGGGCTGCTTGCATTCTTTACAACAACTGCGCTACGGGAGCCGGTCTGCCCTCCGGCCGGGCCTCAACTCTTGATCGGAACGGAGGCGGCGCCGGGTAGTTCCGGCTCGGCCTCCAACTCCGCCCTGGTGGACGATTGCAACCAGTTCCCCAGCCCGGCTGCTACCGGATAGACGGCGGCACATGCCAGGAATGTAAACAGTGCGGTAAGCAGGTGGTCCGGGATGGTAAACCGGGGCAGGAACTGCAACATATAGTACTCGATGGTGGGCTGTGCGACGAGGGTGTAACCGACCATGAAGGCGCCCGGGACGGCCAGCCTCACCTGCCAGTCCCCGTACTTGAAGCCCAACCGCTGCATCCATTGGAATGTCAGGTCAAGCAGGACTGCGCCGAGGATGAAGACGAGCGTCATGCGCGGCGGGGCGCCGCTCATTACATCGGCGAACGCGCTCACGGCGATGCGGAGGCCGAAATAGAACAGCGCCATCACGGTGGCGGTCCAAGGGCCGGGCACGAGCCGCTTTGCCACAACGAGCAGGAAGAAAGAGGCGACGCCGATTATGGTCGGGTAGAGCCAGACTGGGCGCTTGTCCACATAGGCGTTTATCGAATCCACTTCCCACTCAACTACACCGATGAAGACCAGCAGGAGCAAGGAGCTCGCCAAATACAACAGTCGCACGATGCTGGTCAAGTCCATGGCAGAGGCGAACTCATTGAACCGCTTCAAAGCGCGGGTTTGAGGGCCGGCTGCCTGGGCGGTGTCTCGGAGTTCGCGATTCGGCAGCACTTGCGCGGAGGCGCGGTTAGATTTCTGGCCGTTCGTGAATAGTCCAGCCGCAGCGACGGGCAGACTTGCCGCGGAGAATGTCAGAAAGAGGTGTGGAGGACTCCATGCCGTCAGATCGATTCCATACAGTTCGTGCCAGATCGCGTCGCCTGGTATTGAGAGGAGGCCGTATCCGGCGATTATCACGACAGCGCCGACGAAGGGATTGCGCCGGACCCATCTGCGCGGGTCCTTGATTCCTCGTTTCAGGTTGGGGACGGCGATGGCGACGAGGCCGCTCAGGGCGACGATGAAGGCGACCAGGAAACCGGCGTAAACCATCAAATGGGGTGGCCACAGGAAGTCCTCTCCGCCCGGCACGATGCCGGTGACTAGGTGCTCGCTCAGGTCCCAATAACCGCCAAAGATGTTGAGCTGGGAGCCGATGCCAATCAGCAGCGCGAGCGTAAAGGCAAGACGGTGAGAGGCTGCGACAGCCATGTCTCCGGCGGCCCGACTGCTGCTGTTGGGCAGCTTTAAGGGCGACAGAAAGAGCCACCAGGCCAGAACGGCGAGCGCGCCGAAGACCAGCGTGGAAAAGATCAGACCCTGCAAGAACAAGGAACTCACGTAGGTTTCTCCTGTATCAGCTCAGCGCCTAACTGCACCGCCTCGACGATCTTCTGGTAGCCGGTACAGCGGCAGATGTTGCCCGAGAGCAGTTCCCGGATTTCGGTTTCGGATGGACTTGGATTTTCCCTCAGGAAAGGGATTAGCGACATCAGAATGCCGGGCGTACAGTAGCCGCACTGGAGGCCGTGCGCCTCCCAAAAGCCGTGCTGCAGGGGGTGCAGATCGTGCGGCCCGGCGTCCAAACTCTCGACGGTCGCCACCTCCCGGCCATTGGTCTGCACGGCGAAGAGCAGGCAGGAGCGGACGGCTTCACCGTCGAGGAGTACGGTGCACGCGCCGCAGACGCCGTGTTCGCAGCCGACGTGCGTGCCCGTCAAGCCCAGGTCGTGGCGCAGGAAGTCACTCAGCAGCAGGCGCGGCTCAACCTCGCGTTCATAGGTCCGTCGATTGACCGTCAGGGTAACCGAATGCTTCAAGGCGCAGGTCCTCTTGCTACGTGCTGATTTGCGCGTTTGCCCGTGCGGCGGCCTTTGTCAGCACTCGTTGGGCAAGAACGCGGGCCAGGTGGCGGCGAAAGTCCGGCCCGGCATGGATATCGCCGACCGGGTCGATCTCCTGCATCGCGGCGGAGTCAGCTGCTGCGCGGACCGCCTCTGGCGTTGGGTGTTCGCCTACGAGCATATTGGCAGCCTGGTCGGTCTCGACCGGCCCTTCGCCAACGCTGAGGAAGACAAGCTTTGCATTCCTGACGGTGCCGTCTTCTCCCAAGGTGACTACGGCGGCGGCGCCGCACAGGGCGTAGTTGCCATGCTGGCGGGCCACTTCGTCGAATGCCCAGCCGCTCCTTGCAGGCAGGGCGGGGAACACCACCTCGACCAAAATCTCCTCCGGCTGCATCGCGGTTGTGAACAGCCCGGTGTAGAAGTCTCGCGCAGCGATCCAACGTGCGTCTGTAAGGTTGCGCACGTAGAAGCGCGCGTCGAGCGCCAGCGCGAGGGCGGGCAGCTCCGCGGCGGGGTCGGCGTGGGCGAGGCTGCCGCCGATTGTGCCGCGGTTGCGAATCTGCGTGTGGGCGATGTGGGGCATCGCTTCGTGCAGCAGTGGTGACAGCTGCTGCGCGAGGGAGCTGTGCTCCACGCTGCGCTGTCGGGTCATGGCGCCGCAGCGCAGGCCGCCCTCACCCTCGCGCAGGTAGAACAGCTCGTCGATGCCGTTGAGGTCGATCAGCGCGGCCGGCTGGGCGAGACGGAAGTTCATCGTCGGCACGAGGCTCTGTCCGCCTGCGAGGGGCTTGGCGTCGCCGCCGTATTGCGCGAGCAGCCCGAGCGCCTCGTCAACCGTACCGGGTGCGTGGTAGTCGAAGACAGCCGGTTTCATGGCTGGAAAGCCCTGGCTCCTTGGTGCATGTGCCGTCCGTTCGTCGTGCGGCCATGCTCGTATTCGGTCCCGATTACTCTTCCACGAACGCGACCGCGCGGCAGAAGGCGGCTTCTCCGCCTTTGAAGAGCCAGGGAAAGATACCCAATGTCAGCCGCCGGTTCTGCAGTTCGGGGGCGCCAATCTGTCCGCCCATGTTTTCGACGTGGACGCAGTCGTGCGGGAAGAGGGCATTGTGGGTGAGCTGGTAGGCCTCATCAGGGAAGAGTTCGTCAACGGCATCGGACCCGCCAAACTTCTCTTCGCACTGCTGGCGCACTCGCTGCCAGTGTTCCAGACCGCCTTTGCCGAGGAAACGGCCGATCGGCAGGTTCATGGGGTGGTCGGTCGAGATCATATCCACGCCCCAGACGTGAATCTCTTTCTCGATCAGCCACTGGCAGATGCTGTGATGCGGTCCGGGATGACGGTGGATATATTTCTCTTCGTCCGCCTCCTCGGCCAGGAAAGAGAATCGATGCCAGCCCGTATTGATGATGAGGATGTCACCGTTGCGCACCTCCACCCGTTCTTCGATGTCCTCTGGGCGGAAGATGTCGAGTTCATCCAGCATATCGCTCAGGTCGACGATCACGCCGTCGCCGTAGAGCCAGTCCAGCGGTAGCTGGTCGATCGTCTTGCCGTTGGTTATGAAGTGGCGCGGGGCGTCGAGGTGGGTGCCCATGTGATTCGACGTCTGGATGTATTGCGCGTTGACGCCGTGCTCTGACTTGCGCTTGAAGTATTTGACTTCGAAGGGCGGATAGAAGGGCCAGAACGAGCAGTCGGCGTTGAGGGGCTGGGAAAGATCGTACGGTTTCATTGCGAGTGTCTCCTAAGCGGTGCTTTTGCGACAAAAATTTGGGTCCGCGCCCGTTGTTAAAGGCCATATTCATCGGCAAAGGCGATAAGTGCCTCGGTGAACAGTTCCAGCGGCGGGCGCACGAGGCCTGCGCCGATTTGGCCGACGCCGGCCTCCTTGTGGGCGATTCCGGTGTTGACCCTGGGCGTTATGCCGGTTTCGACGACGGCGCGAAGGTCGATGCCCACGGGCGTGCCGCGAAAGTCGAGTTGGGGAATCGTAAAGCCGGCGTGTTCGGCGGCTGTAATCTCGTACATTTCCAGGGTGGCGTTGAGCGCGTCCTGGGGTGTGCCGCTGACGAAGGTAACGATGGCCGGGGCGGCGGCCATGGCGAAGGCGCCCAACCCGGCGGTTTCGGTGATGGTGCTGTCGCCGATGTCGGGGTTGCCGTCTTCGGCGCTGAAGCCGGGAAAGTAGAGGCCGACCGGCTGGGGGCAGGGCGCGGTGAACCAGCGTTCGCCCAGACCGCTGACGCGGATGCCGAACTCAGTGCCGTTGCGCGCCATGGTGGTAACGAGCGTGCTCCCTTCGACCCCGTGGGCGGCGTCTGCCATTGCCTTGCAGGCCGCCATGACCGGGTTGAGCACGCTCAGAGCGTTGTCGCCCAGGGCCTGGATGATAGCGGCCGCCGCGGCCGGTTCGCCGGCCGCCTCGGCAACGTGCGGGGCGAGATGCTTGGTAAAGATGATCGAGCCGGCCTTGTTGCGGTTATGGCCCTCGTCGCCCATGTGCAGCGCCTCGGCCAGAAGGGCGCGGACGTCCAGCCCGCCGCTGGCTTCGATCGCGGCCCCGAGCACCGGCGCCATCACCTCGTGCATCCAGCGCAGCCTGTCCTGCACCTCCTCGCTGTAGGCGCCGTAACGAAGGACCTTGCCGTAGCCTTCGTTCAAATTGGAAAAGGCGCGATTGCCGTGGGTCGTGTTCTCGACGATATAGACGGTCATTGAGGGCGAGATAACGCCGGCCATGGGGCCGACTGCGCGGTGATGATGGCAAGGCGACAGGCTGATCTCGTCGCTTGCTATCAGGCCGGTAGCCTGTTCTTCGTCCTTGGCCCGGCCCTCGAAGATGAGGGCGCCGATCAGGGCGCCGCGCAAAGGACCCGAGGCCTGTTCCCAGGCGATGGGCGGGCCGGCGTGGAGGAGAAGGTCCTCGTGCATGCCGGGAATCAGGTCGAGCGCCCTGCCCAGTCCTGTGAGGACGGGGCGCGCCTCGATCATGCGCTTGACGGCTGCGGCGTTGGCATTATCGATGTCGAGTGGCATATCGTCTCCCTGCGGGACGCCGGTCGAGCGGCATCTTCAGCAGTTCCTTTGCGAAAGCGAGGGGATCGGTCTTTTGCAACCTCTCAGAACCATCCACGAGTTTGCCAGAATGGGCACGAAGAAAACTGCTGATCCCTGTAGCCGCGTTCTTGTCGAAAGCGGGAGTTTTGACGTTCTCAACCCGGCAGGCCCATCCTGGTCTTTCCGGCTGTTGGCGCCACTGTCTGCGTGCGTGTGCAGATCTGAAAAAAGGATTGTCCGGACCCGCTGTCCATTGGGATGGAATTTCTCTCGATTTGGCTTGAAAGTGGGACATATGTCCCCAAATGTCCCCAAATGTCCCTAAATGTCCCCAAATGTCCCAAACTATTTTTTTCTGGGAAGGGGGTGTTTTCTTCGTCTTGCGCGTTGCATTCCCGGTTTTGGGTCCTGATGAAACTGTGAAATCTTTTGTTCGAATAGGCGTTTTCTTACGTTCAAACGTCCGGACCGACGGAGCCTGCAACTGACAATGGATTCACGAAGGAAATGAAGCCGCGCGAAGGTTTTGGCGTTCTTCTTCCAATTCCAAGCATTGTTCCTTATGAGCCCGAGAGCTTGGGTACTCCCAACCTCTGAATTCGATCCACGAACTGTCACGAAACTGCACGAAAGAGCCCTATGCGACCCTTCTTTCCACAGCGGCCCAGCAGGCCTTGGTTGGCCGCTGCTGGCGGTTGAGGAGGCTGCAGACGTTGTCGACTGGATTTATCCGGTGAGCGTTTTTCTCTCTGTCGTTTCAGTTCTTCGCTTCTCGTTTCTTTGACTGGCTGCTGATGTTGATACCAGCGTAGCACAAATGCGAGCCATTTGCTCTGGTATTTCGCTTGAAAATGAGAAGCTAGGGGCTTATGCCTCGTTTGCTCCACCGCATCTATTGCCCGGGCTACCCACGTACTATCTTTGCAGTCGGTCAGGCACAGGGCGGGTCGGTGAGGTATCTGGTTGAGTCAACACCGCCTTTGTGTAAGATAGACATTCGCCTTTGGTCATTCAGCGTATGCGACAAAGAGCAGAAGAAGGCTCTTTACGCATCCAATCGATTCTGCTTGTTGGGCAAACTCTTCGGCAGAAGCTTCCTTGAGTATAAATCTGAGTAGAGAGGAAGCGTCATATTCATAGGTGTCTGTCCCCATGACCGAGAGGATCATAAGGTAGTCCGTTAACGGCTCATAGTCGTTGTATGGTTCAACCCATTCTCCACAGTTGATTTGTGCCTGGACAAAGAGGGGATTAAGCTCCGTTTCAAGCGTGAGAAGCTCTGCAGCGGTAAGGGTTTGACTTTTGTTCGCCATCCCATTTGTCAGCATCACGAGTGAGTGGAGAAATTCCCAAGCCCTGCAATCGGTGTCAGGAAGAGAAGGAGGCGGGCTGCTACCGTGCATCACGCAGTCGACCGGTGGAGTGATTGTGGCAGGGGTATGGACAGGCTGAGGTGTCGGAGTGTAGCTTGATGTTAACGCCTCCGCCGCACGGGTTGGCGATGGTGTGTTGGTGGGCGAGGGTAGATCGAATGTCAAGGTTTGCGGAACGCATGCAGTTGCAAGCAGAAGGGTAGAAAGGGTGGCAATCAACATTCGTGATGACACAATTTGTTCCTCTTCCAAACCTGGCCGGCCCTGTAGGTTGGGGCACACCCGAACCGCGCCGGTGGGCAATGCATCTCCGGCCGCCAGTTGGTTTGGCGTTGAAACTACGCTGCCCGAAGCCGGAATCTGAAAACTGGGCGCATAGCCCATATCTACTCAAAGCCTATCCCTATTTGTCACAGTCTTCTGCAGTTTTCGCTGTAAGTCGGTACTCTTGGCGCTGCGTGCCGGCGTGCGGCCGGGCTGCTGGTGCCGGGAACCGGGCTACGCGGCGCAGGTCAAGTCTTTCGTGCGATCGGCGAGAGTGATTGACGCGCCGGTCGTGGCCCTATGGTAGCTCGTCCCGCAGGCTTTTGCACGGGATTTCGTCCTTTTGGTCAGGCCTTTGCTGTTCGTTCTACTCTGCAATGGATCGTTCTTCATTTCGCGTGGCCCAGAGGACCGGCTATCTCAGGCGTGACAGCAGGTCTGCCATCTTCTCATCGCCGCCGGCGGGCGGGCGCCAGTCGAGCTGAATGACCTCTGCGCCCTGGGCGCGCAGGCTGTCGCTGAAGGACTCCAGTCCAACGTTGATGGCGGTGAACGGAGCATGGGCGGCTGTCTCTTCGACCGCTGGTTGGACGGCCTTGGGCGATTCCCGATTCATTGTCGAAACGCCCCCCGGTTCATCGGAAAGAAAATCTGCCGCGGCCCGCACAGCTTCGTCATGCCGTGTGAATACGACTGCACCGGCTTCCTCCAGTCGTTCGATCTGTCTCTCAAGGCCCTGCGGGTCTTCGTCGGTGCCGATGACCGCGGCGAAGACGGGCAGGCACCTACCATCGCCGGCGGCAAGAACGATCGCTTCGGCGATAGCAGGCGCAAGCTCTTCGGTCGGGTCGGGGTGCGCGCCATCGCCTAAGACGATGTCCAGCAGGAGGAGGCCAGTCTGTGGGTCGGCGGCCTCCTGCAGCAGGCGGCGGACTCGCAGTTCGTTGTCCAGCATGGGGTGCAGCCGCCCAAGGGTGAATTCGTCGCCGCCGAGGTCGATCACAGTGTGCCCCTGGCTGTCGCGGGCGTTGTCCAGATTCAGTCCGCCGGGTAGCGGCGTGTTCGAGCGCAGGCCGGCCAGACGGTCTTGCAGGATATAGAGTGCTTCGGAGGCCAACGTCCCGCCGGAATAGAGACCCCGCAGGCAGGACTGGGGCTGCGCTGGCGCATCGGGCCGTTCTGCTGGTTCTTGCGCCGGCGAAAGGGAGGCCTTGTTGTTTCCTTGCCCTGTGTTGTCAGCGGAGTTCGTCAGTTCGACGGCCAGTTCGGCGCACTCATCCAAAGTGCGAGCGAATTGAACATCCGCAGGAAGCTCGTCATCGCCGCGCACGCCGTCGTAGCCGATGAAGTTTACGACAACCGGTTTTGCACAGCGGGCGGCCGCGGCCAGCAGCGCCTGCGCGACCGGCGCGGCCGGCGGCTTGGAGACGACCACGATTGTATCGGTCGCGTCATCGTCCGCCAGCCTTTCAAGGCAGTGCCTGGAGGTCATTGCCTGAACTTCTGCTGCGAGATCGCGTCCGCCGGTCCCGTAGGCCTGTGAGATGCCGCCGCCGAGGCGGTGAATGGCGGCCATGACGGTCTGCAGCCCCGTTCCCGATGCGGCCACAATCCCGATGCTGCCGCGGCGGACGCGATTGGCAAAGCCCAGGCCGACGCCGTCGACGCGCGCGGTGCCGCAGTCCGGCCCCATCATCAGGAGGCCTTTCTCAACAGCACGCTTTTTCAAAGACAGTTCGTCTGCGATTTCGACGTTATCGCTATAGAGAAAGACGTTCTTGCCCCGCTCGAGCGCCTCGCGGGCGACCGCGACCGCGTACCGGCCCGGGACCGAGACCAGGACCCAGTTCGCCTGCGGGGCCATGCGCGTGGCCGCCGCCAGTGTCTTTGGTTGATATCCCTGGCCTTGCCGGGAACGTCTGGCCGTGAGGAGTTCGTCTACTTTGCCCAGCGCGTCGAGCGCGATCTGCGTCGACTGCGCGCGGACGATCAGAATGAGGTCCTCGGGCGCGGCCTGCTCGACTTCGCCGGTCAGCAGATTGCTGTGGAGGAGCAGTTCTTTGTTAGCCGGCGTACCCATCACTACGCCGGCATCAAGGACGCCGGGCAGGGCTGACAGCGCGCGCTGCAGCTGCATCAGAACAACGGAATCGTAGTAGGCGCCGGTGCGGATTTCGGCCAGTGTTGCTGGGGTGCCGGCGCCGGCATTGGCGTCCAAGACCAGGCGGTCATCCACAGTTGCGCTCCATCGCACTGGGACGGCAGAAGCGGTGTCTCTGTCTTCGACTCAGGGGGGCCTCTTCGATGACAGGAAGGATGGCATCTTACCAGCGAAATGATGGTAATGCAAGAAAGGGGACGGCCAATCAGATGGGACCTGGATAGGCCGTCAATTGCTGTTTCTTTACGGGCCGAAGTACGGCGCGAACCGGCGGCGCGCTCGGTTGCCCAGCGCTGGAAGTCCGACCCGAGCTGCTATCGGTCCGCTCAAATGCTGTGGAGTTGTCGCAGGCTTGGGGGAACTGTTGGCGGCAATTTCGGCAGGTTGAATGAGCGAGCCGATACAAAAAGCCGCCTCTTTGCCAGCGGCAGAGAAGGCTTTACCAGGAAGGATGGAGCTCGGACGAAACGTTTACCAGCTACCAGCGCCCACCTCTGTCCTGGTACCCGCCGGACCTTCCTCGATCCTCGCGCGGACGCGCCTCATTGACCCGGAGGGGGCGTCCCCCCATATCCTGTTCGTTGAGCGCGGCGATGGCTGCATCCGCCTCTGCGTCCTCCATTTCGACGAAACAGAAGCCGCGAAAGCGCCCGGTTTCGCGGTCGGTGATCATAGCGACGCTGATAATTTCGCCATGCTGCGAAAACAGGTCCCTAACCTCCTCCTCGGTCGCCGAGTACGGCAGGTTGCCCACATAGATCCGCTTCGACATCTGAATTCCTCCCCTGACCGTTGCTCCACCCTTCCGCGTACCGCGTAACCGTTCCGGTCGATTTTGAAGCCTGGAGAAATGTAGGGTTTATCCGTTTCTTACCACCAGTACGTTCCTCTCCACGATTTCAAACCTTCTTTCTCGATCAACGACAGTGGCGCTTTGCAGTGGTTTGTAGATCCGATAACGCCTAGTATGCCCTCTTTCGTTTGGTTTGTCCACCAGTCTAAATTGACGCTTCCGCGCCAGAATCTCGACTCCGCACGCGTCCCGTAGCGCCCACGTTGCGTTCGTAGACAAAGTGTGGGCAAGGCGCGTATGTTCTATATTTGGAATGGGATATTCTGCGGTGGTAGAATTACTCTGACCCTGAAACAGCGCAACGGGATTCCGGCCTGGTTGCCAGCCTGGCTGATACTGTCTGGTTTCAGGTCAGAAAGGGGTTGGCAGGGCTACCTGCCCGGTCTCATGCGGTCACGTCGCCGGAGGGGCCAGGATGGGCGTGCCACCCTTGCGAGGAGAGGAAGACAAGGTCTTCTTGGGTTAGTTGGCCGGCGCGGCCGGCGCGTTCGAGCAGGTCCGGACGCCGCTTGAGTGTGCGCAGGAGCGATTGCTGACGGCGCCAGCGCTCGACATTGGCATGATGGCCGCTAACGAGGACATCGGGCACGTTCTCTCCGCGGAAGGCAGGGGGGCGCGTGAATTGCGGCCCTTCCAGGAGACCTGAGATACCGGCGGAAAAGCTGTCACGCTCGGCACCCGAGTCATCTCCCAGTACGCCCGGTAAGAGACGAGTTACGGCATCGATCACGGTAAGTGCAGCGAGTTCGCCACCACTGAGAACAAAGTCGCCGATGCTGAGTTCATCGGTAATCAGCTGCGTGCGGATTCGTTCGTCGACGCCCTCGTAGCGCCCGCAGACAAGGGCCAGCCGGGCGTGACTACTGAGCGACTCGGCGATCTCCTGGTCGAATCTTCTGCCCTGGGGCGTGAGCAGGATGACGGGCGTTCCGTTCGGCACAGCCGGTGCCCCGTCCGGGTCCCATGCCGGTAAGTCAACGTGCGCTGCGCCGGGCGGGAGATGCCAGCCGGGAGGCTGCAGAAGGACTGACTCGACAGAGCGCACTACGGGTTCGGGCCGCATGATCATGCCGCCGCCGCCGCCGTAAGGGTAGCCGTCGCAGACGCTGTGGCGATCTGTCGTGAAGTCGCGAATATTGTGGAGCAGGACCTGAAGAATACCGCTTTTCTGCGCCCGCGCGAGAATGCTTTCTGAGAGCGGCCCGTCAAAGATGCGTGGAAACAGTGTAAATACGTCGAAGTGGATCGTGCGTGGAGCCTTCTCTTGAACACAGGCTTTTTGGGATTCGTCTTCAGTTACTTTTCGCATCACCTTACATCGGGATTTGACTACCTGCTTTCCGCAATTGGGCTGGCTCTCTTGCGGCGCATGGCGGACACGGTGGTGGACGAAGGCTTCCACGATCGGGGGCCCGGTCTTTGGACGCAGTTGTGGCGTCGGAACGTGGACTCCATTCTAGCACAACCGCAGGACCTGCAGACAGTCGAGGGGCCGGCAGGCGGTGGATGGCTGGCGCGCATGCGGCAGCGGCGCGCGACCTTTCGCTCGCAGTTCATCATCGCCCTGGCGGTCGTGCTGGTCGGCTGCCTGTATCTGCCGCGGCGCCTGGCGTCGCCGGCGGCCATGTCGGGCTTCAGGCCGGTCCCGGTGCCGGTTCCGGCGCCGGCCTCGGCTATCGTTCTTCAGCTTCCCGACTCACAGTTGCATGCACCCCAGCCTGCGGCCACGCCCGGTACGGCTCTCGTTTCGCAGTTGGCGCCCACTTCCAGCGTCAAGCCGCAGAGTCCTCCTACGGCCCAGCTCGCATCTGGCGAGCAGGGCAGGTTGCGCAGCGCCGGAACGGCTGTGCCTGTCGTAGCCGG
The DNA here is from genome assembly GCA_034428395.1 of Caldilineaceae bacterium. GTDB lineage: Bacteria > Chloroflexota > Anaerolineae > Caldilineales > Caldilineaceae > Bin5. The sequence continues at coordinate 26,822 of DAOUHX010000518.1, forward strand.
CAATTCTCTTGCCTATCCTCTGCCCTATTCGACTGCATGGGGCCGCTCCTCCGCGACCAACGGGATTGATCCAATCTATCAGCGGCAGCCCGACACCGTCCGGCCGCAAGGCGCGGAGATTGCGGACTTGCCTGAGCCGTACGTGGATGCGCTCAACCCCACGATCGGCAACGAATTCGTCTCGCGTCCGCCGATGTTTGCCGCGGGCGGGATGCAGCCGGTTGCCTTGAGCACGCCGGTACCCTCTCTGGGCGCATTCCCCCGGTTTTCATCGCGACCGCCGATGGGCGGCCTGGAGGTCCTGCGCGAGGAGATCGACAAGGCGCGCGCCTCACAGTCCTTCCAGGTTGATGCCGCGGCGGAAACGGGTCTTCCGGCGCGTCCCGTGGGCGAGCCCGGCAGCTTGTGGCCGACGTTCGAGGCGCCGCATTCGGCCAGCGTGGAACATTTCTGGCTGGAGCCACCATTCCCAGGCGGCTTCAACCAGCTCTACAGCCCCGGCTACCAGTTCGGAAGCACTGGCGGCGGCCGCTACCGCATCCATCACGGGATCGACATCGGCAATCCTGTGGGAACGCCGGTGCTTGCAAGTGCGTCGGGCGTCGTGGTCCACGCAGGACCGGATAACCCCACGCTGCTGGGGCCATACAACGATTTTTACGGGAATTCGGTCGTGATCCGGCTGGACCGAAAGCTGACGACGGCGCGCGGGGAGCAGGAGGTCTATGTCCTCTACGGCCATCTTGTCAGCGTTGAGGTCCAGGAAGGCCAGTGGGTCGGTGCGGGCGACTTTTTGGGTGGCGTGGGCATGACCGGAATCGCAATCGGGCCTCATTTGCATCTGGAGGTGCGCGTCGGCCAGAACAGCTATCTGCACACGGTCAACCCGGCGCTTTGGATGCGCCCGGCCGCCTATGCCGGCACGATCGTGGTCCGGCTGCTGTCGGAAAACGGGAGAACGTGGCCTGGCGCCCAGCTCTCGCTCTTCCGCTACGAGGAGGGGGGGGCCCGCTGGTACCGCGTGATCGAGACCTATCCCGAACTGGAGAGCATCGGTCCGGACCCGGCGTGGGGGGAAAACGGGGCGTTGGGTCACGTCCCGGCGGGCAGCTACCATATTACCGCCAACGTCAACGGTGAGAAAGTCGGACTGGATGTCACCGTTCAGGCCGGCGAGACAACGTTTGTAGAGCTTCGCACAAATCAGTAGGGCGGACTTCCCGCTCAGAGAGCGACATTCGACCCCTAGAGCAGGGCGCCGAGCGCCTTAGGTTGGCGGGAGGGTTCTCTGTCTGCTTTCAAGACGGCTGCGGCTCCGATTCGACGCGACTTCGCGATGAGTTTTACCAGGACTCTCTTCCACTTTGCCCTCCCCTATCGCACGCCGCTGCTGATCACCGTGTTCAGCATGGTGCTGCTTGTGGGCGTGCAGCTGTTCGCGCCCTGGTTCATTCGAGCCCTGATAGCCGCGGTCCGCACGGGCGAGACGGAGGCGCTCTCTTCCGGGCTGATCACACGCCTGGCCCTGTTCGCCCTGGCCATCTACGCGGCCCGCGCCGGCCTGGAGTTCCTGCGCAGCTATATGGCCCACGTGGCAGGTTGGGGTGTGGTGGCAGACGTGCGGGTCGCCATATACCGCCACCTGCAGCGGCTATCGCTCCACTACTACGAGGACAAGCAGACCGGCCAGCTGATGTCGCGCATGGTCAACGACTCCGATCTGTTGGAGAAGCTGATCGCGCATGCGGTGCCGGATGTACTGGTGAACGTGTTGACCCTGGTCGGCGTGAGTGCGATGCTGCTGACGATGAACGCGCAGCTAACGCTCCTGACGCTTGTGCCGATTCCACTGATCGTGCTGGCGATGCGCGGCTTCGCCAAGTACGTGAGGCCGGCGTTCCGGGAGCGCCAGGCCGAGCTGGGCGAGCTCAACGCCATCCTGCAGGACAAT
>DAOUHX010000519.1:0-11506 GCA_034428395.1 Caldilineaceae bacterium
GACGACCGCCTGCCGCTTGGCGGTTACGCCGACGAGTCGCTCGCCGCCCTTGGAGAAGGCGACGACCGACGGCGTGGTGCGGTTGCCCTCCGCATTCGCGATCACGGTCGGGTTCCCCGCCTCCATCACGGCGACGACGCTGTTGGTTGTACCCAGATCAATACCGATAATTTTCGCCATTTGTAAATGACCTCCTTTAACCAGAGAGCTTGGACGCACGCGCTATGCGCGCTGCGTCTGCCCAATCTATGATTTCTTCCTACCGTTTCCTTCCCGGTCACTTGAACGCGCTACTGTTAGTTTAGCGAACTTTTGCAAGTGTGTCATTGGGCGAGTATTAGCAAATCGTTTGAATTCTTCCACGATAGATATACTTTCCATACGCATCCCGTCCGCTTTGAAACGTACAGGCGGATCAGGCAGTTTTCAGCGTATGCCACGCCACGCCAGAACGGGTTCAATTCGCTGCATCCAGCACACGCAGACAGTGGTCGACCTCCTCCGGTGTGTTGTAGTGTACCAGCCCCAGACGCAGCCAGCCGCCGCTTCCCTCGACGCCCATCCGCTCGCTGGCTGCGAGCGCGTAGAAGCTTCCATTCCAGGCAAAGATATTCTCATCCGCCAGTGCCTTTGCCAGCCTTTCCGGCGTGGCACCGCGCGTGCGTACGGCCACTGTCGCCACCCTCCTGTCCCAGTCGGCCGGCGCGGTAAGACCATAGATATGAATGCCAGGCAGATTGAGAAGACCTGTGATCAGCCGCTCGATCAGCATACGTTCATACGACTGGATGACCGACCAGGCGGCGATCAGCTTCTCGCGCCGTTTGTCGGCAGAACGGGCCGCGCCGTATTCGACGCCAACGCCGGCAAGGTAGTCGATGGCTGCAGTGACACCGGCCAGTGCCTCATGATTCTGCGTACCCGTCTCCCACTTGCCCGGCAGCTCTTCGCCCGCGGGACGCACTCGATAGGCCTGCAGCCGCCGCAGATGCTCCCGTTTTGCGAAAAGTTGCCCGCTGTGGGGACCGAAAAACTTATAGGAGGAGCAGGCCAGGAAATCGCAGCCGAGGGCCCGAACATCGATCAGCCCGTGCGGCGCGTACTGAACGGCATCCACAAAAGTGAGCGCGCCGACCTCCCTGGCCCAATCGGTAATCGTAGCAACGTCGTTCACCGTGCCGGTGGCGTTGCTGGCGTAGCCGACCGCCGCGATCTTCGTGCGCGGCGTGATCTTCGCGCGCAGATCCTCCATATCGAGAGTACCGCTCTCTACGTCAATGTCGGCCCAGCGGACGCGTGCGCCCCGCTCCTGGGCGGCCAGCGCCCAGGGCATCACGTTGGCGTCGTGGTCCAACCGCGTGACCAGGACTTCATCGCCCGGTCCCAGATCCTGCGCCAGGGAGCGGCTGAGATGAAAGGTGAGGCTGGTCATATTGTTGCCGAACACGACCTCGTCCGCGCTGCAACCGAGCAGGTCGGCGACCGCTTGATGCGCCTCTTCGATGACCGCATCGGTCCTTCGGCTGGTCTCAAACAGGCCGTGTGTATTGGAGTTCCGGCGCGTAAGGTAGTCGACCATGGCGCCGATGACGCTTTCGTGCACCTGCGTGCCGCCGGGATTATCGAAGAAGACCGCTTTGCGGCCGTTGTACTCCTCGTTCAGTGCGGGAAACTGTCGACGAATCTCAGTAACGTTAAGCATGGCTCACCTGCCCCGCGGCGGTCGCGCCAGAATTCATGGGGCGTTCTGTCTGCTTTTGGGCAGGCCGTCGGCCAGCAGCCAGACGCGCTCCCGCCCCAGCAACGAAGAGATATCTCCCTGCAGCAGGGCAAGGAGCGCGCCTGTCAGATCGGCAAGGCTTTCTGCGCCCGTCATCTGCTCCAGGCTGCGCTCGGAGAGGGGCGGGCGCGTCCGATTATTCTGGGGCGCCGTAACCTGTATGATGGGAACGGAGCCGTCCTGGGGCAGTTCCGCCAGTTCGCAGAGACGATCAACGGCTGTGGCGAAATCGCCCATTTCATCTACAAGCCCGCGCTCATGCGCCTGTCTGCCCGTCCAGACGCGCCCGCCGCAAACATCTTCGAGCGACTCCGGCGCAAGTTGCCTGGCGCCGGCCACCAGATTTTTGAATCTGCCGTACGTGTGGCCGATCTGCTCCTCAACTTTCTCCCGTTGTTCCGGCCGCCAGGGCCGGTCGCTTGCGTAGATATCGGCGTTCTCGCCGCGCTGTACGGCGAAGCGATTGGCGCCGATCTTGGCCAGGGCTTCGCCGGTTATCATCTTTGCCATAACGACGCCGATACTGCCGGTAAGCGTCGTCGGCTGGCAGATGATTTTCTGTGCCGGCAGGGCCACATAGTAGCCCCCGCTGCCGGCTACGTCGCCCAGATAGGCGACCACCGGCTTCTTCCGGTTGAGCAGCGTCAATTCGCGCCAGATCAGGTCGCTCGCAAGCGCCGAGCCGCCGCCGGAATCAACGTACAGAAGAATCCCCGCCAGCCGGTCGTTTTCGAGCGCCGCCCTGACCGTCTGCTGGACCGTGGCACTGCCGATGGTGCTGCCGCCGACGATTGGCAGACCGGCGGGGAAACGGCGGCTCTTGCCGCTCGTAATCATGCCGTTCAACGAAATCACGCCAAGGCTCCGCCTGTGCCGCTGCCGGGGGCGGCGGTAGAGGGCCTTGCGCGCCTCCTCAAACGGCAGGATTCGGGCGTCTTCGGCCGTCGGGGCCAGTTGGGCCGCCAGCTGGTCTTCGTAGGCCAGTTCGTCGATCAGCCCAAGTTGGACGGCCTCGTCCGCGGTCAGCGGTCCGCTGTCGATGGCGGAGCGGACCTGCTCTTCATTCATGTCGCGGCCGCGGCCGATGGCCGCGACCAGCTCGTTATACCAGCCGTTCAGCAGCCACTCGAGCTGCTCCTGGTGTGCGGGGCTTATCTCGGAGCGCTCAAGAGTGTCGGCGGCTGTCTTCCAGGGCGCAACTTTGACCACTTCCGCTCTTACGCCAACTTTGCGCAACGTATCAGCCAGGAAGATCGGTTCGGCGCGCAGACCGAGCACCATCCACTCGGTGCGCGGCGCGACAAAGATGCGGTCCGCGGCCGCGGCTATCATGTATTCGGCGCCGCCGCACGACTCCAGGTAGACGACGACCTCCTTCGCCGCCTTCTCGGGATAGAGCGCCCCGCACCAGCCGCGAAAACGGTCGAAGAGATCGGCCAGCGTCTGCGCTTGTGCGAGGCTGATCTGCGAACCCTTGACCAAGAAGAGCACGCCGCGCACATCGGGGTCCTCTGCGATCTGACGCAGCGCACCATGCAGAGATTCAACGGTGAGCGCCGGACGTCCCAACGGGCCCAGCGTCAGAAACCAGGGCCGTTGAGGCGTGAGCTCCGGCAGCGGACCGGAGAGTTCGAAGAGCACGTAATCGGCGCGCGCGCCCCTGAACAGGCCCCGTAGCAGATTTGCGAAGCGGCAAACGCAAACCAGCCAGAGCAGCGATAGAGTTCGCAGAAACCTGACCACGGTCCTGCCGACAATGCGCATACGATCCCCTATACACCTTCACAGGCACTCGGCGCAACAACCGCCCGCAACGACGATGTTGCCCAGAATCCAAGCGGGCCGCAAAAACCATACTATACCCAGTCCGATCGGTTCGGACAAGTAGACCTTCCGATGCGCGCGAACGGATTGTTCGCCGAACGCCTCCCGGGGTATGATGAAGCGCAGACCTTCATGTCCGGGAGCAAGCAGAATGGCCCCAGTCTACACGGCCGCGGTGGTGGGCGCAGGCAGGGGGGGCAAAGGCAGCATGGCCGCCCTGTCCGCGTCGCCGCGCTTCCGCCTCGTCGCGGTTGCCGACATCCAGGAGGAGGCGCGCGCGGCCGCCCGGGAACTGTATCCCGGCATTCGCACCTACGAAAGCCATGCGGAGATGTTCGCCGACTGTCCGACAGACATCGTCTGCGTCTCCACCTGGCCGCCCTCTCATCTGGAGGTGACAGAGGCGGCGTTGGACCTGCCGCTGCGCGGCATCCTTGTTGAGAAACCACTGGCGGACAACTTTTCGGACGGTCGGAAGGTGCTTGAGATTGTGCGCGCCCGAAATCTGCCGATGGTGGTCCCGCACGGCCTGCTGGTGGCCGAACACAGCCGCCAAGTTCTTGAGCGGGTAGGCAAGGGCGAAATCGGGCAACTGAAGCTGGTGGAGATACAGTCCGGCGGCTGGGACATCATCAACGCCGGCATCCACTGGCTCAACTTCTTTATTGCGCTGACCGGGCAGGAGCCGGTCGACTACGTCATGGCGGCCTGCGACGTCAGCACGCGTACATACCGCGACAATATGCAGGTAGAAACGCTGGCCGTCACCTACGCGCATACCGTCAGCGGCACCCGCGTCGTGATGAATACGGGCGACTATGTTTCGATTTCGGAGCCGGACGCGGACACACTCTTCCGCCTGGTCGGCACGTGCGGGACGCTCGACTTCTACGGCTGGGCGCCGCGATACCGGCTGCTCAACGCCGAGCACCCGCACGGGCGGCTCTTCGAAGTCGACCCGGGCCCGGCCACGAACCACCAGCGCCACCTCGACAATCTGGCTAAGGAGATCGACCTGGGACAGCCGGACTACTCCGTCGCGGAAGGCTCGCTGGCCGCGTTGGAGCTCTGTGAAGCAGCTTATCTCTCCTGCCGGCAGGGCGGCGCTCCGGTAACCTTGCCGCTGGACAGATTCTCTACCCCGTCGCCGGCTGACTGGCAACCCGGCTTGCCCTACAGCGGCCGGGGCGGCGGCCGCGATGGGCGCAGGCTTCCCCGCCGCTCTGAGCAGCCCGGGCGGCGGAGCTGAAGGCGACGGCATGGTACGTTTCGGCATTGTCGGCAGCGGATGGCGCGTGCGCTTCTTCCTGCGCGCGGCTCAAGCCCTGCGCGGGCAACTGGAGGTGGCGGGGCTGGCGGCGCGGCGCCCGCAGCGGGCCGCGAATCTGGCCGCCGCATACGGTGTTCCCCTCTACCGCTCGCCCACCGAGCTGATCGCGGCGCAGAGGCCCGACTTTGTCGTGAGCAGCGTATCCTGGTCGGCCAACCCGGCGATCGTAGGCCAGCTGGTGGAACAGGGCCTACCGGTGCTTTCCGAGACGCCTCCGGCGGGCACGGTCGCAGAGATGCAAGCGCTGTGGACATTTCAGGAGCAGGGCGCCCGCATCCAGGTTGCGGAGCAGTATTGGCGGCAGCCCCACCATGCCGCCCGACTCGCCTTCGCGCACAGCGGCCGCCTGGGGCGCGTCAGCCAGGCCCAGGTTTCCGCCGCCCACGGTTACCACGGCATCAGCCTCATGCGCCGCTTTCTCGGGATCGGGGCGGAATTGGCGACGGTCAGCGCGCGACGTTTCAGCTCTCCGATCGTTCGGGGCCCTTCCCGCCAGGGGCCGCCCAGCAGGGAAAAGGTAACAGAGTCGAACCAACTCCTGGCCGTCTTCGATTTCGGCGACCGCCTCGGCGTACTCGACTTCAGCAGCGACCAGTATTTCTCGTGGATTCGAGGCCAGCGGCTGCTGGTGCGGGGCGAACGCGGCGAGATCATCGATGACGGCGCCGTCTATCTGCAGGATTTCGGCACACCGATTGAAGTAACATTCGCCCGTCACAGCGCCGGCCCTGACGGAAACCTGGAGGGCAACTATCTCAAGGGCATCCAGGCAGGAGAGCGGTGGTGGTACCGCAACCCCACCATCCCCGCCGAGCTGTCCGACGACGAAATCGCCGTTGCCGACCTGCTGTTGCGCATGGCGGAATATGTTCGAGGCGGCGAGGACGCCTACTCGCTCGCAGAGGCCTGCCAGGATCGTTACCTGGACATTCTGGCCGGGCAGGCAGCAGAAAGCGGAGAGCCGGTGCGGGCGCAGCCTCAGCCCTGGAGCTACGCCCTTACCACAAGGGGGGCGAAGTGACTGAACGGGGACCTCTCCACAGCCCGCGGCCTTGGGTGCATCCGAAATTTTTGCGAGAGGGGGGTGCAGCCCACTTTTGGGGTGGGAATGGTCCGGCGGGGAAATCATGCCAGCGGCGGCTGGAACTGCCGAAACTCGGAACTCGAACGGCGGAGCTGGCGACGCGCACAGACGGCCGCATCGTCCACGCGGGCGTCGGCGGCACGCTGGCAGCGCGCACGCACGGCCGCATCGTCCACGCTGGCATCACAGTCCAATTGGAACCGCGCACCCACGGTGGCATCGGCCCGGCTGGCGCTGGCAAACAAGCTGGTCCTGCACACACACGGTGCGGTAGGAGTGGTGTCAAGGGGGGCGTTGCGGGGGGAGTCCCCCCGCACAAGGGAGGGCCGGAACGGCCCGACCGCCCAACTGCAGTGGATAGTGGATAGTGGATAGTGGCCAGGAACTGCAGGAACCCGGTATGGCTCCGTTTCTGCATGAGGTATGGGAATTTGTGCCCCAATTTCGGACTACACTCGGAGAGGCGCCCTCTTAGACAGACAACGCCCTCTATTGTATAATGCGTCTTGGTTTTCGGCGGACAAAGATGTGATCGCCGAAAACGGAGTATCCTGAGCAAAAATCCATGGCCAAAATAGTTCTCTGCCACCCACTGTTCCTGAGCCTGAATCCGGAAGAGGAAGCGCTGAAAAGCCCCTACTTCCCTTTGGGACTTCTCTATCTAGCAGGCTATGTGCGTGCGCAGGGCCATGCTGTCGCGGTCTTCGACGGCACATTCGAGAAGGATGTCGGCGCCTTCTCTGCACGTCTGAAGGCTGAACAGCCGGATATGGTAGGCATTTCCGCTGTCCTGCCCCTGCGCGAAATGGCCCTCAGCCTGGCCGCCGACGCCAAAGCCGCGGGAGTGCTGACCATTCTCGGCGGCCCGGACCCGACCAAAGATCCAACCCATTATCTCCAGTATCCCCAGGTCGATCTGGTCGTCCACCACGAGGGCGAGCAGACCCTGGACGCGCTGCTGCGGCTGGTGGATGCCGGCCCGCTCACGCCCGAACTGCTGCGTTGCGAACCGGGAATCGCCTTTCGAGACAGCGACGGTACGGTCGTGGTCAACCAGCCGCGCCAGCTTATCGACAATCTCGACGAGTTGCCGTTGCCGGCCAGAGACCTGATCGACATGGACCGCTATCTCGACACCTGGCGCGAGGAAAACGGCTACTCCTCGTTGACGATCTCCACATCCCGCGGCTGCCCCTATGGCTGCGACTGGTGCCGTGATTCGGTCCATGGGCAGAGTTTTCGCCAGCGTTCACCGGAGAGCGTCGCCGCCGAAATGAAGCAGCTGAAAGAGACCTATGACATCGACCGGCTGCGCGTCGTTGACGATGTCGACGGCATCGAGCGGGACTGGGTCGAAGGTTGGGCCGAGGCCGCAGAAGAGGCTGATGCCGCCATCCCCTTCGAGGCTCTGTATGACCTGGAGCGCCAGGACCTGCCGATGCTCGACGTGCGGGATACGTTGTGAAAGAAGCGCAATCAGTATCTCCCCACCGTGAGTGGGGCCTTGCATGCACCGCCGGATGACTCGGCAGCCGGAAACTGAATCTTGAAGGACTTCTTCTCTCACGGCTCGCCCTTCCTCGGTCATCCTCTGTTGACGGCAGAACGAACCCAAAGGGAAATCGACTTTCTGGTCGACGCTCTGGCACTCGCGCCGGACGCGCGCGTGCTGGACGTGGGCTGCGGTTTCGGTCGCCACACCATTGAGCTGGGACGGCTAGACTATCGCGCGCTCGGCATTGACCCGGCGGAAGCCATGATCGAGGCGGCCAGGGTGCAGGCTGAAGAGGCCGGCGTGGAGGTCGAATTCCAACAGGTTGCCGGCGAGGACTTTGCCGTCGCGGGGCAGTTCGACGCCGCGATCTGCCTTTTCACAACTTTGGGACAGGTCGCGGCCGATTCGCGCGCGGACAACCGCGGGCTGCTCGCGGCTGTCGCTAACGCCCTCAAGGCGGACGGTCTATTCGCGCTGGAGCTGCCGCAGAAACAGCCCACGCTCGACGCGCTCAAGGCATCTGACCGCTTCGGCAACGCGAAAAACTATACAGAGGTCGAACGCAGTTACGACGCCGAAGCCGACCTTGTGACCGAACAGTTTCACGTCGTCACGCCGTCGCACGCACAGACCTACCGCTTGCGCTACCGCCTCTTCAGCTACGAGGACGTCTCCAACTTGCTCTGCGCGGCCGGGTTGCGGATCGCCCAAGGCTTCGCCGGCTACGCCCGCGCGGAACTGACCGAGAATTGCCCGAACATGCTCCTGATCTGCGACCGATGCCTTTAGATTGGCTGACGCAGGACCTACTTTATCTCCTCTTGCGCGGTCTGTTGCTGACCGTCGTCCTGACCGCAGCAACCGCAGGTTTGGCGCTGGCGGTGGGCGTCGCCGCCGGGACGATGCGCCTGTCCGCAAACCGCTTCGTGCACGGGCTGGCGGTTGTGCACGTGGAAATGCACCGTAACATGCCGGCACTCGTGCTGATGATCATCTGGGCCTTTGCCCTGCCCAACCTGTTCCCGGCGGAGATGCGGCGAGGCCTCTTCTTCGACAACGACCTCCTCAACTGGATCAGCCGTTGGAGCGGGCTGTCGCTGCCCTATTACACGCTGGCTGCAGGCATTGCATTGGTCCTGAATACAAGCGCTTACCTGGCGGAATTGTTCCGGGCCGGCGTTGGCGCGATTCCCCAGCAACACGTTGACGCCGCCCGCACGCTCGGTGCGTCACGGCTGGAGCTGTTCCGCCGCGTCCTGCTGCCCGAAGGGTTGCGCACGGCCTTTCCGGCCATTTCGACCCGCCTGATTCATCATTTGAAAAATACTGCGCTGGCTGCATTTGTCGCCACGCCTGAGTTCTTCCACAGCGCACAGACCGCGATCACCCGCACGTTCCTGGCGCTGGAATTTCTGTTGCTGGCAGCCGTCGTCTACCTGCTGCTTGCATTCGCCTTTTCCGGCCTGTTGCGCTGGGTCGAGAAACAGTGGTTGGCGGCCGGCAGCCGTCAGACCCCCCTGACCACTGCCAATTAGATGAATGAACGATCATCTCTCCTTTCTGATTGAGAAGTTGCCGGTCCTCCTGTTTGGATTCCCGGGTCAGCGGCCAGGCGGCCTGACGCTCAGCCTGATCCTGGCCGTGCTGGCGGTAGCCGTCGGTTTCTGTCTCGCCATGCCGGTCAGCAGCGCGGAGCGAGCAGGCTGGCGGCCGCTGCGCTGGTGCGCCGTCGCCTATGTCGAACTCTTTCGCGGCCTGCCCCTGATCTTGCTGCTGGTGCTCGTGCATCAGGGTCTCGGCGGCGTTCGCTTCGGGCTGAACTGGAGCCCGCGCATGTCGGCGCTGGTGGCCTTAATTCTCTATTCCAGTGCCTACCAGGCTGAAATCCTGCGCGCCGGCCTGTCGACCGTGCCCCTGGAACTGGTGGAATCCGCCCGGCTCATGGGCAGTCGCCCGCGCCAGGTGTATTTGCTGATCAAGCTGCGCTACGCGCTGCGGGTCATGCTGCCGGCTTTCACCGGTCAGGCCATCAGCCTGTTCAAAGACACCTCCGTCGTTGTCGTCATCGGTGTGGCCGAAGTGATGACGGTAGCCCGTATGGCCTTAGGCGCGGATGTTACCAACGCCCCCTATTGGGTGACGATGTACAGCTTTGTCGGCGTTCTCTACTTCGTAATCGCCTTCACCCTTTCTCGCCTCTCGCAGCGCTGGGAGCACCGCAGCCGCCAGCCGGACCTCGTTCACTCGTTCTTCAGCTATTGAATCGCTCTCTATTTGGGAATGACTTTGGCGAAAGAACAGATAATCCGAGCTAATTCCGCTTAAATGCGTACCGCTTCTTACAGTACTTATGGTTGCCGCTATGTTAACATTAGGCGCGCTGCTCACTGCACGTATAGATAGTGCGCGTCTTACAGTCAGCAACCTCATCAACGGCGTGACAGAAACAGGGGACGTTTCAATGTCAATGAAGACACTGTATTCGTTTGGGATCGTTCTACTTATTGCGGCGCTCGTTTTGAGCGCATGCCAACCGATCGCCCCGCTCCCAGCGAGAGGCGTCGGTTCTCTTGCCGACGAGATCAGCGCACGCGGGACAGTTCGCATCGGCGTACGCAACGACAATCCGCCGCTCAGTTTTGTGACCGAAAACGGTGAATGGGTTGGCTTCGACGTCGACCTCGCCCATGCGATCGCAGCGCAGATGGGCATGGAGCCCGAACTGATTGTTGTCGACGGCACGACCCGCATAAGCTTTCTGCAGGAAGGCCGGGTTGACGTCTCGATCGCGAGCATGAACCACACGCGCAAACGGGACAACGCCATCGACTTCAGCATCACCTATTTTTGGGACAACCAGTCGTTTCTGGTGCGAACCGGCGGCTACACGTCCATCGATGAACTGATGGGCAAGAAGGTGGCCGCCAACGCCGGCAGCTCCGCCATCCCATCCTGGATCGCCTATAGCGCGGCGCAGGGCGGCCCGGAGCCGGAAATCGTCGAGTTCAGCGACAAACTGGCAGCCATGCAAGCCCTGCGCGACGGCGCCGTCGAAGGCTACACCGAGGACAACATCACCATGTTGGCGCTTGCTGCGGGCGACCCTGGGCTTGAGCTTCTTCCCGGCGGCCACAATCCCGTGCAGTTCGGCATCGGTGTGCCCAACAACCAGTCCGCGTGGCGCGATCAGGTGAACTACGCGTTGCAGGAGCTGTGGAAGTCCGGTCTCTACCACGAGATCTACTTCCGCTGGTTCGAAGGCCCGGATGCTCCCATCCAACTGCCGCTGGGCGGGCAGATGGAGGTCTGGCCCGAGTAATACAGAGCAATGACATCGGTCTCGTTGGAGAATCTATCCGTCATCTACGCGCCCGGTCCACAGGTACTGGGCAACGTCACATTGCGCGTCGAACCGGGCGAGCTCATGGTGCTGCTCGGCCCGTCGGGCAGCGGCAAGACGACCATGTTGCGCGCCCTGGCCGGCCTGCTGCAGCCAAGTGAAGGCGACATCCGCTTCGACGAGCGCTCTGTGCTCGACGTGCCGCCGGAAAGGCGGGGCGCGGTGATGGTCTTCCAGGAGCACGCGCTGTTCCCGTTCATGAACGTGGCCGCCAATGTCGCCTTCGGCCTGAAGATGCGGCGGATGGACCCTGGCGCGATTCGCAGCAGGGTGGCCGAAGCCCTGGCGGCCGTGCAGCTGGCCGGCTACGGGACGCGCTGGCCCGACGAGCTTTCCGGCGGTCAGCGCCAGCGCGTCGCGCTGGCGAGGGCGCTGGTCATCCAGCCGCGCGTGCTGTTGTTGGATGAACCTCTGAGCAGTCTTGAGCCGAGCCTGCGCGAAGAGCTGCGCGGCACAATCCGCATGCTGCAACAGCAGGCCGGCATCACCATGATCTTCGTCACGCACGACCAGACCGACGCGGTCGCGGTCGCGGACCGCATCTGCCTGTTGATGCAGGGCAGAGTACGTCAGACCGGCACGCCGCGCAGCTT
>DAOUHX010000520.1:0-4852 GCA_034428395.1 Caldilineaceae bacterium
TACTTCAGAAACGGTCTACGCAAAATAGAGGCGGCGCAAACCATAGGTCCGCTCATTGACCTGGACCGCAATCGTTCCCATAGCTTTTGCTGTTTCCGGGATGCGCTCAGGGACTTGGTGGGCCGACCGTAGTTCCGGGCACGTTTAAACGCTTGAAATGGGGTGGGAAAGTTAAAGTTGCCCTTGATGCGCTGTTGGGGTGTCGCAACTCAATTTTCGCCGTCCCCCCGCTCCTGCGGACTGACGAACAGCGTGTAGCCTTCCCTCTCCTCGACCCTGACCTGATCACCGGCATCCGGCGCGGGCGCCTCGTCTGAAGATGCGCCGCGCAGCTGCGCGTTCCAGATTTCTCCGGCGATCAGGACCTTCCCCTTGCCGTCCTCGGCGAAAGGAGTGCGTACAGTCGCCAGCGAGCCGATCAGCCCCTCGCTGCCGGTGCCCGTACCCCGACGCTGCGCTTGCACGACCTTACCGCCGATAAAGAAGGCGAACGCGCCCATCCCCACACCCAGCGAAATGATCGTCGGCCACGGCACAGCCAGCCCGGGCGCGTCGAAAAGCAGCGCGCTGCCGAAAATGAACGCGACCGCACCCCCCAACGCCAGCGCGCCGAACGCCGGCGTAAACGCTTCGGCCACCAGCAGAATGAGCGCAAGCCCGATCAGCGCCAGGCCGGCGAAATTCGCCTCCAGCTGCCCCAGCGAATAGAGGCCCAACAGCAGACTGATCAAACCGATCATCCCCGGTATGAATGTGCCCGGATTGTAGATCTCGGCGATCAAGCCGATTGAGCCGAGGGTCAGCAGAATCGTGGCGACGGTGGGGTTGCTGATGAAGTTCAGGAACTCCTGCAACGGAGACAGCGCGCGCGACACAATGCGCGCATCCGCGGTGCGCAGGGTCCGTTCCTCGCCCTGCACCGTGATGACGAAGCCGTCCATCTGCTCCAGCAGATCGGTCACGTCCAGCGCGATAAAGTCGATGACGCCCAGCTCCAGCGCGCGTGTGGCCGTGGCCGCGGCCGCCTCCTCCACCGCGGCGACAGCCCATTCCACCGCCTCGTCGCCGCGGCGCGCAGCCAGGTTTTCGATGTCGGCGCTGAGAATGTTGACCACCTTCTCCTGCATCGTCTCGCCGATCTCCTCCCCCTGGCTGCCGACGGGACTGGCCGCGCCGATGCTGCTGCCGGGCGCCATCGCCGCGACGTGACCGGCCAGCGTGATGAAGGTGCCGGCGCTGCCGGCCTGCGCCGCGCTCGGCGAAACATAGACCACGACCGGCACCGGCGACGCCAGCATCTCCTGCACGATCTTCTTGGTCACGTCGACACTGCCGCCGGGCGTATCCAGGCGCAGGATGACCGCCTCGGCGCCGTCGGACTGGGCCTCCTCGATCGCGTCGCTGAGATACTGGCGCAGGACCGGTGTCACCGCGCCGCGGAAGGTCAACACCAGCACCCGGGCGCTCTCCGTCTGCGCCCCGGCAGCCGCCTTCACACCGTCGGCCGCGGTCAGGAGGATCCCCAACAACAGACAGGACAGATAGAAGGCGCGGTAGAACGTTATCCGGAACGCCGGGCCTGCCCGCTGACCGCCCCGCTGGCGACCTCTGAACATCGATTGTTTTTTCATCTTATTCCCGCAATCCGCTGCCCTATGCGGCGGCGTTCAGCCGAATCTGCTCGACCGCGGCCAGCATCTCCTCGACCGACTGCCGCCCGGCGTCGCTGACCGCGCCCAGCATCTGCGTCAGCTCCTCGACACGCGCACGTCCCTCGACCGGCTGCACCTCGGTGCCGGTGCGCAACTCTCCCTCGCTCTCAAAGTTCCGTTTGCGCACGGTCAGATGGAGGTCGCCGAAGGCGGCCAGCTGCGGCAGATGAGTGATGCACAGCACCTGGTGGCGCAGCCGGCTGTCACCCGGCTGCTGGCCGGTCAGGTTCCACAGCTTTTCGCCGACAACGCCGCCGACGCGGCCGCCGATGCCCTGATCGATCTCATCGAAAATCAGGACAGGTGTCTGATCGGCCTGTGTCAGCACACTCTTCAGCGCCAGCATCAGGCGGGCGGTCTCCCCGCCGGACGCCACCTTGGCCATCGGTTTGACCGGCTCGCCCGGGTTGGCGCTGATCAGAAACGCGACCCGGTCGACGCCGCTGGCGTCAAAGGCGACGCGGCGGCCATCGGGCAAACAGGCGCCATCCTCCTGTTCTTTCATGTCGACGGCGACGGCAAAACGGGCGTGCTGCATATTCAGCTGGGCCAGCTCCGCCTCCACCTGCCGCGCCATCCGTTCGCCCGCAGCCTCCCGCGCCGCGTTCAACTCGACGCCCAATACACCGATTTCGGCCAGAAGCTTCTCTTCTTCTTCCTCCAATGCAGCCGTCTGCGCCTCCCAGTTGCTCAGCTCCTCCAGCTCCGTCTGCGCCGCGGCCGCGAAGGCCAGGATCTCCTGCGCGCTTTCGCCGTACTTGCGTCTGAGGTTTGCGATCAGCGTAAGGCGCTCCTCGACCTCGACCAGCCGCTGCGGGTTGAACTCGAGGCCGTCGGCGTAGCCCTGCAGCGCGCGCGCTAGGTCGGACAGCTCCTCGAGCAGGGCCTGACCGCGCGCGGCTACGTCGGCCATGCCGCCGTCGATGCCCGCCAGCCGTTCGACCCGGCCCGCGGCCGCGGCCAAGCCGTCAATGACGCCCGGCATCCCGCCCTCGCCCTCGTTCAGCAGCGCGGCCGCGCCGTTCGCCAGCTGCAGGAGCGCCTCGGCGTTACCAAGCCGTTTGCGCTCGACCTCCAGCGTCTCCTCTTCACCCGCTTCCAACCCCGCCGCGCCGATCTCCTCCACCTGAAAACTCAGGAGGTCAAGCCGTTGCGCGACCGTACGGGCGTCGCTGCGCAGCCGCGCCAGCTCCTCCCGCGTCCGCTGCACCTGCTGCACCTTCTGCGCCACACGGCCGCGCAGTGGCAACATGCCGCCGTACCGGTCGAGCAGATGCACGTGCGTACGGGGGCGCAGCAGGCTCAGATGCTGACCCTGCCCGTGAATGTCGACCAGCAGCGCGGCCATTTCGCCCAGAAGTTGCCGCGTGACCGCGCGCCCGTTGATGCGGCTGATGCTGCGTCCGTTGCGGCGCACCTCGCGGCTGAGAATGAGCGTCTCCGGCGCGTCGGGGTCGTCCAGCCCCTCGGCCTGCAGCAGGGACAGCGCGGCCGAAGCGCCCGGTCCGCCGGGGTCGTCGGCCGCGGTCGCGGATGCCAGGCGGAAGGTCGCCTCGATCTCGGCCCGGTCCGCGCCGGCCCGCACCATCTCCGCGGTCGCCCTGTCGCCCAACAGTAGCCCGATGGCGTCGATGATGATCGACTTGCCCGCGCCGGTCTCTCCGGTCAAGATATTCAGTCCGCCGTAAAAGCGCAGATGCAGCCGGTCGATGATGGCGAAGTTGCTGATCCGCAGTTCCTCCAGCGCCGCGGCCGGTTCCATTTGCGGCGCAGGGCCGGTCGCGCCGGCGGGCGCGGCGCCGGCTCCGGTCAGGAGGGATGGTTGCGTATGCCCCTGCTCGACAGGGGCATGATCTGTCTGCGCGGCCATGGTGTCGGGGCGCGTCCTTATCGTCAGTGCGGCGAAAATCCTCGCGCCCTATCTTAGCACAGATGGGTGGATGGAAAGAAGAGGTCCTGCTTTGAGGAAGAATTCAGAATGGGGTTGAATTTGCAAGCCCGTCCCAATAATATCAGGACCGGTCTACAGTCTTCTCTGTCCACAGGATCGCAATCAGCTCCGCAGGGGTACGGTCGCCTTTCAAGCTGTTGCATGCGCTGCGCAGCATTTGCAGAATCTCGATGTGGTCGATGTCCCCGCGCGTTCAAATCGGCCGAAACCGGCGCAGTTTCGACACGGACCGAACCAGGCCCTCTTTTTGCCAAGGGGAGCAAACTACTTCACTGCCCGGAGGTTGGCTGCCCGGACACTCTTTTCCTCAGCGCCTCTATGCCGGTACAGCCTCCCTCCTGACAAGATACCTTCCCGCGGAGAGATAGAGGAGGGGGAAAACGATGTCGATAACAATCCATACCCAATGGAAACTTGCGGCATCGGCAGAAAAGGTCTTTCCACTCCAGTTCCAAAGAAAAAGGTGAAGCATGGCGATTCCGGCGTACAGCGTAACGTTTGCCTCGAAATAGTCGGTTGTCAGGCCTCCCTCTGCGCCGCTGTCGAAAGCCCGTTTCCGCTGCCACCCTACCCAAATCGTCGCGAGTCCACCCAAGACCATTAGGGGGTTGAGGATGTTCCAGGCAATCGATCCGGGCCCTATAGATTGAGGATCGTAGAGTTGGCTGGCGACAAACTGGACCCAGACAACAACTGCCAGTACCTGCATTGCGATACCCAATATTCTGTTCACAATGAGTGTTTCCCTTCCAAGTGTGATGACGCGGGCAGGGATTCAGTTCAGAAAAGCTGGCCCGAAAATTCCTGCGCAAACCCCCGAAAAGTCTTATGGGACGTTGTGTTCCTGTGCAAGTCCGGTGTTCCGTGCCGTTACGTCAGTGATGCCTTGCTCTTGACAAGATACCTTCCGGTGGAAAACAGGAGCAGTGGAAGCGTGATATCGACAAGGATCCAGATCCAGCGGAAACTTATCGCGGGGTCTGAAAAACGGGAGCCGAACCAGTTCCAAAGAACTGCATGAAGCAGAGCGATGCCGCCGTACAGTGCAAGGTTTGCCTCAAAGTAGTCTTTCGTCAGGGCCCTTTTGTCGACACTGGCGAGATGGCGTTTTCTTTGCACGCCAACAAGAATCGTAACCAGCAGGCATAGAACGTTAATGGGGTTGAGGACGCTCCAGACTTGAAAAGCG
>DAOUHX010000521.1:0-3629 GCA_034428395.1 Caldilineaceae bacterium
GGCGCCGCGCCGGCAGGCCAGCCGATGGACGCCCCAGCCGTCGTCAGCAAGAAGACAACCCTGACCATGGGCATCGGTGGCGACGTGCCGGGAATGAACGTCCTCGAAAGGGCCGTTGCGCCGGCAACCTCGGTCTACTATGCCATGTGGGACACTGGGATGGAGGCCCAGTTCAACGCTGACGGCTCGCGCAAGGGCCTCAAGCCGATGCTGATCACCGACTATCGGGTACTCGACGACCAGACGACCTGGGAGTTCAAACTGCGCGAGGGCATCACCTTCAACAACGGGGAGCCCTGGGACGCGGACGCAGCCGCCTGGAATATTGAATACCGTTTGACGGGCGAGACGACGAGGACATCGTTCCGCTCGCTGCTTATCTCGAAGTACGAAGGCGTTGAGGTCGTCGACAAGTACACGCTCAACGTCAAGACCAACATTCCCTTTGCCTTTACGCCCCTCATCATGATGTACCTGCAGGTGGCGCCGCCCGCCTACTACCAGGACGTTGGCCTCGAAGGCTACGGCGAAAACCCGGTCGGGCTGGGGCCCTACCGCTTCGTCGAATGGCGCAAGGGGCAGCACATCGTCCTCGAACGGAACCCGGACTACTGGGGCGAACAGGCGACGATCGACGAGCTTATCTTCAAGCCATTCTCGGAAGACGCGACCCGCGTCGCAGCGCTGCAGGCCAACGAAATCGACATGGCCTACAACGTCCCGCCCGATGACGCGCAGCGGCTGACCGAGGCCGGCCTCCAGATCTCCTGGATCCCGATCGGCCAGGCGATGAACCTCACCATGAAGACCGGCAGCAATCCCGGGCACCCGCTCGAAAGCCCGATCAACGACAAGCTCGTGCGCCAGGCCATGAACTACGCCCTCGACAAGGATTCCCTGGTCAACGACATTATGGGTGGATATGCCGCCCCGCTCGACGGCCAGATCGTCGGGCCGAGCTGCTTTGGCTACAATCCCAATCTCGAGGCCTTCCCCTACGACCCGGACAAGGCGATGGAGCTTCTGGCGGAGGCCGGCTATCCGGACGGCTTCACAATGGACTTCGACTCGGCGCAGGGCCGCTACTCCAAGCAGAAAGAGGTGTCGGAGTGGATGGTGGGCGAATACGCCAAAGTCGGCATTAACCTGGAGATGCAGCTCTTCGAGTGGTCGGCATTCATCGACAAGGTCTACTCCGACCAGTCGGCCCCCGTTTTTTACACCGGCCGCAACTGGTATCCGACAATGGACCCGGAGAACACGCTCAAGATGTACGAGTGCTCCGAGCGCCGCGCCCAGGTCTGCGAGGACGAGCTGGAAACGATGCTCTTCGCGCAGCGCGCCGAGTTTGACCAGGCCAAGCGCGAGACGATTCTGCACGACATTCACACCTGGCTGCATGACTATTGCCCGGTCGTCTACCTGTTCGAGGCGCCCGACATCTTTGGGCATTCAGCCAAGGTCAAGAATTTCGTGCCGACGCCGGACAACCGCGTGCACCTGATCGGAATGACGGTCGAGGAGTCGTAAAGTCTCCTCCCCTCGAACACTCTGCCTTAAAATTCGTGACCGGTAGCTTGTGAGGCGGGGCCAGCCGCGCAGGGTCGCAGAAACGACACAGTTCGGTCTCTGCCCCGGCGTGGACTGCCCCGCCTTTGGCGAACGTGCCGGCGCAACGCCGACCGGCTTCCGCCTCTTGCCGTCAGCCTGAAGGCGTTTCCAGGAGCAGGCCTTCCCAATGCGGGACTATGTAGTCAAAAGGGTGCTGCGATCATTTCTCGTGCTGTTCGGCCTCTCGCTGGCCGTTTTCGCTCTGCTCAGCATCAGCGGCGACCCGGCCACCATCATGTTGCCGCCCGAGGCCCCGATGTCCGAGGTCATCTCGCTGCGCAAGGCATTGGGGTTCGACCAGCCGCTGCACATTCAGTACCTGAAGTTTCTGGCGCGTGCCGTGCGCGGCGAATTCGGCAATTCATGGCAGTACGGACTGCCGGCAATCAATCTCGTGCTGGAGTTCTTTCCGGCTACTTTTCAATTGGCGCTCGCAGCGCTGCTCTTTGCGCTGGTCGTGGGGATCCCGCTGGGCGTTGTCTCAGCCATTCGCGAAGGCAGCCTCATCGATGCCCTCGGCCTCAGCCTGGGCGTTGTAGGCCGCGCCATGCCCAGCTTCTGGCTCGGCATCATGCTCATCCTCGTCTTTGCGGTCAACTTGAAGGTGCTGCCTACCTCGGGCAAAGGCGAGCTGCGCCACCTCGTTCTGCCCGCAATTACGCTGTCGACCGCTTTCCTGGCGCAGATAGTACTGCTCGTCCGCTCAGGTATGCTCGACGTTCTACGCGAAGATTATATCCGCACCGCCCGCGCCAAGGGCTTGCAGCCGTACACGATCAACATGCGGCATGCCTTTCGCAATACGCTGATCCCGGTCGTGACAATGGTGGGTCTTACATTCGGGCGGCTTCTCGGAGGCTCGGTGATTACGGAGTCGGTCTTCTCCTGGCCCGGCGTGGGCAGGCTGGCGGTCCAGGCGGTCTCCGCGCGGGACTTCCCTCTCGTGCAGGCGTCGGTCGTCGTCTTCGCCCTCTGGATCGTTTTGGCCAACCTGATCGTCGATCTCCTTTATGCGTTTCTCGATCCACGCATTCGCTACGGGTAGAGGCAGGAGCGACGGAATGGCTTTTGAGCGAACTGCAGAAGACGTTTTCCCCGAGAGGCGCTTGTCCCGCCGGAAGGGCCTTGCCTTTGTCCTTTCCTGGGCGAGACAGCATGTCCTGCATTCACTCGGGATTACGATGACCGCTCTGGTTATCTTTGTCGCCCTACTGGCACCGCTCATTTCGCCGCACGACCCCACGCTGCAGGACTCCAAGATCCGCCTGAGTCCGCCCGCCTGGTCCGAAGAAGGCAGCGCCGAGTTCCCACTGGGCGCGGACAACCTGGGCCGCGATCTGCTCAGCCGCATCTTCTACGGCGCGCGCGTCTCCCTGATCGTCGGCATCTGCGCAGTACTCCTGGCTGGCCTGTTCGGCGTCGTCCTCGGGCTGCTGTCCGGCTACCTGGAAGGCAGATTCGAGACGCTCATCATGGGGATTGCCGACGCGCAGCTCGCCTTTCCCAGCGTGCTGCTTGCCATAGCGATCATCGCCATTCTGGGACCGAGTTTTGGCAACGTGTTGCTCGTCCTGACGATCAGCGGCTGGGTCATCTTCGCGCGGCTTGTACGCGGCACGACGCTTTCAGTGAAACAGACCGACTTCATCCTGGCCTCGCGCTCGGTCGGCGCGCCCGACTTCCGCATCATCTTTCGCCATATCCTGCCCCACGTGGTGACGCCGGTCATCGCCGTCGCCAACATCCAGGTCGGGCAGATGATTCTGGCCGAATCGGCACTCAGCTTCCTCGGCCTCGGCGTGCAGCCGCCGACGCCCACATGGGGCGGCATGATCAGCGACGGCCGCGTCTATATCTGGCAGGCGCCCTGGCTCTCCATCTTTCCGGGTATGGCCATCGTCTTCACCGTCCTCGGCATCACCTATCTCGGCGACTGGCTTCGCATCGTGCTGGACCCGAAGTATTGAGAAGAGAAATTCGCTGCCACCTTTTGTTCCACCGTTCTCTGTCGCAGTAGC
>DAOUHX010000522.1:0-6597 GCA_034428395.1 Caldilineaceae bacterium
CGCCGACGCCTTCGCTTTCGTTCATGCGCTGGATGGTGGTGCGCAGGCGCTGTTTTGCGACCACGTCGAGGCCGATGGAGGGCTCGTCGAGCAGGAGGATGCGCGGCTTGTGCAGGAGAGAGGCCGCCACCTCGCAGCGCATGCGCTGGCCCAGCGAAAGCTTGCGCACGGGCGTCTCGAGCAGCTCTTTGATTTCGAAGGCTTCGGCGAGGAGGCCGATGCGGCGGTGCAGGCCGGCCTCTTCGAGCTCGTATATCTTGCCGAAGAGGTAAAAGGTGTCGATTGCGGGCAGATGATACCAGAGTTGCGGGCGCTGTCCGAAGACCGAGCCGATCTGGAACGCGAGCTCCTGCCGCTGGCGCCAGGGCACGCGACCAAGGACGCTGGCCTCGCCGGAGGTCGGGTGCAGGATCCCGGTGAGTATCTTGATGGTAGTCGACTTGCCGGCGCCGTTTGGTCCGATGAAACCGAGCAGCTCTCCCTCCTCCATGTCGAAGGAGATGCCGCGCACGGCGTCGAGCGTCCGGAAAGCAGGCCGGAAGAGGGCGGCGAGGGCGCCGCGCAGGCCGGCGGCCTTGCGTTTGGTCTGGAAGGTCTTGCGCAGGTTGCGCACCGAAATGGCGGGCATGAAAAGTTTCTACTCTTGGGTTTCTAGTTTTGAGTGTGTCGCTTCGATTTCCGGCTGTTCATTGAGACATCTATTCCATTGCGGCCAAGCGGAACCCCATTATCAGCAAAAGGGGCGGCTGCGGCAAAAAAAGTGGGATTCCTTGCAAGCCAGGAGGGGCGCGGTTTTCCCGAAAACGGCACAGATTCGCTATAATCGTCTCCAGTTCGTTTGAAGGGCGTTGATTGGAGGCAGGTAGGGCTCTTGTTCAGGGGGACGGCGGCCAGAAATGGAGCGAGGCGCACGATGAAAAGGCTAACGACGTTCGAGATCCGACAGTATTTTCTGGACTATTTTCAGGCGCGGAATCATCAGATCGTTGACAGCGGCAGCCTTGTGCCGGCAGACGATCCGACGTTGCTGTTCGTCAACGCCGGCATGGTGCAGTTCAAAGACACCTTTTTGGGTCTGGAAAAGCGCGATTACAACCGGGCGACCACGTCGCAGAAGTGTCTGCGCGTGAGCGGCAAGCACAACGACCTGGAGAACGTCGGGCCCAGCCCGCGCCATCACACCTTCTTTGAGATGCTGGGCAACTTCTCCTTCGGCGACTACTTCAAGGAGAACGCGATCCGGTTCGCGTGGGACCTGCTGGTGAACGAATTGGGCCTGTCGCTCGACCGTCTGTGGTTCTCGGTTTACACCGATGATGACGAGGCCGAGGCGTTGTGGCGCAAGGTGGGCGCGCCGGCGGAGCGTATTCTCCGCTTCGGTAAGAAGGACAACTGGTGGGCGATGGGCGACGTGGGTCCGTGCGGGCCCTGCTCGGAGATCCACTACTACTGGGGCGATATCGAAGAGCAGACGGCGGAGGGCGTCAACGTCCACGATGAATACCTGGAGATCTGGAACCTGGTCTTCATGCAGTACGAGCAGCGGGAGCCTGAGGGGGAGTTGATCCCGCTGCCGCGGCCGAGCGTCGACACGGGTATGGGGCTGGAGCGAATCGCCTCAATCCTGCAGGGCAAGGACAACAACTACGACACCGACGCGTTCACGCCGATTATGGACGGCATCCAGGCGCTGCTGGGTCATAGCGACGTGCAGCGGCAGGAGCATCTGACCGGCTACCGCGTGATCGCGGACCACGGCCGGGCGATCACCTTTCTGATCAGCGATGGGGTGATGCCGGGCAACGAGGGCCGCGACTACGTCGTGCGCATGATCCTGCGGCGGGCGGCCCGTTTCGGCAAGCTGATCGGCTTCGAGGAGCCGTTTCTGGCGGAGATATGCCGGGTTGTGATCGCCGAATACGGGGGGCACTATACGGTCCTGCAGGCCAACGAAGAGTTCATTTTGCAGACGGTTACGGCCGAGGAGGAGCGGTTCCAGCGGGCGCTGAGCACTGGCCTTTCTCTCCTGGACGGGCTGATGGCGCGTCTGCGGGCCGGGGGCACGCGCGAGATCTCCGGCGAGGACGCGTTCCGGCTTTGGGATACGTACGGCTTTCCGCTGGACATCACGCGTGACGTGGCGCAGGAGAACGGTTTCGCGGTTGACGAGGCCGGTTACGAGACGGCGCTTGAACAGCAGCGGCAGCAGTCGGGCAGCGAGCAGCAGGGCATGGCCGCCGATGTATCGGTCTACGTGGATCTGATGGAGTCGCTGCGGGGTCAGAGTCTGCTTGGCGCGGAGGGTGTGAGGCAGCTGATCTACGAGGATGAGGAGGACGCCGACACGACTGTCATCGGCCTGGTTAAGAACGGCGAGGCGGTCGAACATGCGAACGCGGGCGACGAGGTGGAGGTCGTCCTGCCGGAGACGCCGTTCTACGTGGAGAGCGGCGGCCAGGTGAGCGACACGGGCGAGATCGAGTTCTTCCCTGACGGGATGGAAAGGGCGGCGTGGTCGTTGAACGTGCGGACCGCGCGGCGGCCGATTCCGGGGCTGATCGTCCATGCGGGCGAGGTCGCCAGCGGCACTGTGCACTTGGGCGATCCGGCCTATGCGCTGATCGATACCGAGCGGCGCTGGGACATCATGCGCAACCACACGGGGACCCACGTGCTTCATGCGGAGCTGCGCACGCAGCTGGGTGAGCACGTGCGCCAGCGGGGCTCGCTGGTGGCGCCGGAGAGACTGCGCTTCGATTTTTCGCATCCGCAGCCGGTCAGCCCAGAGGAGTTGGGCGCGATCGAGCAGGCGGCCAACGCCGCGGTGCTCGCCAACTACGCGGTCCAGGACAGGTGGACCGACTTTGACCGCGCGGTGGCGGAGGGGGCGCTGGCTTTTTTTGAGGAGAAGTACGGTGACACGGTGCGGGTGATCTCTATCGGCGACGGAGAGGAAGCGGTTTCGCAGGAGCTGTGCGGCGGCACGCACGTGGGAACAACGGGCGAGATCGGGCCGTTCGTGATTACGAGCGAAGGCAGCAGCGCGGCCGGCGTGCGCCGCATCGAGGCCGTGACGGGACGGGCGGCGCAGGCGCTGCAGGCGGAGCGGATGGCAGCGCTGGTCGCGGTCGCGTCCAGCCTGCGAGTCCAGCCGGAGCAGGCGGCCGAAGCGGTCGAGCGATTGCAGGAGCAGCACCGGCAGCTTGAGCGACAGCTGGAGCGGATGCGGGGTGAAGCGGCCCGTCAGCAGAGCGAGCGCCTGCTCAGTCATGCGGTGCGTCTGGACGGCCTCTCGATTCTGGCCGAGCAGGTTGAGGCGAGCGACGTGGACACGTTGCGGCAGATGACCGACTGGTTCCGCGATCGCCTGGGCAGCAGCGTTGTCGTGCTCGGCTCGGTCATCAACGAGAAGCCGATGCTGGTGGCGGCGGCGACCGATGACGCGATCGAAAAGGGCATCCACGCCGGCAACCTTGTGCGCGATGCAGCCAAAATCGTTGGCGGGGGCGGCGGCGGGCGGCCGAACATGGCGCAGGCCGGCGGGCGCCACGCCGACAAGTTGCCGGAGGCGCTGGGCCAGGTTGCGGGATGGGTTGAAGAGAAGCTGGAATAGCAGGCCGGACGGGTCCGAGGCGATGGGACGCGGCCGTCGTCGTTGGTCTGCAGCCGTTCGGATGCACGGGGTGAGAGAGTCGGGTGCCCGAAGTCATCTACGTTGAGGGCAACATCAGAATCGAGGCGCTGCGGCAGGAGCTGGCGCGCATGGGCAGCGGCGAGGTGGCGGTCGTACTGCCGCAGCAGGCCACGCAGTTGGAGAGTTTGCCGCGTCTGCGCCTGCTCCAGCGCCAAGCCCAGGCCCTGGGGCAGGAGCTTGCGATTGTAACCGGGAACCGGTCGATCCGGCGGAACGCCAAGCTCCTGGGCATCCCCTATTACAACAGAGATTCGGCGTTGCGCGGGCGGCGCTGGCGGATGGGCCGGGCGCCGTCGGTGTCGCCTGCGCATCCGGCCCGGGGACTGCCAGAGCCGCCTCCCTGGCGCAAGGAGGACGGCTCCTCGAACGCACAGGTCGAGAGTAGGCCGGGGCTCTATCGCAGCCGGCAGCGCCGGATTGCGGCCGGCCGGCGGTATCGCCGGGCCACGCCCGCCTGGCTGCAGCTGTTTGGCTACCTGTTCCTGGGCCTCTTCATGGCCGCGTTTCTAGGCGGCTTCGCCTACTATGTACTGCCGGCCGCGACGGTAACGCTGGTGCCGGGGCAACGGGCGCTGGAGGCGACGGTGCTGCTAACGGCGGACCCGCAGATAGAAGAGCCGGACTTTGGACGCGGGCTGCTGCCGGCGCGCCTGATGGAGAAGACTGTGGAGGACACGGGCAGTGTGTTCACGACCGGCAGCGGTTGGTCGGACGTGGAGACTGCGCAGGGCAAGGTAGTCTTTACGAATCAGACGAACCGGACGGTGCGAATCCCGGTCGGGACGGTCGTCTCGACCAGCCGGGGAGAACGCGTCGATTTTCGCATACAGGAGGATCTGGAGATCCCGGGCCCGATCGGGACTCAGGCGGAGGTAGAGATCGAAGCGACCGAGCCGGGTCTGTACGGCAATGTGGACAGCGGCAGCATTACGACCGTTTCGGGCGCGCTGCGCACGCGAGTGCGGGTGACCAACCCGGAGGCGACCGGGGGCGGCGAGTCGAGCCCGGTGCGGCTGGTCACGCAGGCGGACAAAGACAGGTTGGTCGACGAGGTTTACGGCGCCATAACGGCACGCGGCCATGCGGAGCTTTCCCCCCTGCTACACGAGGACGAGTGGTTGCCGGAAGGCCTGATCCGGCCCTTCATTGTCGCGCAGGCATTTGACAGTTTCAACGACGAAGAATCGGACGTACTCAACCTCACGCTGCGCGTACTGCTACAGGGGGTCGCGATCAGCCGCAGCGCGTCCGAGGAGGCGGCGATGGTGGCACTGCGGCAGGCGGTGCCGGAACGCGGCCAGCTGGTGGCTGAATCAATCGGTTTTTCGATCGAGCCGCACAGTGTGGTCGGCGGGCGGACGCTACGCTACACGGTCAAGGCGAGCGGCAACTATGTCATTCCGATCGATGGCGTCGAGGTGAGCCGGGCGGTGACCGGCCTGGGCGTCGAGGAGGCGGCCCGGCGGCTGCAGGAGGAGTGGCTTCTAGCCCGTGAGCCGATGATCTATCAGGACCCCGGCTGGTTCGGCACACTTCCCCAGTTTGCCAGCCGCATACAGGTGCGGGTCGAATTGCGCGAGGCGGCCCGCAGCAGCCAGTAGTACCCCGCAACTGATGAACCTGCCCTTCCCTCCCGAACAGGCCGCCCACCCGGGAAAAGTCATGGCGCTGGACGTCGGCGATGCGCGCATCGGCGTCGCGGTCTGTGATCCGCTGCGGCTGACTGTGCGGCCGCTGTGCACTCTGCGCCGGCGCAGCCGACGGCAGGACTTTGACGCGCTTGCCGGGATTTATGCCGAAGAAGAAGCCGTGCTGTTGGTGTGCGGTCTCCCGCTCAACATGGACGGCAGCGAGGGGCCGCAGGCGCGCAAGGTGCGGAACTGGGCAGCGCGTTTTGGGCGCGCCCTGCGTGCAATCCGCGGGGAAGAGGCGCCGCTGCAGTTTTGGGACGAGCGGCTGAGCAGTTTTGCGGCGGATGAGTGGATAAGGGAGGCCGGGCCGCAAGCCGCTGGGCAGGACGCGGTGGCGGCTGCGGTGATTTTGCGGAGTTACCTGGACGAGCAGGGCGGGAACGAGTGAAGGGTTACATCAGAAGGTATAGTGCCGCTGTATACCGGAGTAGACAGTTCGGAGAGCCCTCTGCACGTGATTGAAAGGGACTGCGTTTTCCTGTTTCAGCGTGACGGCAGACCGAGGTAGCCGGCGTGTCTCACCGCCCGCAGCCGTCCGTCGCAGGGCCGACTTTGTTTGGAGGAGAACCGACATTGATAGCCAAAAGCCTTGCCCGAATCTTAGTGCTGATCCTTTTGCTGGTTTCAGGGTCGATCACTGCCGTCGCGCAGGAGACTGACCATTGCAGTTCCACGGCCTTGATTTCGCCCGGTGATACCGCAGCTGATGAAGTGTCAGATGTGACGGCCCCGCATATTGATATCGTAAAGGTCTCCACGTCGATGCCGGAATGGAGAATCCTGACCGTAACCTTCCAACTCAGAGACCTTCCGGAGACGCTCGATTTCAACAGGCCCGGTGTTGGCGAAGGCGACATCGAGTACAAGTGGGAGGTGCTGGTCGACCTAGACGGCGACCCGAACACCGGCTTCAGAGGAGGATTTGATCACCTGCTTTCCGCTTCCTATATCGCGTCGCCCCCGGAGGACGGGGCCGGCATCTCTGCGCCCATCGAGGAGAGAGTACGGGCCAGCACCGTGCGGCTGGACCACGGGGGCGGGACCGCTGTTCTCGACGCCAAACTCGAGTTTTCCGCCGATGACAATACGGTCACGATCCGGGGCGGCATTCCGAGGCTTACAGCGGAGGCGCGCCTCGCCTTTGAGACTTACGATGCCCTGGCAGGCGTCGACCGGGTTGGGTGCTTCCCACTGTACGGTGAGAAGGTGACA
>DAOUHX010000523.1:0-7983 GCA_034428395.1 Caldilineaceae bacterium
CCTCGATCTCGGGGTGCCACTTTTTCTCCCACTCGGCGCAGACGAAGCCGTTGTATCCCCTGGCCGCGAGCAGGTCGAGAATCTCGCGGCAGGGCACCTCGCCCTCGCCCATCAGCTTCAGTTCCCAGCTCCCGTCATCCCTGCGCCGGGCGTCCTTCATGTGCACGTGCGCCAGCCGCGCGCCGCGTTTCCGCGCTGTATATGCGGGCAAACGCGCTCTCGTTCAGCAGGTACAGCCCCTTCGGCTTTTCCGCGCCCATCGCATCCCCCACCCGCCGCGCCGCTTCCAACGCCTGGAAACCGCTCCTGCGTAACAGCGTTCAACTTGAAAGCATGGCGTTACTGAAAACTGATAACCAGGAACTGAAGACGAACCGCTATCTGCCAGGGGCGTTGACATTTTCAAGGTGTGTTGAGAAGGCAGGCTCTCCCGGCTGCCAGCCGCGAAAAGGAGGGGTTTCAAAACGAGCTGACGAGACGCGGTAACCGTGTTTCTTGCGCGAATTCCGGGCCTAGCGCCCCCTGAACAAAGCTCGCAGCAGGTACGAGAACAGGTAAACGCTCGTACGAGCGTTTGACGAGAGATCGACGAGAGTTTACGAGAAAAAGTTTTCTGGAAACGGCACAACAGAGCATTACATTAATATAATGATAATTTGATAAACGGGATACTCATGGGCGTTCAGTTTGAAATCAATAGTTTTGGCGCAGGGTGGCGCGAAAGTAGAGAACCGGCGTGTTGGACATCTTGCTCAGGTCCGAATCCCGCTCGATTCCCTCCACCAGCTCCGCCTTGCGCGTCTCCGCCGGCTGCGACATGTCGTCGGCCAGGTCAAGCAGTTCGCGCGGGCTGTAGTTATGGCCGAATAGGTTTGTAATGACCGGTTCCTTTGCGTATGTGCTTTTCTCGTAATTCTGTGGCTGTGCACAATAGCATAGCGTGAACCGTCAGGCAAAGCCCCGGCGTTTAAGCCGGTTTTGGCCTGCCATCGGCGAAATGGTAGATTGACGGGGAATCAGACGTGCGGGTGTCTTGCCGGCGCGTCAACCAACTGTGGACAGGACAACGGAACCATATGCCGCGCCAGACCGAGCCGAGCGCCAACAACGCATGGGGCAACCTGCTCTAGGCTATGCTGCCCCGCAGCGAGGTCCGGTCCGAGCACATCGGCGCCATCGCCGGTCATCCGGGATTTCGGCCCGACATCCTCATCAGCGCGCCCGGCAGCGCGCCGGTGGTGATCGAGGCGGAGTACATGCCCGCCGCCCACGCAGAAGAGGAAGCGAGGCGGCGGCTCGGGCTGGAGACCACCGTCTTCGGGCGTCGCATCGAAGCCGCCGTCGCCCTGCGCTACCCTGCCGAAGTGGGCGATGCGAACGATCTTCATGCCGCCCTGTCAGAGGCCTGCCTGTCGTACTGTGTCTATACCGAGAACGGCGGCGCGGAACGCTTTCCCGAGTCCGGCTGGCTGGACGGAAGCGTCGAGGACCTGGCCGACATGGTGCGCCTCGTCTCTGTGCCCCAGCACGCCGTAGACCAGGCAACCACCACGCTGCAGGAGGGCATTGACGCTGCGGCGAAGTTCCTCGATGAGATAGACCAGACCCGGCCGGGCATCACCGCGGAGATCGCCGGCCTGCTGGGGATGGCCAACGTGCGCCAGACGCGGCGCATGGCCTGCGCGATCATCGCCAACGGGCTCGTGTTTCACGACCAGATCGTTGGCATGCACGCGCGCATCAAATCACTGGCGATGTCCTGCGGCGACGGTGTTGCGAACCCGCAGGGCGAGGTCCTGGGGGCCTGGGCCGCTATTCTGAACATCAATTACTGGCCGATCTTCGCCATTGCCAAGGATATCCTGGAGCACCTGGACTCGGCCGACGCGGCCCGCATCCTGCGCCGCCTGCGTGACACCGCCCAGTCCGTCAGCGCGACCGGCGTCGAAAACGCCCACGACCTGACCGGCCGCATCTTCCAGCGCCTCATCGCCGACCGCAAATATCTCGCCACCTTCTACACGCTGCCCGCTTCCGCCGCGTTGCTGGCGCGGCTCGCCGTAGCCAAGCTGGAAGGCGTCGACTGGGCCGACGCTGAGGCGATCGGCAGCCTGCGCGTCGGCGACTTCGCTTGCGGCACCGGCGCGCTGCTCTCCGCCGTCTACGAGCAGATCGCCGCCCGCCACGAGCGCGCCGGCGGCAACGCGTCCAAGCTGCACCAGGTGATGATGGAGGAGGTGCTTTACGGCTGCGACGTGATGCCGTCTGCCATCCACATCACCGGCTCCACGCTCTCAGGTGTCGAACCGGCGGTCGGCTTTACCAACTCGCGCCTCTACACGATGCCTTACGGCCGCCAGAAGGACGGCAGCGTCATGATCGGGTCGCTGGAACTGTTGCAGTCCTCCAATGTGATGACGCTATTCAACACCAGCGACCCCGCACTGCGCACCGGCAGCGCCGGCGAAGAGACAGCCGCCCAGATCCGCACTGAGATCCCAGACGAAAGTTTTGACCTGGTGATCATGAATCCGCCGTTTACCAGACCCGGCTCTGATTGGGAAGGCAGCGAAAGAGAAGAAGATTACATTAAGCACTTTCGGGGATTGAGCACTGGCTTGGTTACGCAGAAGGATATGGCAAAGAGTTTGAGCCAATACACAAAGAATTCGTGCTATCATGGCTATGCCGGCATTGCCTCTGCGTTTGCGGCGTTGGCCCACAACAAGCTCAAGCCCGGTGGCGTTCTGGCTCTGGTGCTTCCTTTGTCAGCCGCATCTGGACAATCTTGGCAAAAGTTTCGAGAGATGATCGCTGGCGGCTATACAGGATTGACTGTTTTCAGCCTTGCGGCCGCGGGCAACGATGATCTGTCATTTTCAGCAGACACCGGTATGGCAGAATGTTTGGTGGTAGCTCGTAAACTCACGCCAAAAGAACAGCCTGACGGCCGCGCACTTTTTGCATCACTCAAACGAAGACCGCGGGGGTTCGCCCATGCAAGTTCTTTAGCAAAGGGGATTCTCCCTAAAAGCCAAGTCAGAAACATTGATGACGGTCCGTATGGTGGTACACCCCTTAGTGTTGGCTCTGAGTTGGCTGGTGAAACGATTGACGCGCCGCACAGTGAGGGTGGTTGGGGCGCGGTTCGTTTGTCGGACTGCTCGGTAGCTCAAACCGCTCATTCTTTGTCTCTTTCGAAGTTGTGGCTACCAGGCTTAGCTTCATCCTTAGAATTAACGTTAACGGCCCTATTTGAGGTTGGCAGACGCGGCCTCTATCATATCAACATTGCTGGTTCTTCAGGGCCCTTCACGAAAGCGCCTCCCAGCCCTACTTCCACCTACCCTGCCCTGTGGAATCACGATGCCAAGAAAGAGACACAGATGGTTTGCGCTCCTGATTCGCAATTGCATGTAAGACAGTGCATGGAGGGTAAAGCCGCCGATGTTTGGGCAACCGCTAGCCGGTCACATCTAAACCTTGATTTTCGATTCAATTCTCAACCCTTGACAGTAGCATTTACCGAACGAGCATGTATAGGCGGTCGAGCATGGCCAAATGTAACGTTTGACGACAAAAGGTTTGACTACTCCTTCGCTGTATGGGGAAACAGTACGTTAGGGATGGTGTGTTTTTGGTGGAACTCCAATCGCCAAGTTGCTGGCCGGGGAACAACCACGATTACCGGAGTAGAAACTCTCCCCGTGCTGGACCTCCGCTGCCTCACCGATGAACAGTTGCACATGGCCGAAATGATCTTCGACGAGTTCCGCGACAAGGAATTCCTGCCCGCCTACCTCGCCGACGTCGACCCCAACCGAGCGCTCCTCGACCGCCGCGTCATCTGCGATCTCCTCGGTTTCGACGAGGAGATCTACCATGCCGTCCGCCGCCTCTCCGCCAAATGGTGCGCCGAGCCGTCGGTGCATGGAGGGAAGAAGCGGCCGGAGGGTGCTAAGCTGGTGGTGTGAATTCGTCGGCGCCACCGGTTGGCCATTATTATGGTCCTCCACAGGCTCGGTGAAGCGCTCCATTACACACCTTAATTCGTGGCCCAGTTTTTTGGGCCCACTTCAGGGAACTATATGAAGAACCTAAATCCCATCCAAACCAAAGGCTATTTTTGGCTGCCGGAAAATCCAGACGAAAAGCTGCCCGGCGAACTCAAGATCTCCGAGAACGGACGTGTTGAGCTGAAATTGATGGGTATATTCACTAATTCAGAATGGACAGGAAGTGGGCCAATTGAGAAGATGTTCAGAAATACAGATACTGTTGATCGCATTTGTGGTCAAATCTATGAAGGCGGCTTCGTAACATTGCTGGAATGCTTGTCTACGAATAGAACTTTGCTTCCCTTCTCAAAGAATGGTCTGAATTCTTCAAGTTTTCTTGCTCATAGAGCCTTAATCGGTGTGCCCTACGAAAATGACGACTTGCTATTCAGTGAACTCGATTTCGTTGTGGAAGGTCTTGACGACTGGTTGAGCACTGATACCATAAAGACGGCTATAAGAGTTGAATCCGAAGATGACATAATCAAATCGTTCCTTGGAGGAACAATAGAATACGGCCCAAAGGAGTCCTCCAAGTACAATTTGAAGGATGGAACCAGAATGCAGTTTTGTTCCCTAGTTAGTGGGCCTGCACTCTCCCCAAGTCTACCCTTGACCTCTGTCACTTTGACTTCACAATCAAGTATTTCACTCGTATCAAATGAGCCAAGAGATATCGACTATTTCTTGACCTTGGCTGCCAGAATACAAAAGTTCATTGCTTTGGCCGTAGACCAAGAAGTTCATGTACAGTCATTCACGTTCCATGAAAAACGTTCAGATTATCCTATACCAGTCCGATTGTACTTACAGATGAATCTTGTCCCCAACAGCGAGTACAAACCTGAAATTCTAAAGGTCTTGTTTTCTCTCACACATATAGAGAATAGTTTTGAAGAAATGATAGGTAGATGGGTTGAATACTATGACTCAGATGAGGTTGGACATGCCTTAAATCTATACTTTGCAGGGGCATGGAAGGAAGGCGCCTTCCTAGAATCCAACTTCATATTCTTTGCACAAGCTCTTGAGATTCTCAATAGACAATTATGCCCAACAAGCAAGCCTATGGATCCAAAACGGTACAACGAGGTAAAAAAGGAGTTGCTCGCCACACTGCCTTCAGATACCCCACAGATAATTCGAAGTAGGATAGGTCAAAATAATGAGCCATCGCTACGAGATCGCGCGAAAGACATGATGGAGTCGTTTGAAGACTGGTTTGGAGATAATGAAACTAGCGAGGAATTTGCGAAGAGAATCTCGGAGATGCGGAATTTCTTCACTCATTATTCCAGGGCTTCTGAACGCAATAAGCTGAAAGGAAGAGAACTGTACGACCTCACTATCAAACTCGAAATTCTAGTGCTGCTACATATCCTCACATTCATAGGATTCAACAAAGACCAGATCGTTCAGATAGTAGATCGATCACGACGGCTAAGCGAAGAACTCCCCATCTCCTCAATGACCCTGTCAGGCTTCTTACCACCACTGAAGCTCCCCCTCAATGATGACATTGCCCGTCGCCTCTTCGAGCTCTTCGTTGCCGATATCACTCTCAAATACAAACTAGCCTCTCATTCAACCGCCCGTGAGCACCTAGCCAAACTAACCGAAGAAAAAGATGAAGAACTGAGACAGGCACAACTTGAGAACCTGATCCAACTCCACCTCCCAACTTGGAACCAAGAAGAAATCACCCAAACCCAACAAACCCTTTCCCAACTCGACCAAAACTGGAGAAAACAGTTGGGAAACTGGCTGGACAACGATCGTCTCGGACTTGAAGACCCAATGTTAAATCAGGCACTCAGGGAGGCACTGATAGACGACTCGCGCGTTCTTGATCACATCAAGGATTTAGCCCAAGGGCTCCTTAATCTTTTCTCGTCTGAAGTGGACTCCTCAAATCGAACCGAATCCGGCTGATTGAGGGAAAGCCGGGCCGCCATCTGTCAGCTCTTCGCTTTCTATGGGCCTACACTAACACTCTACCTGGACCAGTTCTTGGGGGGCAGGTCAACAGTGGTTGATGCTGTCGGTCGTGGTCTGACCAAGCACTGTGGGGCGTGGGGGAACAGGGTTGGCAGGGAATTCCCCATTTGCGCTGATCTGTTGCCTTCGGCGTTGCCGGCCGGTGCGGTGGATCCTGCAGGGCGCGCACTGCGGATTGAACGGTCTTATGGTATCTGAAGCCCCAGGCAAAACGCTCTGCGGGCTTCCTGTGCGGGATGATTTGTTCTAATCAGGCTGAATGGGCAAAGCGCCGGATTCGGGCATTTCGCCCTTGATCCGGCGCTTTGTCGTGTCTGGAGTGATCGTTCAGCTATGGGCAAGGTACGCCGTTGGCGAAGTTCACGGTCCAGTCGTGTTTACTATGATCGCCTGGGGGCGTCGTGCCGGCCTTGCTCCAATCGCCTTCGGGTGCGTAGTCGATGCCGACATTGGCGGGTGCGGGTCCGATGTCGGCGCGGTTGCAGTAGAAGAAGTAGCCGACGGCGTCGATGTCGGGCACTTCCATAAGATACAGGGTCATATGCAGTTGGGCGTAGATGAGGGCGTCATCTTCGTTGCATCCGGCCGGCATGAAGAATCTTCCGACTGCTCGCTTGGCGCCTGGTATTGATACGTCTTCTGACTGGACTAGGTCAACGGCTTCGTAGTCACATTGGGAAGTCTGGGCTGGGGCTGGTGTTGGTGTTCTTGTGGGTTGGCTGGTTGTTTGGCCACTTGCCGCTGATGGTGGTGCGACTTTGCAGTTTCTGATCAGCAGGTCGTTGTCGGAGAAGACGTTGATGTCGAGCTCTGCGTAGCCATAGACGATGACGGTATCGCCGGTGG
The DNA here is from genome assembly GCA_034428395.1 of Caldilineaceae bacterium. Classification (GTDB taxonomy): domain Bacteria; phylum Chloroflexota; class Anaerolineae; order Caldilineales; family Caldilineaceae; genus Bin5. The sequence goes on from DAOUHX010000523.1 coordinate 6,903, forward strand.
ACAGTGCTTCATAGATGTCTTTGGCGGATGCGGGCAGGTGGCAGGTGACGTCCAGCAGTGTGCCTTGTTTGAATTCGACCGTGTAGCCGCCGGCGAATCTTAGCCCGACGTAGCTGATGCTTCCCTTGATGAAAACGACTTGATTTACATAGCGCCTTCTGAATACTGATCTATTGTTTTCGTAGAGGGATCGCACCGTATAAAAAGTTGCCGGCGGCGGTAGTGGTGTTGGCGTGAATGTCGGTGAGGGTGTCAACGTAATCGTGGGTGTCGGGGTGATGGTCGGTGTGTGGGTGACAGTCGGTGTTTCAGTGGGCGTTGGCGTCTCGGTAGGTGTTGGCGTCTCGGTGGGCGTGGGGGTCTCGGTGGGCGTTGGCGTGTGTGTCATTGTGGGGGTGACGATGTCGAGGCGGTTCTCGATTTCGATGAGCCTGGCTTCGAAATTGTCCTGCCGCTGGATCAGCTTGGTTAGCGTGGCAGCCAGGCTCTCCAGTGGGTTCTCTCCCTGCGCCATGAGCATAGATGGCAGTAAGGCAAACAGGATGATTGCGATGATGATGCGAAGGGTGCGCTTCATGATGGCTTTCCCCTGTGGCCTAGTCTGTCGTTTTACAACAAACCCATCCTACAACTGCGCCAGCGATACGCCAAATGGCAATGAGCGGAATGGGCAGCGTGAAGATCATGGCGGCTAAAGCCATTGCAGGGCGGCGCCGGCCGAGATCGCCTTCGTGCATCGAGCTACGGTTCCGGCGTTCTTCCAACGACCTTGCACCATGACGGCCTGGGCGGGCGCGCCGGCTGTGAGCTTGGCCCCAAAAACTGGACCGCGAGCTAGAGTGCATTACGGACCAATGCACCTTGCGTCGCGGCCTTTGCCTTCCTCTAGGAAAACGTCAACGACCCTTATCCCGTATCCTCTTCCCCCGCTATCCAGTCCCTCAGCATCCGTGCATGCTGCGGCAGTGCAATCTCCGGCTCCTCGATCTCGGGGTGCCACTTTTTCTCCCACTCGGCGCAGACGAAGCCGTTGTATCCCCTGGCCGCGAGCAGGTCGAGAATCTCGCGGCAGGGCACCTCG
>DAOUHX010000524.1:0-3022 GCA_034428395.1 Caldilineaceae bacterium
CAGGCCCCGCCAGCGCCGATGCCCTCACCGACCCGTTCGCTAGTCCCGGGCGTCGGCGAACTCTATCTGCACCTTGTCCAGACTGATCTCGCCGCTGGGAAGAAAACTCCTGTCAACTTCGTAATCGGAACCGGCGCGCCGAGCATGCGGGCCTCCCTGCTGCGGCACCAGCGGTGCGATTTTGAGCGGATGCAGCAGCAGAATGATGTCGATGTTGACGTCTCGTAACACCTCTTCAATGCCTCCCCAGCCGTAGAAATCGGTCAGATCGCGCCGCGCGCCGAGGCAGAGCCACTGCGCCGGGTCGGGCACAAGCGTTATCGTCTGTTCGGTCCAGTCGGGCGTTACCGCAAAGGAGTGCGAAGTCAGAACAAAGTTTATCGCTCTGTCGCCCACGCGCGACTGGCAGTGCAGCCGCAACTCCGCCCCCTGCATGTTGACTTCGCCCTTCAGACGCAGGGTGAGACGGGCATTGCGAAAATCGCGGGGATAGCCGCCGTCGATGAAGCGGTTACCGGCCAGCAGCGGACCATAGTTGGGGCCTGGGCTGGGCTGATCGGCGGTGTGTAGGATGAAGAGCAGATGGAGGTAACCGCCGCCCGGCGGCGCGTGGTTGGCGTCGATCCCCCAGGGGCTGCGCGAGACCAGAGCGCCGTCCTCGATTGTCGCGGGTACGGGCTGATTGGGACCCAGCCAGGCGATCCAGCCGCCGGCGCCGTTTTCGAAGTCCTCGGTGTAGGTGGCAGCGCTCATGTCGCACTCCCGACGGATGAAGGCAGTGGGATGCCGACCGCGCGGCCGCTGGCGGAGGACTCCTTAGCAGCTTCGATAATCTCCATCATGTGCACCGAGTCCTCGATCGGCGCGGGCGCCGGTTCTCCCTTTTTGGCCGCGGCAAAGAAGTCACGGTAGAGCTCCTCCGCCATCACACCTCCATAGCCCGGCGCATGGGGCATGGCGAAGCGCTCGCGGCGGACGCCGCCCGTCTTCCAGCCGCGCGCTTCACTGAACAGCGAATAGGTCGATGTGTTTTCGACTTCCCCTCCTCCCGACGTTTCCTCCTGCGGCCCGAGAAAGGGCAGGACCGCGAACCCTTCGGTCCCGCGCATGCCGACATAGAAGTCGTAACTGGCCCTGCTGCCAAGCAGATGGTAGCCCGCCTGGAAGCTACCCATGCGGCCGCTTGCAAACTTCAGAATCAGGAATCCGGTGTCCTCGACCGCCACCTTCTCAGGGTTAAGGTTGCCCACCATGGCCATCACTTCGACGACCCTTTCCTCCATCAGATAGAGGACAAGGTCCAGACAGTGGCAACCCAGCCACGAAAGAATGCCGTGCCCTGCGGTCTCGGGATCGAAGAGATAGGTAGAGGTATCCCGGTACTTGAGCAGGCCGTTCAGCAATTTGCCCTCTACTGTCATCACGTCGCCCAGCGCGCCCCCGGCCAGCGCGCGCTTGAGACTGCGCGTCATCGGATGGTAGCGCCACTGTAGCATCGCGCCCGCGCTGACGCCCTGCCGGCGCGCAGCCTCCGCCACGCGGGCCATATCGGCCGAACGGGTGGCGGCCGGCTTGTCGTAGAGGACGGGCAGGCCCGCGCTAACCACCTTTTCCAGGATGTCAGGTGCGTGGTCGGGCCGGGCGCAGACAATGACCGCGTCGAGGTCATCGCGTGCCAGCAGCGCGTCGACGTCGGTGTACTGCGCGTCGACGCGTGCGGACTCGCCGGCCAGGTCCGCGACGTCGACCAGCTCGGTGGCCGCGCAGACGTGAATCGTCCCAACTTCGGAAAGCTGGTCCAGGACCAGCACGTGGCCGTTTTCGTGTCCATGGGAGGAAATTGCACCTACGACAAGCGTCCCATCGTCTTTCATGGTAACTCCGGATCTACTCTCGCGGCAGCGGCAGCTCGATCTTCGCACTGCCTTTGGTTTGGGAGATCAAGGCCGCCAGCATGATTTCCAGCGAGTCCCTGCCCCGGTAGGGAGATGAGCTGCTTGGCGCGTCGTGCAGCACCATCTGCGCCATCTCCTGCACGGCCGGGATCAGGTTGGCGCCGAAGGGGTCGAGGTAGCCGCGGCCCTGCGGCGGCTGCGTCTGGATCGGCGTGCCCTCTTGCTCCTCGGTCTTCCAGGCCGTGCAATGCCTGTCGGTCAGCCAGTATCGGCCGTAAGGCCCCTGCAGGTCGTATTCGAACAGTTGCGGCGTCAGCTTGGCGCTGTTGACGATGCCGCGCACGCCGTTGGCGAACTCGATGATGATGGTCGAGCCGGGGTCGTACTGCGGGTCCCTGCCGCCTTTGCCGTCGTAGACCGGGCCGTAGTCTTCGAAGCCCTGCTCGTGCGCAGCAATCACCCAGACCGGGGACGCGCCGGCGAAGAAGCAGACGCCGTCGATCAGGTGCGTGCCGTTGCGGAACAGCATCGAGCGGCGCCCACCCATGTGGGCCACGATGCGGGTCAGCCCGCCGATCTCCCCATCGAGGACCGCCTGCCGCACGGCCTGGAAGGCAGGGATCCAGCTGCGCGTGTGGTCGACCGACATCTTCGTGCTGTTGGCCTCGATCGTCTCAATGATGCGGTCGGCGTCCTTGATCGTCGTGGTCAGCGGCTTCTCACAGATAATGCCGCGAATGCCGGCGTTCGACGCATCGCAGACAGGGTCTGTGTGCAGGTGGTCCGGCGTCGCCACCGTAACTACGTCGAGACCTTCTTTTTCGAACATCTCATGGTAATCGGTGTACTGGTTTATGCTGCCCGGAGGTAGCTCAGCCCGCTCGTAGAAGCGGGCGAAAACGTCCGGGTTCAGGTCGCAGATTGCCACCAGCTCGTATTCTGGCGCACGCGCATACGCATAACCGTGGGACCCGCCCAAACCGCCCCCAATGACGGCCGCGCGCAACTTGCCTTCAGACATGGTTTCTCCTTTTTGTGCCATCACCGTGGCTTGGCGCCTGGTTGCCCCCGCCCCATGCTGCCTGGGCGTAGCGCGACAACCGCATTCGAAGTGGGGCCGCCGCCGT
>DAOUHX010000525.1:0-3510 GCA_034428395.1 Caldilineaceae bacterium
CGCGCCGCGCCGACAGAATTGACAAGGCCTATCCCACGCTATACACTAAGCACAATTCAATTCGAAAGGCAGCGCACCGGAGGAGTACCCGCGCCCGCACACGACAGAGAGACGCCCCCGCGGCTGAAAGAGGCGTCCGTGATTGCAGCGCAAAGAGGACCGCGTCCTCTTCGGGGAATGTCGCCGGGAAGGCTGAGAGAGTGAAGACATGCAGCGCCTAACTCTCCCCGGGTCCGCCCGTTAACGCGGCAGAGAGAGCAGTCAGCCTCTGTGCACGACGCCAAGGCCGGCTGCTAACAAAGGTGGTACCGCGAAGTCATTTCGTCCTTTGGATGAAATGACTTTTCTTGTTCTGGCCTCCCGACCGGGACAGCAAGCAAAGGCAAAATCGCATGACACAGCAGATGCCCAAAATCTACGAACCACGCGAATGGGAAGAGAAGCTCTACGAATGGTGGGAATCGGAAGGCTTCTTCCGCCCCGAACAACAGATCGAGAGCGGCCTGGCCGACCCTGACGCCCCACCCTTCGTCATCTCGATGCCGCCCCCAAACGTCACCGGCGCGCTCCACCTCGGACACGCCATCACCAGCGCCGTCGAAGATATGCTCATCCGCTACAACCGCATGGATGGCCGTCCGACCCTGTGGGTGCCGGGCACCGACCACGCCGGCATCGCCACCCAGAACGTGGTCGAACGCAAGCTGGCCGAAAACGGCGCCACGCGTCATGACCTGGGCCGCGAACGCTTCCTCCAGGAAGTCTGGGCCTGGAAGGACGAATACCACGCCCAGATTAGCGGACAGCAGCGCCGTATGGGCATCTCCTGCGACTGGAGTCGCGAGCGCTTCACCCTCGACGACGGCCTCAGCGAAGCCGTGCTCGAGGCCTTCATCCGTCTCTACAATGACGGCCTCATCTACCGCGGCAACTATCTGGTCAACTGGTGCCCCCGCTGCGAAAGCGCCATCAGCGACCTTGAGGTCGAACACGAACCGGTCGAGGGCAAACTCTATACCTTCCGCTATCCACTGCAGGAGGCGGACGCCGGCGGACGCGGCCTCGGCACGGTCGAAGTCAGCACCACCCGCCCAGAGACCATCCTAGGCGATACCGCCGTCGCCGTCCATCCCCAAGACGAACGCTACGCCCATCTCATCGGCAAGACCGCGCTCGTCCCAATGTTGGACCGCCCCATCCCCGTCATCGCCGACGAACACGTCGACCCCCGATTCGGCACCGGCGCGCTTAAAGTCACCCCGGGCCACGATCCCAACGACTACCAGATCGCCCTCCGCCACGACCTCCCCTTCGTCAACATCACCAACGAAGACGGCAGCCTCAACGCCTCCGCCGGTCCCTACGCCGGCCTCGACCGCTTCGACGCACGCGCAAAGTTGTGGGAGGACATGCGGGCCGCGGGGCTCGTCGTCAATGAAAAGCCCCACGTCCACGAGGTGGGCCACTGCCAGCGCTGCCAGACAATCGTCGAACCCCTTCTGAGCACACAATGGTTCGTCAAGACAAAGCCCTTAGCCGAAGCCGCCAGCGCCGCCGTCAAGGACGGACGCATCAAGATCGTGCCCCAGCGCTTCGAACGAAGCTACTTCCACTGGCTGGAGAACATCCGCGACTGGTGCATCAGCCGCCAGCTCTGGTGGGGGCACCGCATCCCGATCTGGTACGGGCCCGACGGCCAGCAGTTCGCGGCCCACAGCGAGAGCGAAGCGCTCGAACAGGCTATCCAGAACTACGGCGAAACGGTCGAGCTGGAGCAGGATGAAGACGTTCTCGATACCTGGTTCAGCAGCGGCCTCTGGCCCTTCAGCACCTTGGGCTGGCCCGACGGCAGCGGCTCCGCAGCGACCAACCACCTTCCTGTTTCCGCCGACCTGGCGCGCTACTATCCGACAACCGTGCTGGAAACAGGCTACGACATCATCTTCTTTTGGGTCGCCCGCATGATCATGATGGGCCTCTACTTCACCGGCAAGCCGCCCTTCGAATACGTCTATCTGCACGGGCTCGTGCGCGCCGAGGATGGGCGCAAAATGAGTAAAAGTCTCGGCAATGCCCTCGACCCGCTCGACCTCATCGGCAGCTACGGCAACGACGCCCTGCGCTTTACGCTCCTCACCGGCAGCACGCCTGGCAACGACATGAAGCTCAGCGTCAACCGCATCGAGGCCAACCGTAACTTTGCAAACAAGATCTGGAATGCGGCACGCTTTGTTCTGATGAATCTGGAGGCCGCCGAACCCAAGCTGGACGATGCAGGTGGCCGCCACGGCACAACCTTTGCCCTTCCGGCCACCTCCGAGCTGGCTCTGGCCGACCGCTGGATTCTCAGCCGTTTGCGCGCCGTGCAAGACCATGCGACCCATCTGATCGAGAACTGGCAGCTGGGAGAAGCCGGCCGCCAGCTTTACGAGTTCCTGTGGAATGAGTACTGTGACTGGTATATCGAAGCCGCCAAACCCCGGCTCTATGGCGAGCGACTTGCCGCGCGTAGAGTCACAGGCCAGGTGCTGGCCTTCACTCTCGAACAGTCCCTGCGCCTTCTGCATCCCTTCATGCCATATGTTACCGAGGCGATCTGGAGCCATTTGCCCGGCGTTTCCAAGACTGCCGAGGCGCTCATGACCCAGCGCTGGCCCCGGACAACGCTGCCCCGCGACGAGGCCGCCGAGGAAGCTTTCGCCCGCATTCAGGAGATCGTGCGCGCCATTCGCAACGCCCGCGCCGAATACAACGTCGAGCCGGGCCGCCGCATCGCAGCAATCTTTGCCACCGGCAACAGCAGCCTCGTGCAGGAGAATCTCGCCCTGTTCACCAACCTGGCGCGTCTCGACGAAGCGCAAGTTGCCGTTCAAGGCGACGCCGGGGCAATCGACCTCGGTTCTAGTGTCCAGCTCTCGGCCGGCGGCATCTCCACCTATCTGCCCCTGGCCGGCATGGTCGATCTGGATGCCGAGCGCAAGCGGATTGAAAAAGAGCTGGCAAACGTGGAAGGGCAGATAAACCGTACCAAAGGATTGCTGGGTAACGAGAACTTTGTCGGCAGGGCGCCCGAGCAAGTCGTACAGCGCGAACGCGACAAACTGAAGGAACTTGAAGCCCAGCGCGCGCAGGTTGCCGCCAGCCTTTCGCAACTTGGATTGTAGGAGCCTTTGGGCACCTGTTTGAGTGGCGGCCGGGTCTTCTGAAGACGCCTCAAACGTAACAAGGGCCGCCTTGCCGTAGCGTTTGTGATAATTTTGACAATGTATTGACCGCCTGCTATACTCAGCCTATCTTTGGTGGACAACGCAGCGATCACCGGCTAGTTCCGGAAAGTTGCGCTATCTTGACTGAATCTGGGGCGGGGAAAGGGCGGTAGAATCGCGCAGGTCGCGCTCTTTTCCAGGGAGACCGGACACTATGGCGGAATCAAATCCGGTATGGCTTGACAGAGTGAAGCGTGCTCAGCAGGCGGCAGCCGAGCGCCTCGGTGTCGATGTCAGCGCGATG
>DAOUHX010000526.1:0-2309 GCA_034428395.1 Caldilineaceae bacterium
GCGAACGCGGCATCAGCTCGGCGATGGCGTAGGCGACCGGCGCCCCGTCTCTGGCCGGAATTGTCAGGCCGACGCAGTTGCGCTGCGCCACGTAATTGAGCAGGTTGGTCTTTCTGCGCTGCCAAGCCATACGCAGGTCGTGCCAGCCGTAGAACTGCTGCAGAACCCTGGCGGGGTCGCCCTCCTCAAGCGGTTCGACAGGAAGGGGCAGAGGGCCCTGGCGAGGGTCCCTTTCCCATAGCAGCAGTTCACGGACTGGTTCAAAACCGACCTGGCGATAGACGGCGCCGGCATGGTCGTTTTCGGTGCGCACCTCAAGACGGATACGGTGCAGACCCCGCTCCTGCGCGCGCCGTTTTTGCGCCTCCATCAGCCGCCGTCCCCAGCCGTGCCCGCGATATTCGGGCGCAACGCTGAGCCCGCCGCACCAGCCGTCCTCACCGCGTACGGCCAGCAGCACGGCGCCGACGCCGTGCGTCCGCCCGCGTTCCTCTGCAATGAGGACGGCGCAGTCCTCGGCGGCGATGCCGGCATAGCCCATGTATGCGCGCGCGGCAGCCGGGTCCATCTGCATATTGTAGCGGTAGTCGGCGAAGCCGCGGTTGAACCCTTCGCGCAGGAGTTCGACATCGACGGCGGCACCGCCTGCGATCAGCGGGTGTTTCTGGTCAGACAAGTCGGATAGACCCCTCGGCGCTGAGCTTGGGCATTGGCCTCAAAAGAACTGCGTTGACGCCGGACAGTCGCACGCGCTTTTACTGTGCGCGTGCGACAAAGTCAAATTCGACGATGAACTCCTCGCCGACGTTGGCGACGCTGGGCACCTGGGGGATGGTGAGTTCGAAGGTCTCCAGGGCCACAACGGTCGACGCGGCCCCCTGAATTTCGGTTTCGGAAACGACTTGCAAGGTCACGTCGAAAAGCACCGGCTTGGTGATTTCGCGCACGGTCAGATCACCGGCGATTTCGAACTGGACCTCATCGCCGACGGCCACGTCATCGGGCAGACCGGTCAGCCCGGTCGCGTTGAAGGTGATGTAGCGATGGCGATTGGACTGGAGGATAAAGCGGCGGATAGCCCCGTTTCGGCGGTCGTGATCGGTAATGAATGTGTCGGCGTCGATCTGGATCACGCCGATTTGGCTGGCAGAAGGGTTTGCCGCGACAACTGTCAGTTCGCCTGACAAGGCGCTGGTCGTGCCGACAACGGTCTTGGGCTGGCCGAAGAGCTCCTCATCGATGATGAAGCGGGCTTCGGACTCCTCCGGCGCGATGACAAATGTCCGGCCGACGACAGGCAACTCGCCGTTCTCCGCCTCCGGTTCCTCCTGCGGGACGGCAGTGGCTGTGGGCGGGGGTTCGGGTTCGGGAACGGGCGTATCGGTCGGCTCAGGTTCTGGCAGAGGCGTGGGGGTATCTGTGGAGACGGGCTCAGATCCGGCTGCGGGCGCTGACGGGCCGGGGCGTTCGCAGGCCGCGAGCAGAAGCAGGCAGATGAGCAGGCAGAGCACCGGTCCCAGCCTGCGGAGCAGACTCGACGCGGCGGAACGCCGCCGGGCCGCGTTGTCTGCGGCGTTGCTCGTAAACGGCTGGGTCAACATGAAGAAGGGTCTCCTCTCAGGGTTCTCTGGTCAACGTGGCTTCCGAGCGTTCGAAACGCGTTGGAAGCAGTGGCGCAACAGGCCAATTCTGGACTGCTTCGGCGCGATTGGCAAAAGTTGACCTATCGTTGAAATCCGACCGCGCCGTAACCGGTCAGTTCGACGTAGCCGCGGCCGGTGACGGGCTGTCCTTGCATGACGCCGCGTACCGTGGTGGCGCCTTCGTAGTAGGTGAATGCGACGTCCATCTCCTGGTCTTCGATCAGCGGTTCAATCGTTAACTCGATTTGGTGTTGCGGAAGTACGGCGCGCCAGCCGCTGGGATAGACGATGAGGGTGTCGGGGCTGGTCCAGCTGCCGGTGGCTGTCAGTTCAAGTTCGCCGGAAGCGATGGGAAATTGGCGTCCTTCGGGGAAACCGATCGTGCCTTCGAAGATATCCTGCGTTGCGCCGGAGCTGGTGCGGATCTCGGCGAACATGAGGACGACGCCGTTGTCGAGGGTGACGGCGAACCAGTCCCAGCCCACGGCGTCTTCGCTGAGCGCCGAGGTGCCGAACTCGTGGTCCATCCAGCTGAAACCGGAGACGGAGTCCTGCGATCCGCCGAAGACGACATGACCGGTGGTGTCCATGCGAGCGAGGCTGTAGTAGTGGTTGGCGTTGCCGGCTTCGGGGCCCTTGCGGCTGTAACCGTCTTCGCCGTGGAGC
>DAOUHX010000527.1:0-4952 GCA_034428395.1 Caldilineaceae bacterium
CTTCCTCTACCCTGCCCTGCACCGCGCCGGTTTCGCCAGCCGGCCGCAAAGCACCCACCGCGGCGACGGCCTCGAACTGCTCGACTGCTACATGACCGGCGTGGCCTACTGTGTGCCGCCCAAGAACCGCCCCACCGCCGCCGAACTGAACAACTGCCGCAGCTGGCTGGTACGGGAGCTGGCGCTGCTGCCGCACCTGCAGGCGGTCCTGGCGCTGGGCAAGATCGCCTACGACGGCTATCTGCGCGCCCTGCGCGAACTCGGCCATGACCCGCCGCGCCTGGCTTTCGCCCACGGCGCCGACGACCCGCTGCCCGCCGGCCTGCCCCGCCTCTACGCCTCCTACCACGTTAGCCGCCAGAACACCAACACCGGCCGCCTCACCACGGAAATGTTCGATCAGGTTCTGGCGGCGATAAAGGCCAATCTGCGGGCCGTGTAACGCACTCGCTGAGAAAAGGATCCGGCCCTTCTCCCCCACATCAATCCTTTCTCGGAGATTGACGCATGTCCCAGGAATCAACCTCGCCCGCCCCAACCCGACCGGCCGAACGCATCGTCGCCATCGACCTTCTGCGCGGCTTCGCGCTGCTCGGCATCCTTATCATGAATATCCAGGGCTTCGCCATGCCCGCCGCCGCCTACAGCAACCCGACCGTCTACGGCGACCTCAGCGGGGCCAATCGCTGGGTTTGGACGCTCAGCCACATCTTCGCCGACCAGAAGTTCATGACCATCTTCTCGCTGCTCTTCGGTGCAGGGATCCTGCTGATAACCGAAAAACTGGACGCGCGCGGCCAGCGCGCCTGGACTATCCACTGCCGCCGAACCTTCTGGCTGCTGATCATCGGCCTCGCCCACGCCTACCTGCTCTGGTCTGGCGACATTCTTGTGATCTATGCACTGTGCGCCTTCGGGGTCTACTGGCTGCGCAGACTCCATCCAGGACTGCAGCTGGCGCTGGGTATCCTCATCCTCGCCATACCTGCCGTCCTGGCGCTGGGAACGGGTCTCACCATTCAGTACATCCCGCCGGAAATGGTCCAGGAGTTGCACGCCGACTGGGACCCGGCCGCCGAATCGGTCCGGACTGAAATCGAGGCTTACCGTGGCGGCTGGGTGGCACAAATGGAAGCCCGCGTCGCGAGAAGCGTCGAATTTCATACCGTTGGGCTGCTCTTCTGGGGACTCTGGCGCGCCGGCGGCCTGATGCTGGTCGGGATGGCGCTCTACCGCTGGGGCGTGCTCAGCGGCCAGCGTTCCCGCGGTTTCTACATCGGCATGGCCGCGCTCGGTTTCGCCGTCGGCCTGCCCGTCGTGATCACCGGCGTCGTCCAGAACTTCGCCCGCGGCTGGACGATGGAGTTTTCCCGCTTCGGCCTCGGCGAACAGGCCAACTACTGGGGCAGCCTATTCGTCAGCGCCGCCTACATCGGCCTGCTGATGCTCTTCGCGCGCACGCGTGCGCTGTCGTGGCTGCAGGACGCGCTAGCCGCGGTCGGGCGGACCGCGCTCACCAACTACCTGCTGCAGACATTCCTCGCGACCGCCGTCTTCTACGGTCACGGGCTGGGGCTGTTCGGCTCAGTGGAAAGGGTCGGACAGATCGGAATCGTCGCCGCCATCTGGGCAGTCCAGCTGGTGGTGTCGCCGCTCTGGCTGCGCCGTTACCGTTTCGGTCCCTTGGAGTGGCTGTGGCGCTCGCTCACCTATTGGCGTTTGCAGCCGATGAGGGCTCGCCTCTAGCCCCGGTCCCCGATATCATCCCTCTCCGTTTCGCTTCCGCCCTCAGTGCACCGTGCCGGCGCGAATAGTGCGGGGCCGCTCACAGCCGGACACATCCTGAAATCCCACTTGCCCTCTGCCTCCTGTAAGGCCTTAGGCAGGAGCCATCCCCAAGCTGGATGGCTGTTACAGAATGCCCGTGATGATGGCATAATGCAGTCATGCCTGTACAGATTACGATCAGGAATGTCCCAGAGGAAGTTCGCGACGAACTCGCCGTGCGCGCCGCCCGCCAGCGCCAGTCCATGCAAAAATTCTTGCGCGCAGAACTGGAGCGTATCGCCGCGCGGCCGTCCCTCGACGCATGGCTGCAGGGCGTTCGCGAGCGGAAAACAGTGGCGGAAACACGGGTAGAAGCGAACCGGATCCTGCGCGCCCGCGATGCCGATCGATCGTGACCACGGTCATCGACGCATCCGTGCTGGTGGCCGCGCTTGTCGACTAGGGGCAGGAAGGCAGGTGGGCGGAAGCTACACTTGCCGAAGATCAGTTGGCCGGTCCGGAGTTGAATCTTGTCGAAGCCAGCAACATGCTGCGCCGGCTCAAGCGGGGCGGGGAGATATCGCGTATTGAGGCCACCGGCGCGCATCGAGATCTGGTGCGGCTGGGTATAGAGTCGTCTCCCTTCGCGCCCTTTGCCGAGCGGATATGGTCGTTGCGCGGCAGCCTCGCCAGTACGACGCCTGGTACGTCGCCCTGGCAGAAACGCCGGATTGCCCGCTGGTGACGCTCGACCGCAGGCTAAGCCGCGCACGCGGGCCCCGTTTCGAACTCATCGTTCCACCCCGCTTCTGACAACGAGGGCCACAGGTGCATCAACCTGGCCCGAATCGCTTTGCCGTCAGACCGCAATTGAAGATTCAACCCCGACTTTCATCGTCGCGGCAGCAGATCGGCACTGTCGCCGCCATCTGGGCCGTCCAGCTGGTGGTATCCCCGCTGTGGCTGCGCCGTTACCGTTTCGGTCCTTTGGAGTGGCTGTGGCGCTCGCTAGCTATTGGCGGCTGCAGGGGATGAGGGCACTTTCCTAGTTTTGGGCCATAGCAACGCCCCTGTTCGCGTCTCTTCAGTTACGCTTGGACAGCGACTTGCTGCGCAATCTGGATAAAAGCCCTTCCCTCGTGATTCTCAATTATCTTGAACGCCGGCTTTGCTCCCAATGTATGAATACAAGCATGATGAACAGAAAGAACGGCATCTTGCAACGGTTGATCGTCCTCCAGACGACATACCTTAAGCCCTATTTCCTTGCAGGTGTCGAGCGAAAGATGCCGCGCGTGGGATTTTGACAGCGCGTGATCTGTGAGATTGGCAACTATGTTCGCAATTGTCTCCAGTTGAGCTTCTGCATCGGGCCCTCCAAACATCCCTGTCTTGAGCCATTCAGTAACCATCTCATTGGCCCATTCGATCGCTTTCTCACACTCTCCAATGAACGCTGGCGGATATTTGGCAATGATCGGCTGCCAAACGGGGATCTTGCTTGGATCTTCGCTGATTTCTTCGTGCGCACGTTCAAATTCCTCCACAACCCCGTGCGCTGGTATGCCATGCAGTTGAGGGTCAATGGGGCCGAGGCTGGACTGGTTTCCCATGAAAATAACTTTGCAGGCGCAGGCAATCATAGTGCCGGCTGACAAAGCAAGTTGAGGTACGAACGCCCGAATGTCAGTACCAAACATAGCACGCAAGTAATCTACCAAAGACTCGGTGGCGGCCGTTTCACCTCCGGGTGTATGCAGGATCAGGTCCAAACCTTTGCCCCGATCCAGTTGATGCACTACGGTCATGAACCCGTTCTTGTCGGCATCGTTTACCTCTACTCCATCCAGATTTCGCTTCTGCAACCAGCCAGAATAATAGATGATGACATTCCGGCCTGTGAGCTCATGGAGTCTTCTCAAATAACGCCGACGAATAATGTCATGTGTGCTCCCAGCAGCGTTGATTTCATTCAGAAGTTGGTTCCAATCCGGCACTCTCTATCTCTCCTTGGCTGTACGACGCGATGCCAGCTTCAATGAAAACAACAGGCCTTTCTTGTTCCGAATGCTTAGGCAAAGTGCCAAGGGCGACGAGATATTTTCGGGCTTCTTCTGATTCAAGCCCCATAGACCTGTAAACCTTTCGAATCTCTTCAAGCCGCTTCTCACTTGCTTTAACCTGAGTCACCAATTCCCCCCTTTCAAATACTCACTGTTTGTCTTTTGCTTCAAAAATAGAAATGTTGTTCGGGATTCTACAACGAGATACCCCCTTCTGTCATCTCAACGGCTTGCGAATCAAAACAAACCAGCTTGACCCACAAAACCCGTATCACCCATTACCTCATCCCAGACGTTTCCGCAACTCCGTCAGATCCGGCTGCCCGCTCTCGATGCGTCGACGCACCTCTTCTGCCTTTTGCTCGCGTCGCGCCAGATACGCGCCGATCTCTTCCTGGTGGCGCAGGAAGTAGGCAAGCACACTATAAATGTCCGCCAATGTCGCAGTCGGGTAGCTTTGAGCGATAGCCTCGGGCGTGGCCCCATCTTCAAAAGCGTGGATGACCAGTTCGAGCAAAACGCGAGAGCTGCCGATGCGAAGACCCCCTGAACCATCCTCACGCAGCGGCGGCGCTTCGGCCTGTAGAACGATATCCATTGATGCTCTCCTGCTGTCTCGCGGCCTGAAATTCCCCGCCGTTGACACTCCTACACGAAAAACACACCCAGTTGGGCGTCGAAGATTCTACCATAGATCGCTACCCCAGCGCAGCCGGCTCCGCGCCGGCCGCCGACGGCTTCTTCAGCGTCTCCGGCACAAACAGCCCAAGGATCGAAGCCGCACCCAGACCAAAGACCGCGATCACATAGATCGACGGCGCCAGGCCCAACACCTGCGCGATCGAGCCGACGACGATCGGTCCACCCGTTTGACCGGTATCGCCCAGCAGCCGCCACAGCCCCAGAAACGCGCCCATACCCTCACCCTGCGGCGGCGCTATGTCGGCGCCGAGCGTCAGCATCGTGCCGGAGCCGATCCCGTTGCCGAAACCAATCAGTGAGGTGGCCGCCAGCAGCGCGGCGTAGGAGCCGGCAAACGGGACCAGCGCCATGCCCGCGGCCTGCAGCAGAAATGAAGGCACATACGCGAATTTGCGCCCAAACCGGTCCATCACATAGCCG
>DAOUHX010000528.1:0-4059 GCA_034428395.1 Caldilineaceae bacterium
CTGACCCAAAAGCCTGCAACTGCTCATCAATCCACGAAGGACACGAAATCGCACGAAGGGCCGCGTCTGGATTGCTTTCGGCTAATATTGAAGAGGTGTCTTGCATTCAGGCTTCGGAGGTACCGTCGAAGATGAGCCGCGGGCGCTCGAGCCGCGTTCGTGGCTTTGCCCGGAGGGCGGAGCGATGCACTCACTCGAGGCCGAGGAGCGCTGTTCGCTGCTGGTGACGTTTGTTTTCGTATGAGCGCTTGTTCCGGATGCGGCGCTAGCCGATCTAAGGCCGCAGCTCCTGTGTCCTGCCGGTGCGTATCGCCTCGAATGCCTTAAGCACCATCGCGGTCGCGCGAGTACCATCGCGCGGCCCGACGGGCGATTCGATATCCTCGAGGAGACAGCGGGCCCACGCTTGGAGTTCGGCGCGGGTCCCTTCCGGGTCGGTGCTGAGCGGGGGCGGCAACTCCTCAACGTTCAACGAGTCGACTTCACAGCCGGATAACTGGGCCTTGTGGCAGCGTTCGTAGAGGGTTGCCGTGCGCCGGCCGTCGAGCACTTCGAAGAAAAACTTAGACGTGTAGCGGGCATCGCCGCTGTCTCCGGCTATGATGGCGGCGATGCTGCCGTTCTCAAACTGGACCGAGACGGCCGCATTATCGACCAGCCCGTGCTCGGGATGGGTCAGCGGCCCGCCGGCGGCACTGATGAGGACCGGCTCCGATTCATTGAGCCAGTAGACCAGATCGAAGGCGTGGCAGCCGTTTGAAAGGACAGGGCCGCCGCCTCTTTCCGGCGTCAGCGGCCAGCCCCTCATCGCCGAATGCAGGCTCTGGCCGACGGTAACCAGGGGATGCGGGACCAGCTGCTTCACCCTGGCGACCAGCGGCGCAAAGCGAAACTTGAAACCCATCATCAGCTTGACGCCGGCTTTCTCAACCGCCTCTTCAATCTTCAGGCAGTCCTCGATGGTGAGCGCCATCGGCTTCTCAAGGAAGATCTGCTTGCCCGCCTGCGCGGCCCGAATCGCAAGAGGCGGGTGTGAATCGTGGTGCGTCGCGATCAGGACGGCGTCGATCGCGTCGTCTCGCATGACCGCTTCGACATCGGTCGTATGGTAGCGCCCGCCGAATTCGTGACATGCCTGCGCGGCAGCCTCCTCGACGGCATCGACATAGGCGACGAAATCCAGCTCCGGCACCCCTCGGGCGCTGCGCAGGTGGCTGCGCCCCATGCCTCCGCACCCGATCAAGGCCATCTTGATTGTTCGCGACATCGGGCACCTCCTCTGGATTCGTTTCCTGTTCGTCAGCGGCAAGGCCCGCTGCAGGCTCTACCGTCCGGCGTTTCGACAAACCCCTGCGAGGCCCTCTTCTTGGGGCCAGTAGACTCCGCAGGAAAACATGCGAACGATTGCGGCGGCTTCAGAATTACGCAAGACTGAAGGAGGAGCCGGCGATGTAGCGGGTGCCGCCGAAGCCGTTGCCGTCGTCCTTGGTGAAGTAGTAGGCGGTGAAGATGCGTCCCGGCTCGGCCTCGGTCGCCACCGGATAGCCAAGATCGGTGGTGGGCCCGTCAGCGCGCAGAATCTGCTCGTCGCTCCAGGTAGCGCCGTCATCCTCGCTCACGATCAGGCCGATCCCGCGCGGGATCTTGCGGCGGGCGAAAAGGACGAGTGTCCGGCCGTCGGCTAGTTTCATCGGCCAGGGCGAGCGATAGTGCTTGCCGGCAGCCGCCTGAAGACTCTGCGTCTCGCGCCGGCGCGCCGCCCAGGGCGAACGGCCCCAGCGCACGATCGGCTTTGGCTCAGACCAGGAATAGCCGCCGTCGTCCGAGTAGTTCATCTGGATGGCATCGCGCAACCCGTCAATGTTGAGCGTATAGCACTGCAGGCGACCCGACGGCAGGAGCAGTAGCCCGGCATAGGTCGGCCGCCCGTCCCCAGTGGGGTCTACGCAGACGCGGGCCAGGGGCTCCCAGCTGAGCCCGTTGTCATCGCTGCCGTACAGGACGACACCGCCGGTGGGCTGACCCACGGTCATGGCAGCCAGTTGCGTACCATCCGGCATCTGCACAAGCGGATGGCCGTCCTTGTGCACCATGCCGTGCCCCAGGGGCGGCTGGACCGGCGTGGGGACCGATTCCCAGCTGCGGCCACGGTCGGCAGAGCGCAACGCGTAACAAAGCATGGACGGTGCACGGCCCTCGCCGGCGTAGGTGCGCCCGAAAAAGACCGCGCTGTCCGCCGCGGCAAGGTCGATCCATTCGCGCGCGATGGTGGGATTGACCTGCACCTGCTGCACGTAGGCGCGGCGCTCTTCTATGGGCGAGCACTCGTCAAAGATAACAACGTCGTCCCCTCTATCCCAGGTCCCGCCCGCGTCAAAACTGCGCGCCAGGATGATCTGCGCGCGGCTGTGATAGCCGCCGAGGTCGTGTTTGACATCGCTGTAATTTCTGTACGCGCAGGGAGCCCGGTTGTAAATGACCGCAATCTCGCCGCCCCCGAAGTTGAATATGCCGCCCTGGCGGGGGTGGCCGGCGTAGCGATCGCGCGCATAGTCGACGTGCAAGTGTTCAACTTCAGCCAGTCGCGGGGCGGACATGATCTGATCCTTTGCCAGTTTGATTGAGGGAAAATCGAAAGTAGAAGGGCTGCGGCTACTTCAGTCCGGTCAGAGCGATGCCTTGCACGAACTGACGCTGGAAAGCGATGAAGAGGACGAGGATCGGCAGCACGGCCATGACCGACCCGGCGAGCAGCACGGCCTGGAACAGCTCGGCCATGGAAGTCAGCGAGCCGGAGCCGTAAGCCAGCGAGTACATCCCGACCGAAATCGTATACAGCCTTTCGGAACTGGACATCACCAGCGGCCAGACGAAGGAGTTCCAGCTTCCCTGGAACTGGAATAGCGCCACGACGGTGACGACCGGGCCGGACAGGGGCATGATCACGCGCCACCAGATCATCGGTTCGCTGCAGCCGTCGATGCGCGCCGCGTCCTCCAAGTCCCCCGGCAGCGTGCGGAAGAACTGCCGGAACAGAAAGATCGAGCTGGCGCTGACGACGTTGGGCAGAATCAGGCCGGCGTAGCTGTTGTAGAGACCGTGCCCGCCCTGGCCGAGGATGTCATTGCCGCCCATCAGCGGCAGCCGCAACATCAGGATGAAGAGCGGCAGAAAGGTTACCGAGCCGGGAATCATCATTGTGGCCAAAACAAGCCCGAACAGGAAGTCGCGCGCCGGAAAGCGGAGACGGCCAAAGACATAGCCCGCCAAGGAGGATGTGGTCGTCGCCAGCAAGGTAACAGCGACAGCGTAGATTGTGGTCGTACGGATGTACTTGCTGATGCTGGCCATCTTCCAGGCAACGACATAGGGCTCCAGGCTCCAATTCAGCGGATTGAACATGTCCCATGTGAAGCCGATGCGAATGACGGTGCCGGCAGTTCCGAAAGAACTTACCGCCATCCAAATGAAGGGCAGAGCTGCGATGACGAAGCCTATGACGATGCCGGCAGTGAGCAACGTTCGAAAGAGAAGCTCCTGCCGGGATGGAAGACGCGGTCGCCGTATCTGTGCCATTTAGACCGAAACCCCCGTGGCCGGAGTGCAGCAAAACATCCGGCCGCTGGTGTTCAATACTCGAGCGATGACGAGAAGAATTTCCAATTGAAATAGGTCAGGACAGCGATGGCGATGAACAGGAGGACTGCCATCGCCGAGGCGTAGCCCATCTGATTGAACTTGAAGGCGTTGAGATAGATCTGGTGAACGATCGTAGTCGTGCGGAAGGCGGGGCCGCCCTCGGTCATGATCATCACCAGGTCGAAAACCTGCAACGAATCGATCATGCCGATGATGAAGAGATAGAACGTGACCGGCCGCAGCAGAGGCCACGTGATGAAGCGCAGCAGTTGAAAGCGCCCGCATCCGTCGACCTTGGCCGCATCGTAGAAGGTCTCGGGGATACCCTGGAGGCCTGCCAGATAGATGAGCATCGTGCCGCCGAACGCCTTCCACACAGCGACACCGATCACCGCTGGCATCGCCGTAAACGGACTGTTG
>DAOUHX010000529.1:0-3826 GCA_034428395.1 Caldilineaceae bacterium
TTCGACCTCGCGCCCGGCGCAGCGCAGACCGTGCGCGTCGTCCTCGCCTGGCACGCGCCCCACTGGCGCGCCGGCGGCAGCCCCGCCCACGAGGAGACCCCGCTCTTCACCCACATGTACGCGCGCCACCACCCCGACGCCCTCTCCACCGCCAACTTCCTGGCCGGGAACCACGAGACGCTGCTGCAACGCATCACCGCCTGGCAAGAGGTGCTCTACAACGCGCCCGAGCTGCCCGGCTGGCTCGCCGACGCTCTGATCAACAACCTGCACCTGGTCCCCGAGTGCAGCATTTGGGGCCAGGCGCAGCCGCCGCTCGGCGACTGGTGCGCGCCCGAGGACGGCCTCTTCGGGCTGAACGAATGCCCGCGCGGCTGCCCACAGATCGAGTGCCTGCCCTGCAGCTTCTACGGCAACATCCCCCTCGTCTACTTCTTCCCGGAGGCCGGGCTCTCCACGCTGCGCGGCTACAAGGCTTACCAGTTTCCCGACGGACGCCCGCCGTGGATCTTCGGCGGCATCACCGCCACAAACGAGGCCAACCGCCCCGGCTACGGCCTGAGCGCGCCCGACGTCGGTTACCAGACCGTCCTCAACGGCGCCTGCTATGTCATCATGCTTGACCGCTACTGGCAGGCCTCGGGCGACGACGCGGTCCTGGCCGAGTTCTGGGACTCGCTCAAGCGCTGCAACGACTTCTCGATGAACCTGCGCCCCGCCTACGGCCCGTCCCAGGTGATGGCGATGCCGGCGCCCGGAACTGACTCGCACGGCCTCGGCGACACCGAATGGTTCGAGGCGCCCGAACCCGGCTGGAAGGGCTATGTCACCCATGCCGGCGGCGTGCGCATGGCGCAGGTGCAGATCATGCGGCGTATGGCCGCGGCCATGGAGGACGACGCCTATCTCGCCCGCTGCGACAACTGGCTGGCAGCCGGCGCGCAGGCCCTCGAGGAGCATCTGTGGGCGGGCGAATACTATCTCAACTTCAACGAACCGGAGACGGGCCAGAAGTCTGACCTGGTCTTCGGCTACCAGCTGGACGGCCAGTGGGTGACCGCCTGGCACGGCGTCAACGGCGTTTTCCCGCCGCCGCGCGTCGAGAAAACGCTGCAGACGCTCGCCGCGACCAACTGCGCGCTCAGCCAGTCGGGCGCGGTCAACTACGCCACCGCCGACGGCGACCCGGCCAAGGTCGGCGGCTACGGCACCTTCAGCTACTTCCCGCCCGAGCTCTACATGCTGGCAATGACCTTCATGTACAACGGGCAGCAGGAGTTCGGCCGCGACCTGCTGCAGCGCTGCCTGCACAACATCACCTGCCGCTGGGGCTACACCTGGGACGCGCCCAACACTGTGCGCGGCGACGCCGACACCGGCCAGCGCGCCTTCGGCGCCGACTACTACCAGAACATGATGCTCTGGGCCGTCCCCGCCGCCCTCCAAAACCAGGACCTGACCGGCCCGATGCAGGCGGGCGGCCTGGTGGAACGCGTCATCGCGGCGGGACGATGACTGCAGTTTTGCGTTTTCAGTTTCTAGTTTTTAGTGAGGCGTCGTCTTCATTATCCAAACTGTGAAGCAGGATGTGACGGAGGTGAATCCAGTGCGATACCCTGTCCCGATTACAGAAGAGCTGATCGACGAGCTGCTCCCTTTCTGGGAATCCATCTATGGAATGGTCTTTCCGGACATAGGGCGCGAGGTCTTCCTCGGCGCCGAAGATGCCTATAACCGCAGCACGCTCTACATGCGCAGGGAGGGCGAGCGCCTGGCCAGCACCTGCTTCACCATGCATTCGAAGAGCGTGCCGGCCCTGGCCGGGTTCAGCGAGGTCGCCACCGACCCTTTGTTTCGCGGGCGCGGCATCGCCACCGAACTGTGCGGCCAGGCCGTTGAGGACGTTCGCGCCGGCGGCGGCGAAGCCTTCTTCCTCGGCACCAACAATCCGGCCGCCGCGCGCATCTACCACCGGCTTGGCTGGCGCAAGCTTTCCGGGGCCGAGGCGATGGTCAACATCCTCAGCGGCGAATCCCCAGAAGCCTTCCTGGTGGACTACTTCAGCGGCGGGGCGGCAGAGATCGTTGAGGCGACGCCTGCCGACCGGATCCCAATGATCCCGCTGCTTCTCTGTCCGCACGACTGGCAGGTGCTCGACGCCAACACGAACTGCCGCTCAACCCGCTACGCGACGCAGACATCCTGTATGGGGCTCTATGTGCGCTATCAGCCGATTCAGCAGGGCGGCGGCGCATGGTTCGCCGCCAGAACGGCCGAAGGGAAAGTCGTCGGGCTGGCCACGGCACGCAGGGATGACGCCGGCGATTTCCAGGTTGACGGCTTCGCCCACGCGCGCTTTGGCGCGGCATGGAAACCGCTGTTGCAGGCCGTGATCGACGCCTGCACCGGAAAGCGCCCGTCCCGATGCTATGCGGTTGTCTCCGTCGAGGATGAGGAGAAGCAGGCCCTGTTCGAGGCGCTGGGCTTTCGCAGGACGGGCAAGGGAGAAGCGTTCGAACTGGACGACAGACGGGTGGCCTCGTTCAGGATGGAGAGATAGACGCCCCGGGCCGGTCAAGCGGGCTCGTTCTGTCATTCAGAGCCCGACAACGCCCTGAAGGTGCGATTTGCCAGCGGCCCGTTTTCCGTCCGGCGAGCGCCCACCAAAAACGAAAAACTCGAAACCAAAAACTTCAAACGGCGTAGCCGTCCTGGTTGTGTTTGCGCCAGTCGGGCTGGTAGCCGCGTTCGCTGCCAAAGCCGTACGACGGGCGGATCTGGTTCGGGCTGATCCACGGCCAAGCCTGCCCGCCGATGATGCGGTAGTCGTCGCCCTTGCCGCACAGCCAGTAAAACATGTGCGCTACATAGCGCGCCTGGTTGTGCCCGCCGTAGTAGGCACTCTGTAGATCGAACTCCGGCTCGACGATCCAGTCACGCTGCGGCGGAGAGGTACGCCAGTAGTTGTATTTGAGCATGTGGCGCCTGCCTTTCGCCGTCGAAACGCCGCGGCGGTGCAGGATGCTCTGGTGATGGATGCCGATCGTGCCGGCCGGACCCTCGGCGTAGACCCCGTTTTCCTCGTTGGGCCGCTTGGTCGGCGCGATGTGCGAGCCGGGCACCAGCTCGGTCGGCCCCAACTCGACCGGCGTATCCTGCGGGAAGTAGAAGACCTCGACAAAGTTGAGCTCGGGGCCGAAGACGTGGTCGGCGTCGTGGTGCCAGCCCTGCGGCGGACTCGGGCACTCGACGTGGTGATGGCTCGTCAGGATCGGCAGCCCCACGTTGGCTCCCAGCAGCGAGCGCATCACCCCCATCACCTGCCGATTCAGCAGCACATGCTCGATGAACCAGTCCTCCAAGAGGATCGTGCTCGGCTCGTGCGAGGCGCGGATGCGCTCCAGGTCCGCCTGCGTCATCCCGTCGGGGATGTAGCTCGGATTGGCGGGAATCTTCCCTTCCAGGTAATCGCACGTGCGCCGGTTGACCTCGTCCGGCACCACGCCTTCCAGCAGCAGATAGCCCTCGCGGCAGAAATCCAACACCTGCGAGTCGGTTAGCGTCGGCTCGCAATCGCTCGTATGGTTGGCTTTATCGTGGATCATCTTCTTCTCCTCAGTTGCATTGTCGTGGCGGTCAATCTATCACAACTGCGCCCTATTGGAAACAGAATGCGCCGCGCGTCGGCACCGAACTGACCGGATTCAGGTTATTTCATCCATGGAGTTTGATGACACAGAAGGACGATCAGAAAGCTGCACAAAAATGAATTATGTTTTGTTGGTTTGCAGCCTTAAATGGAGGCCGTGCCGCGCTCTCCTTCTGG
>DAOUHX010000530.1:0-3540 GCA_034428395.1 Caldilineaceae bacterium
CAACCCCGCGCTCGACCAGGCCGCGCTCCTGAGCCTACTGGCCCGCAATCCCGACATCTACGAACTCCTGACCCGCACCGATGACAACAAAGAAGTAGGCGAAGTCGCCGTCTATGAGCCAATCTTCTATGACAAGGCCCTGCGCGAGATCGACCTGCCCGGCGATGTGCTGATCCTCTCCATCCGCCGCTCCGGCGAGTTCATCGTGCCGCGCGGCCACACTCTGCTCGAGCAGGGAGATCACCTGACGCTCGTCGGCGGCTTCGAGCATCTGCAAGAGGCGCGCACGCTCTTTTCCGGAATTGAAGCAAGAGGAGAAGTCGTAGAGGAAGTCGTAGCCGGAGAAGGTGGCTACGCCTTCAGCGAGTCCTGACCCAGCGTGAACGCAGACCGGACCTGCAACCATTCTGCTTCTGGAAACTGAGAGGGGTCAACCTGCGGGCAATTGAATGGCTCACTCGCCCGTCCGTCCGTCGCGCCAGCGGGCGTGGGCCTTCCGCACGACGCGCCGTGTGGCATCTTCCATCGGCAAATCGTCCAACCGTTCCAGCGAGACCCACTCCGCCTCGTCAGCGTCATCCGCGGGCGCAACCGTGCCGCCGCGGAAATGGGCCCAGAAATCGATCACAACATAATGATAGCGCACCGCGCCCGACTCGTCGCGGTGAATCGGCTCGAACAGGTCCAGCAACTCCACAACCTCGATCTCCGCTCCGGTCTCCTCGCGCACCTCGCGTACGACCCCGTCGCGCACCGGCTCACCCAGGTCCAGCAACCCGCCTGGCAGTGCCCACATCCCCAGCGACGGCGGCTGGCCCCGCTTGATCATCAAGGCCCGCCCGCCTTCATCGAGTACCACAGCCGCCACCGCCACCAGCGGCGCAGGCGGATACTCGCGGCTGATCGTCACCGCAAAAGTCTCGTTGACCGCTCCTTCTTTTCCGCCCACGCTCAGCTCCATGCCCGCACCATGGCAGGCAGCTCCGCCAATTCCTCGATCACCGCGTCCGGCTCCACGCTTTCGACAATCCGCTGGTCTTCCGCCAGCGGGATCATGCGGCAATGCACTGTCAGCGCGCCGATCGCCTGCCCACCCGCGACGTCGTGCTTGAGGCTGTCGCCCACGCACACCAGCTCATACGGCTCCGCGTCCCAGCGGCCCAGCGCCGCGTCGTAGATCTCCTTCTCCGGCTTGCGCCACTCCACGGCCGCGCTGCTCAGACAAACATCGACATAGGGCCGCAGCCCCGTATAGTCAATGATTCGCTGGAAGACGCGGTCGCTGGCATAGTTCGCGATCACCGCCAGCAGGAAGCCCCCGTCCCGCAGCTCCGCAAGCAGCTCGATCGCGCCCGGTATCGGCTCCCACGCCGTCATCTCCGGCGCATAGAAAAGGTCCACCGCCTGCCGCAACACTTCCTCGTTCATGCGCGAGGCCGGGTAGTTGAAAAACTGTAGTAGAAAGCTCAGCGTATCGTCCGCGGTGTGCTCCTCCTGCTCGTCTTCCGACTTCTGCTGTGCGAAAAGGCGCGCCTCCACCAGGTGCCCCGCGAACTCCTCCGGCAGGTCGTCCATGCCGGTCGACCGCATGTACGCCACCGCCGTCTCCGCCCCCTTCGCCATCAGCCCGTCCAGCGGCTCCGCCAGCCGCGCCAGCGTATTGTCGAAGTCGAAGATCAACCCCTGCACCAACCGGCGCGGCCGCATCCGCGCCGCCTCACCGGAAAAGAAATTCTGCGAATCCATACCGATTGCTGCTCCACTTATTCCCTGTTCCCAATCCCGCCCCAATCTCCGTACACCACGCCGTTAAGCTTGTTTTCGTGAACTGAAAACTCAAAACAAGAAACTGAAAACTACCCCATCCCCCGCCCCACGTGCTATACTCCGCAACGACCCGCAACCCCTTCGCCCGCAGGAAAGCCAGCCATGCCCTACTCCTTCCAAATCGGTTCCATCCCCTGCCATATCGTCAGCGACGGTCGCCAGCTCGTCGACGGCGGCGGCTTCTTCGGCCTCGTGCCCCGCGTCCTCTGGGAACGCGTCATCCGCCCCGACGACAAGAACCGCATCCCCGTCCAGATGCGCTCTCTCCTCGTCCAGTCCGCCGCCGGCCTCATCCTCGTCGACACCGGCCAGGGCGACAAGCTCACCGCCAGGGACCGCCGCAATTTCGGCATGGACGATACTTCGCGCCGCCTCGCCGCCGACCTCGGCCGCGCCGGCTTCAGCCCCGAGGACGTCGACATCGTCCTCATGACCCATCTCCACGGCGACCACGCCGGCGGCTGCACCCACTGGAGCGATCCCGGCGACCCGGACAGCGAGGCCGTCCCCTCCTTCCCCAACGCCCGCTACCTCGTCCAACGCCTCGAAATGGCCGACGCCTCTTTTCCCAACGAGCGCACCCGAGGCACCTATTTCCCCCAGAACTGGGAGCCCCTGCGCCGCTCCGGCCAGCTCGAAATCGTCGACGGCGACCAGGACCTCGCCGCCGGTGTCCGCACCGTCACCGTGCCCGGCCACACCGACAGCATCCAGGCCGTCTGGGTCGAGGACGCCGGCCACTCCCTCCTCTTCCTCGGCGACGCCTGCAGCTGGGCCGCTCACCTCGACCGCCTCGCCTGGGTCCCCTCCTTCGACCTCGACCCCATGCGCAGCATCGAGGGCAAACGCGCCCTGCGCCAGCAGGCCCTGGAAAAGAACGCGCTCCTCGTCTTTCAGCACGACGGCCAAATCGTCACCGGCCGCCTCATCGAAGGCGCTCGCGGACCCGCCGTCGAATCAGAAATATCTGAAACTGCCTGGCCGTAGTGCCAGTCGAATCAGGCTGTGCGGCGGCACCGACTGCGTCAATCGGGGCGACCTGCTACAATAGACGAGTTTTTCGTGGAACATTCTTAGGGCCTACACTTCCCCGACGACGAATCTGAGGCAACTCTCTTGGTTGGAGGCCTTGCCAGACAGAACACTCGAGGCGATATCCCCGTGAATTCACCCCTGATCGACGTCGATACCAATGTTCTTGTATCGGCCCTTCTTTCCAGACGCGGTGCGTCATTTCGACTCTATAACACTTGCTGGAAGCGCCCTTTTCGAACTCAACCTTTCGATTTCGCTTGTCGCCGAGTACGAGGCAGTGGCAAAACAGATGCTCGACCAGACGCAACTGACCGAGCGGGACCTTTATGACATCTTGGACTATCTGTGTGCTGTGGCAAACAGAAGGAAGATATTTTTCCTGTGGCGTCCCCTTCTCCCGGACCCCGGGGACGACATGGTGCTGGAATTGGCTGTAGCCGCTGGAGGGCAGTATATTGTGACATTCAATCGGCGCCACTTCGCCGGATGCAAGCAGTTTGGGGTCCAGGTTGCAACGCCAAAAGAGTTCCTTGAGCGGATTGAACAAAAACCATGACAAACATTCGTCTTTCAATCCCGGACTCTCTTCACGCAACAGTCTGTGAAATTGTTAAGCGTGAAGGTATGTCGCTGGAACAGTTCATTATGCTGGCTATGGCTGAAAAAGCTTCGGCGATT
>DAOUHX010000531.1:0-11397 GCA_034428395.1 Caldilineaceae bacterium
CAATCACCAACTCAATTCGCACGACCGTCCGCTGATATTTCCCCAGCGCCGGGAAGAAATCGATAATGATAATCCGCATACCGTTAAAGGCGTGATAGATGACGCCGAAGCCCAGAAAAATCTCCAGCAGCTTGGCAGGCGGCGACGTGTACAGGTACTTATGCACCCATTCATACGGCCCCGGCCCGATGGCAGCGATGAAAATGCTGACTATGTGCATATAGAGGAAGAGTACGATGCCGAGCCCGCTGGCCCGGTGTAGAATCCAGGCCCACTGGCCCTCCGCTCCTCTGTAGGTAATGCTCCTGTAGATCGATGCTGCCAGAGCAGCCATAGGCTGGGACCTCCTTTTCGCCGCAAGCGAAATGGCGACTGGAGTTGCGTTCAGGATCCTCTTACGTGTTGAACAGGAAGTTGCATTCGAATCATAATCTTGACCCGTGATCCTGTCAATTCAGGGCGGGGAACAACAGGGGCCGGAGACGCGTGCCGCGGTATGTCAGGGAAGTGTCGCGAAAGAGGTGGCCCTCGCACTCGGCACAGGCCACCCCCAGTTCGTTCGCTCCTCTATGGCGGGCAACACTACATATTGTCGATCAGCGCCCGGCCAAACTCGCTGCACTTGAGCAGCGTCGCGCCCTCCATCAAACGCTCAAAGTCATAAGTCACACGCTTCTGGCCAATGGTTCGCTCCATCGCACTGATGATCAGGTCGGCGGCCTCGTTCCAACCCAGATGACGCAGCATCATTTCGCCCGAGAGGATCACAGAGGACGGGTTGACCTTGTCCTGGCCGGTATATTTGGGAGCCGTGCCGTGCGTGGCCTCGAAGATGGCGCGGCCGGTCTCGTAGTTGATGTTGGCGCCGGGCGCGATTCCGATGCCGCCCACCTGCGCGGCCAGGGCGTCGCTGATGTAGTCGCCGTTCAGGTTGAGCGTCGCCACGACGTCGTACTCGGCCGGGCGGGTCAGGATCTGCTGCAGCATCGAGTCGGCGATGACATCCTTTACGATGACGTTGCCACCGTCCGCCGCGGGCAGCTGGCGCCAGGGACCGCCGTCAAGCAGTTGCGCGTCAAAGCTGCGATCGGCAGTCTCATAACCCCAGTTACGGAAGGCGCCCTCGGTGAACTTCATGATGTTGCCCTTATGCACCAGGGTCACACTCTCGCGCCCGTTATCGAGCGCGTATTGAATGGCGGCGCGCACGAGGCGGTCGGTGCCCTCCCGGCTGACCGGCTTAAGCCCGAAACCGGCGCTGTCGGGAAAGCGCACCTTGGAGAATCGTTCGGCGAAAGCCGCGCTGAACAGCTCTTTGAAGCGTTCGGTCTCCTCTTCACCGTCTTCAAACTCGATGCCGGCGTAGATGTCCTCCGTGTTCTCGCGAAATATCACCATGTCGACGAGCTCCGGCCGTTTGACCGGGCTGGGAACGCCGCTGAAGTATCGCACGGGGCGTACACAGGCGTAGAGATCGAGCCGCTGGCGCAGCGCGACATTGATGCTGCGGATGCCGCCGCCGACCGGCGTAGTCAGGGGACCCTTGAGAGCGACCATGTAATCGTCGATGGCGTCGAGGGTTTCCTGGGGAAGCCATACGATTTCGCCGTAGACGTCATTGGCCTTGTCTCCGGCGTAAACTTCCATCCAGACAATGCTCTTCCGGCCGCTGTACGCCTTTGCCACCGCGGCATCCAGCACAGGCTGGCTCGCCGCCCAGATGTCCGGTCCGGTGCCGTCGCCTTCGATGAAGCAGACGATAGGATTGTCCGGCACCTGCAGGTTTCCGTTCGGGTCGATGCCGATCTTCCTGCCTTCGCCGGGAACGGCAATCCGCTCATAGACCATCAGTGTTTCGCCTCCCTATGGAGATAAGTGAATCTGTTGTTAGGCCAGGTCTTTCTCTACTTGTGCTACCCACTGCGCATCTGCGCGGCTGAAGATTTCGCCGGAACAGTGCCGGCTCCAGGGACCGACCAACCAATAGATCAGGCGCGCGGCCGATTCCGGGGTCAGAAGTTCGCCGCGACGGTGGGCCTCATGGAAGCGGCTGAAGTCCAGACTGGAGCCGTGCGTGTCGACGCTACGAATGTCGGCCTGCATTTCAGTGTCGACCATGCCGGGGGAAAGCGCGTTGACGGTCACGCCGCTTTTTCGCTCGGCCTGCAGCTCCACGGCGAGGCAGCGTGTGAGCATATTGAGCCCCGCCTTCGACGCGCAGTAGGCGCTCCAGCCGGGCGATGGATTCTGACCCGCCCCGCTGGAAACGTTGACGATGCGGCCATAGCCCTGGTCGAGCATCACGGGCAGCACGTTGCGCGCCATCTGGAAGGGGCCGACCAGATTGCAGTGGATGTTGTAGGCCCATTCTTCGGGATCGGCCTCGAAAACATGGTCGACCGGCCAGACGACCGCGGCGTTGTTCACCAGGATGTCGACCCGATCATACTGCGTCAGGGCCGCTTCAACGACCTCCTCGATCTGCTCGGCGCTGGAGACATCGCAGGGCACGGCGATGGCGCGCCCGCCACTCCTGCGGATCTCACCGGCTACGACTTCGATCTGGTCTTCACTGCGCGCGCTGAGGACGACGTTCGCGCCGACCTCGGCAAGCAGACGGCCGGCGGCCGCGCCGATTCCCCGACCCCCGCCGGTGACAATCGCAACCTGCCCCTGAAGTTTCATGGATGTTCGGCGCTGCGCCATGGTTGTGTCGCGCGTTGCCGCCGCGCAATCTGAACGCGAACGGCCTGTCCTTGTGAACGGCAGACCTGATTCTACTGCAGGCCTCAATCGGGCGCTCAATCGTTGTGAAGTTTACCAGAAGCGCGCCAATTTCATAATTTTTGGGTTGCCGAATACTGTTATGCCGCAGCGCGTGGGATAATATCCAAGGTGGCGCAGGGAAAGGGCGCCCGTGACATAGTTTCTGGACGTGTAAAGAGGAACGAATTCAAATGTACAATTTCATGACAGAGGCCCATGACGGATGGCACTATCTTGCTTCGCTGTCGCTGGCCATAGCGGTAGTTGTCTTTCTGGTCAACTGGCTGCGAGGCCAGACGTGGGGCCGGCTGGAACAGATTGTCGGCACCGTTGCCGTCATCGTCGTGGACATTCAGCTGCTGCTTGGATTGATTCTGTGGGGCGTGGGCGCGAGCATGGGCATCGTAGGAGCCAACGCCGCGCGCACGATCGAACACCCGCTCACAATGCTGATCGCCATCATCCTGCTGCACGCCGGCTGGGTCTGGACGAAACGGGCCGATGAGTCAGTGCGGCTGCGCAATGGTGCGGTGACCTTTGTCGTCGTGGGGCTTCTCGTGCTGGCCGGCCTGAACCGCATCGGGGTAATCTTTTAAGGCCGGGACGGCCAGGCGTAGTTGCCCTTGCTGCGCCTGGCGTTAACTCGCCTGTTCAAGCCCGGGCGTTTCGTTACCGAACTCGATCAGCCGTCGTACTCGCTGAAGACGGCCACGACGTTCTGTCCGCCGAAACCGAAGGCGTTGACGATCGCGCGCCGCACAGGATAGGAGATGGACGCGTTGCCGACGACATCGACGCCCAGCGCCGGGTCTTCGGTATAGTTGATCGTCGGCGGGATCCTGTTCTCGCGAATCGCCATGACCGCGGCGAGTGCCGATTCGGCGCCGGCGGCCCCCAGCGCGTGGCCGACCATGCACTTGATGCTGGTCGTTTTCGGCGTCGGCTGACCGAAGACTTCCCGGATGGCAAGGGCCTCGACCTCGTCGTTCAGCTCGGTGCCGGTGCCGTGGGCCAGGATGACGTCGACATCCTCGGCGGCGACGTCAGAATAGCGCAGGGCCTTGCGGATGGCGCGGCTGGCGCCGTCTGCACTGGGGTCCGGCGCGGTCAGATGATAGGCGTCGCCGGTCAACGCGCCGCCAAGCACTTCAGCGTAGATCTCGGCGCCGCGTGCCTTGGCGTGCTCCTCGGTCTCCATGATCATCGTGACCGCCCCTTCACCGCTAACAAACCCGTTGCGGTCGATGGAGAATGGACGGCAGGCCTTCTCCGGAATGTGCGTGTCCTTCGACAACGGTCCCATGTTGCCGAAGGCGGCAAAAGTCAACATGGAGATGGCCGACTCGGTGCCGCCGGCGATCATGACATCGGCTTCGCCCCGCTGTAAGAAGTGATATGCCTCCAGAATCGAGTAATGGCCGCTGGCGCACGCGGCCGCACTGGTCATTACCGGCCCGCGTGCGCCGACCGCCATCGAGACGACACAACTGGCCGCGTTGGCCATGGCGCTGGGAACGACAAAGGGCCCGACCGTCTTCCATGACTTTTGGACCAGCTTTTCGGTGGCGAACTCGATCTCTATGATCCCGCCGCCGCCGGTCGCCATCATGACGCCGACCTCATCCCGGTTCTCCTCGTTGATCTCCAGCCCGGCGTCGGAAAGGGCCTGAACCGTCGAAGCGACGGCAAACTGCGTCGCACGGGCCGTGCGGCGTATGACCTTGCGGTCCATGTACTGCCGAGCGTCGAACTCCTTCACCTCGCAGGCGATGTTGTACGGCATTTCGGCGGCGTCAAACAAAGTAAGTGGACCGGCGCCGGACTTGCCGATGAGGAGGTTTTGCCAAAAGGTACAGGGGTCATTGCCAATGGGTGTGATCGCGCCCATGCCTGTGATCACAATCCGTTTCATACCATCCTTCCTTCTTCATCCAAATCGCGTCTCTTTTGCGCAGATACAGTTTCCAGGCAGCGGCACGAATCGGGGACGCAGAACTCAATCGGCACAAACGCCATAGGCGCCAGTTGGATTTCCTGCGATCGTCTTGCGGGCAGAATTCCGAAAATTATAGAGGAGAGCTTTCATGACGTCAAGAACTGTGGCCGATTTTTGGAAGAGTCTGTGGTTCGCGGGCGGTAATCCGAAGAGTAATGCACAGGTCCAAAAGCGGAAGAAGGGCTCCGGGCTCGCACAGCACGGCGTTTGCCCTGGTAGTCACACTGTCGGCGGGCGTTACGCTTTGCCCAGCAGCGCAGCGAGCAGCGCCATCCGTATATACATACCGTTGCGCATTTGCCGGAAGTAGGCGGCGCGGGGATCGTCATCCATGGCGTAGCTGATCTCGCCCACCCGCGGCAGCGGATGCATGATGATCATCTTCCTCCTGGCCTGCGCCATCAGCTCGCCGTCGACAATAAAGAAATCTTTGACCCTGTCGTATTCGGCCAGGTCGGTGAAGCGCTCTCTTTGCACACGCGTCATGTAGAGCACATCCGTCTCGCCGATGACCGAGTTCAAGTCCTGCATCTGCCGGCATGAATGCCCCGAAGCCTCGACCGCCTCGATCAGATCGGCTGGCAGCCGCAGAATCTCCGGGCTGACGAATACAAAGGAGACGTCGTAGTTGAGCAGCAGTTTGGTCAGACTGTGGACGGTACGGCCGAAGCGCAGGTCGCCGACCATCACGATTGTCAGGCCGTCGATCTGTTGCAACTCTTCTTGCACGGTGAAGAGATCGAGAAGGGCCTGCGTCGGATGCTCGCCGATCCCGTCACCGGCGTTGATAACCGGCTTTTCGGCGTAGTAGGCGGCCGTGGCCGCGGCGCCCACTTCGGGATGGCGAATAACGATTACGTCGGCGTAACACTCGAGCGTGCGGACGGTGTCGGGCAGGCTCTCCCCCTTGCTGACCGAGCTGTATTGGACGTTGTTGATCGGGATGACCTGGCCGCCGAGGCGCTGCATGGCCGCGGTAAAACTGGAACTGGTCCGCGTTGACGGCTCATAGAAAAGGTTGGCCAGAATCTTGCCCTGCAGCAGCTCCGCGCCGCCGAACCGCTCGACCAATACCCGCATTTCGTGCGCGACCCCGAAAATCGCATTCAAAGCGGCCCGATCAAATTGATCGACGCTGAGAATGTCCTGCCCCGCGAAACTCTCTATCGTATCTGCCATGTGGACCCTTCCTCCGGCCTCCCGTTACTGTTCGCTGTCTTGAAAAAGGACGCGCCCACTGCCCGGCGCGGCCAGCACCTGTTCGCCGTCGAAGACGGTCTCGCCCCGCAAGACGACCCTCTGCACGCGGCCCTTCACCTGCCGCCCGGCAAAAGGGGTCCAGCCGCAACGGGCCCGCGTGCGCTCGTCGCTCAACACATGCACGGCATCCACATCCACCTCGACCCACGTCTGCGGCTGCTCGGGCAATGCATAGATACGGCGCGGATTCTCGACGCAGCGCAGCAGCAGATCGTCCAGTTCAAGCCGGCCCGCGTCCACGGCTGTCAAAAGCAGAGGCAGCATCGTTTCAACGCCGGGGACGCCCGGCAGCGGGGGCCGGTCGGATGAGGCCGGCAGGTCCTCTGCCATGCCCTTTTCCGGAAGAGTATGGGGCGCATGATCGGTGGCGAAAATATCAATCACGTCCAGATTTTCCCACAATGACGCGACATCGTCGGGCGCCGCCAGCCTCGGCCGCATATCAAAGCGGTTTCCGCCGCGATTGAACGCCTCTTCACTCAGGAAGAGGTGATGCGGCGTCGCCTCGCAGGTGACTGGAAGACCCTTCTCCTTGGCCGCGCGAATCAGCTCGATCTCGCTGCGGCGGCTGACATGGACGACGTGGAGCGGCACTCCGTAGAGATGACTGAGGCTGAGGCAGACGGGAACCATCAGGTCCTCGGCGTGGACGGCGATGGGACCAAGTGACTTGGAGGGAGATGCGGCCGGTCGCCAGCCATCCAGCTCGGCCGCGCCCGCCGCCCACGTCCGAAAGAGGCGGTGGAGCAGGCCCAGCTCCTCAATGCGAAGACTGCCAAAGGTCTCGTTGACGTAGATCTTGAGCCCGCACGCCCGCGTCGCCGCCGGCAGATAGGCGTCAAGTTCGGCCACGGTCGCGCCGACAAACAACCCCACATCACACACGGCCTTCGCCCGGGCCAGGTCGACCTTCGCCTGCAGCCGCCGCGGGGTCGAGGTGGGCGGCTCGGTGTTGGGCATGTCCAGCACGGTTGTGACACCGCCGGCCAGTGCCGCGCACGTGCCGGAATGCAAGTCCTCTTTGTGCGTATAGCCCGGCTCGCGCAGGTGGACGTGCGCATCAATAAGACCGGGCAGCCGTATGGTCGCCATCTTTCGCCTGCCTATTTCAGAACAAACTGCCCCATTTTACTTGAATGCTTTAGATGCGGCAACAGGCACCCGCCGCCGGCTTGGCGATACACCGCCCGGGGCGGTCCCGCTTGACCGCGGAATACGCTGCTGCTATCCTAACCGAATCTCTGAGGTGGCGCTACGCGGGGAAGGCACCGGCCTTGAATCTCTCCATTCCTTGCCCTGGCTGCTACGGCGCCGCAAATGACTCTAACAGGCAAGAAATGTCCACGCCTCGTCACATCCGTCTCGGCAGCCGCGGCTCTGCCCTGGCCCTCTGGCAGACAGAGCATGTCGCCGCGCAGCTACGCGCTCTATACCCAGACCTGGCAATAGAAAAAGTCATTATCCAGACAAAAGGAGACCGGGTCCTGGATAAACCCTTGCCCAGCATTGGAGGCAAAGGACTCTTTACCCTGGAACTCGAAGAGATGCTGCTCAGCGGCGGAATCGACGCGGCCGTCCACAGCCTTAAGGACCTTCCCGCCGCCGAGCCGGAGGGGCTCGCCTTGGGCGCTATCCCGGCCAGGGGCGATGTCTCAGATGCGATAATTGTTCGCAACGAGGAAGTGCGGCGGCACACAGTTCTCGTCCTGAAGGAAGGCGCGGTAGTCGGCACCGGCAGCGTTCGGCGCGCCGCACAGCTGCTGGCGCTGCGGCCCGACCTTAGCATACGCGGCATTCGCGGTAATGTGGACACGCGCGTCCGCAAGGCGCTCGACCCGGAAGGGCCCTACGACGCTGTCGTCCTGGCGTCAGCCGGCCTCAACCGGCTGGGCCTGGACGAACACATCGCTCTTACTCTACCGCTTGAGCAGATGTTGCCCGCGCCCGGACAGGGAGCGCTGGCAGTGCAGTGCCGCCGCGCTCCAGAATGGCTGGACCTTTTCGGCCCAATCGAGAACAAAGATACGCGCGTCGCCGTTACCGCCGAACGCGCCTTTCTGGCCGGGCTTGGCGGCGGCTGCCGTGCCCCAATCGCCGCACTGGGGGAGCTTGCGCCCCCCAACGCATCAGTTGGCTCCGCTTCGCAGACAGTCGAAGCCGAAAATCTATGCCTGCGCGGCCGCGTCAGCGCGCCAGACGGCAGCCGTCAGGTCGATGTGCAGATGACCGGGCCCCGAGACGAAGCCGAGCAGTTGGGCCGCGCCCTCGCGCAGTGGGCGCTGCGCGAAGGCGCGCAGGAGATCATCGACGAAGTCTATCAGAATGAAGGACCGCCAAGTGCGGGCCAGCCATAGTAGCGAAGGGGCAATCGTCCCGCGCACACCTGGAGGTACACCGCGGATGTGCCCCCAGCCACTCGCAGGTCTCCGCATCGTTAATACACGCGCTGCGCGCCAGGCCGCCTCGCTGACCCGCGCATTGGAGACAGAGGGCGCCCACGTACTGCATTATCCTGGCATCGAGATTCTGCCCAGCGCCGAGTCAAAGTCGCTCGACACGGCGTTGAATGCCTTGGCCGCTGGCCGATTCGACTGGCTGATTGTCACAAGCGCCAACACAGCCTATGTGATGGCCGACCGGCTGTCAGCATTGGGGATCGCCCTCGGCAAAGTCGCCCATTCCAGGACGCGAGTGGCTGCCATTGGCGCCGCCACCGCGGCTGCTGTCGAAGACGAACTGCACCTGCGCGTCGATTTCATGCCGCCGCAGGCCATCGCAGAGTCACTGGCGGGCAGCCTCCCGGCGAGTAAGGGGGACTGCGTCTTCCTGCCACAATCTGCACTTGCCCGTCCCGTTCTGCGGGAGGCACTGCGCATGACTGGGGCCGAGGTGACCGCTGTTTCCGCTTACCATACTTCTGTCGGTCGCGGAGGCGATGACCTGCCGCAGCTGCTTAGCCAGGGTGCAGTTGATGCCATTACCTTTACCAGCGCTTCCACGGTTCACAACTTTGTCAGGAGACTTCAGGCCGAACTCCAGGGAGATTGCGAGGATGGAGGAGAAGAACGAAGCACGCCGCCGCACAGCGGAATCCGTCTTCCCTTCCCGCTCCTCCAGACGCTCTTCTCACACGCCGCCGTGGCCTGCATCGGTCCGGTGACAGCCGACGCCGCTCGCAGCCACCACCTTCCCGTGCGCGTTGTCGCTGAAAAACATGATTTTGAGAGTCTGATACAAGGCATGAAGACCTACTTTGCCGCTAACCGCCTATGACGGGAGAGAATTCCACTGCCCGCTTCACGGCTCGCGCCGAAAACTATCTCAGATACCGGCCGCGCTACCCGCGTGCAGTGATTCCCCTGCTGCAAAAGGAGATTGGACTCTCACAGAACTGGCACGTAGCCGATATCGGGTCGGGCACAGGGTTCCTCGCCGAACTCTTCGTCGACTTTGGCTGTGACGTTGTGGGTGTAGAACCGAACCAGGCCATGCGCCAGGCCGGTGACTTCCATCTCTCAGGACGCGGCAACTTTCGCAGTCTGAACGCCTCAGCCGAAGCTACCTGCCTGCCGGACTCATCCTTTGATCTGGTTACCGCCGGACAGGCCTTCCACTGGTTCGATCCGGGGCCGGCACGCAAGGAGTTCATCCGAATCCTACGGCGCCCCGGCTGGATTGCCCTCGCTTGGAATTCCCGCCCCGTCACATTGTCACCTGTAAACAGCGAATACGAGGCGATCCTGGAACTGTTGGACCAGGACTACCGAAATGTCGCGGAGAAGAATACGCGCCCTGCGGCCTTGGAAAGTCTGCTCGAGAATGAGGCCTCTCTGGCGCACGCACGCTTCCCCAACCCGCAGCGTTATTCTTGGGACCAGTTGCGCGGCCGCGCCCTCTCTTCCTCCTACGCGCCTCTACAGTCGGACCCGCGTCACACGGGGTTCGTAAACGCCCTTCGGACGCTCTTCGAACGCTATCAGCGCGACGGCAAGTTGGACTTCCTGTACGAGACGAATCTATACTGGGGTCAAATCAACTGAAAGACGTGTGGAGCTACGATTGCCGGGCAAGAGTTCCGGTGGTCAGTTATCAGATGAAAGTGGCAGACCAACCATGAATATCCTGCAGCCATTTCCCGCTACAATCGACGGTCACGCCTCTGTGCAGGGGTCCGTGCGGCGCCCAAGGCGGACTCGACTCAGTCCGGCATTGCGAAGGATGGTGCGAGAGACAGTACTGTCACCTGCCGATTTCATATATCCGCTCTTCGTACGCCACGGAACTGACGAGCGGCGCCCGATCGCCTCGATGCCGGGCCAGTTCCAGCTCTCGGTCGACCAACTGGCCGCGGAAGCCGAACTGGTCCTGGAGCTGGGCATCCCGGCCGTTATCCTGTTCGGCATTCCGGCGGAAAAAGACTGGTGCGGCAGCGACAACTTCAGCCCGCGCGGCGTCGTCCCTGAAGCGATCCGCGCCCTCAAGGCGGCCGCGCCGGAACTGATCGTAATCTCCGACATGTGCTTCTGCGAATATACCGACCACGGCCACTGCGGGCTGATCAACACGCCCAGCGCGGACGAATACAACGCCGCGCTGCCCGAGGGCTATCTGCTCAACGACCCGTCGCTCGAACTGCTGGGCCGGGCCTCCGTTGTCCACGCCGAGGCAGGCGCCGACGTGATCGCGCCCTCGGCGATGCTGGACCACATGGTGGCTGCCGTCCGCCGAGCGTTGGACGAGGCCAGCCTTGAGCATGTGTCGATTCTGAGCTACGCCGCTAAGTACGCCAGCAGCTTCTACGGCCCCTTCCGCGACGCAGCCGAAAGCCCGCCCTCCTTCGGCGACCGCAGCCAGTACCAGATGGACCCGGCCAACCGCCGCGAGGCGCTCAAGGAGGTCGCGCTCGACGTGGACGAAGGGGCCGATATGATCATGGTTAAGCCGGCCCTGCCCTACCTGGACGTGCTCGCCGCCGTGCGGCAGCAGTTCAACCTGCCCACCGCCGCCTACCAGGTCAGCGGCGAGTACGCCATGCTCCACGCGGCCGCGGCCAACGGCTGGCTCGACCTGCGCAAGTGCGCGCTCGAAAGCCTGACCAGCATAAAGCGCGCCGGCGCCGACATGATCCTTACATACTTCGCCAAGGACGCGGTCCGCTGGCTGGCTGGCTAGTGGTCAGTTGCCGGTGGCCAGTTGCCGGTTGCCAGTGGTCAGTTGCCGGAGGCTGACCGGGAGATGCATGCAGAATTTGCCGATACCGACCCCTTTGGCTATACTGATTCGGCTTTTGGGTAGAGTTGCCTACATCTAGTCAACTGGCCGCTCTTCCAGTTCGGAGAGGTCGCATAGTCTGGCCGAGTGCGCGGGCCTGGAAA
>DAOUHX010000532.1:0-2857 GCA_034428395.1 Caldilineaceae bacterium
CCCCACTGCCAGCGGTAAGATCGCCATGTGGCCGATGGTCCTGGCCGACTGGGACACCTGGCTGAAGGTCACCGCCAACGACGAAACCAACCAGTGGATGACCTGGTGGCCAAGCCTCACCAATCCGCCTGTGAGAAACGTCTACGCCGGCAGCGTCCACATGGAGGCCATCTGGTCACAGTCCGAAAACATCGACGCCGCCTGGGAATTCTTCATCTGGAGAGCCATCAACCAGGACTCGCTCGACTACCAGATCACCCTCTTCCCAATCAACTATCGCATGGACGCGACGGTCAGGAGCGCCATCACCAACGAACGACAGGCCGCCTTCCTGACGCTTCACCTGCCGATTACCGATCTCTCCACCGGCGAATACTGGGGCCCCAGTACCACAGAGATCCTGAACGCCTTCCGCTCCGAGTATGAGCTTGCCGTCCTGGGCGAGAAGACCGGCAAGGAAGCGATGGAATCCGCCACTGCTGCGATCGACGTGATTCTGGAAGACGCCTAATTCCCGGCGATGATTGCACACGAGATTGGCGGTGGTATTTTTCGCCGCCAGTCTCGCAAACACTAACTACCCACGACAGTCCGAGGTTCCGTCATGGCAGCAACGGTCAGCGCAGCAGCACCGATCGGCCGCAAACGGCGCATGAGCCGCACCGCACTCTTTGAAAACATAGCCGGCTTCCTCTTCATCAGCCCCTGGATTTTCGGCTTCCTTGCGTTCGAGTTCGGCCCTCTCATCGCAGCCGGGTACCTGAGCCTCACCAAGTACGACATCCTCACACCGCCCAGATTTGCCGGGCTGGCAAACTTCGATAAGATGTTCACACGCGACCCGCTTTTCTGGAAAAGCCTGTGGGTGACCGCCATCTACTCCTTGAGCGTCGTCTTCCTCGGTGTCATCCTCGGCGTAATGCTGGCCGTGCTCCTTAACCAGAAGATCCGCGGTATGTCCCTCTATCGGACCGTCTACTATCTGCCCGCAGTCGTTTCCGGTGTTGCCGTCGCCTACATGTGGTCCTGGGTCTTTCGCCCCGAAGCCGGCATAATCAACTACGGATTGAGCCTCATCGGCATTTCAGGGCCCAACTGGCTCTTCAGCACAACCTGGACGCTGCCGGCCTTCGTTATCATGAGCCTGTGGGCAGTTGGCGGCGGCATGGTGCTCTATCTTGCCGGCCTCCAAGGCGTTCCGACTCAGCTTTACGAAGCCGCGTCCCTCGACGGCGCCACCCGCTGGGCCTCGTTCTGGAACGTCACCTTGCCCATGATCTCGCCTGTTATCTTCTTCAACTTCATCATCGGAATTATCGGCTCCTTCCAGGTTTTCACCAGCGCTTTCGTCATTACCAAGGGCGGCCCGGCCAACTCAACCCTCTTCTTCGTCCTCTATCTCTACCGTCACGCCTTCGAAAACTTCAAGATGGGCTACGCCGCCGCGCTGGGCATGATTCTCTTTCTCGTCATCATGACGCTGACCATTATTTCATTCCGCCTCTCCAACCGGCTCGTCTATTACGAGGGGCGCGTTACTTGAACCGGATGCACCAGTAAGAATTCACTGATAGCTTGCAATGCCATCAGCAAGTAACTAGCTATGGAAGGAATAGAAGAATGTTGACCGAAGAACAAATGGCACACTTTCACGCCCTGGGCTTTGTCAATGTGAAAGGGGCTCTTACTCCCGAGGAAGTCGACGAATTCTCCTGGCGCTTCGACGCCATCATCGA
Source organism: Caldilineaceae bacterium (assembly GCA_034428395.1). Taxonomy (GTDB): domain Bacteria; phylum Chloroflexota; class Anaerolineae; order Caldilineales; family Caldilineaceae; genus Bin5. Next base: position 1,737 of record DAOUHX010000532.1, read on the forward strand.
GCGCGGCGACACGCAGGGCGACGAATCCGAGCCCGGCGCCCGCATCTTTCCCGAGGGTCACCGCGTCATCCTCCCCTTGATCGAGGCAGACCCCCATTTCTACCAGTTGCTGGACCACCCAAACCTCGCAGCCATCGCCGAAGACCTGCTCGGCGAAGACTGCATTTACTACGGCAGCTCAGACGGACAGATCCACGACGGCGACACAACTTGGCACCGCGACGGCGGCTCGCCTGGCCCGGCTGTAGAAGCCAAGCTGACCTTTTACCTCGACGAAGTAGCGCCCGGCGAGGGCTGCCTCAGTTTCATCCCCGGAAGCCATCTCTGGCCCCTCCACTACAACGATCTCGAAAAGTATATCGACGAAAAGGTGCTGGGCTACTCCATGCAGGATTTCCCCGGCCGCTACGACCTCCCCGCGGAAAAGGGCGACGTGATCGTCTTCCAGACCCGGATCTGGCATTCCTCGTGGGGCGGCGGCGCCAACCGTCGCCAGATGGCCTGGATGATGCGCACCGCTCCCCGTATGCAATGGGAGACCGATCGAATCGCCGAATTCCTGAAGTGGTATTCTGCGAAGTGGTCCAGAAAGACCGGCCGGCTCGTAACGGACCGCCTCTTCGAAACAGCAGACGAGCGGCGAATGAAGAAGATTCAGCTGCTCAAAGATCTCGGCGCCTAGTGCACAGCGGTCATTTATCCTAGGAGCAACCGAAATGAACATAGAGAAGCACCTGACCGACCTAGATCAGGACGGATTCACGGTCATTCCCGACGCGCTTTCACAGCAGGAAGTGAGCGTCACGCTCCAGGCCGTCAAGGACCTGCTAGAGGAGGAGCGCGAGGTCGCTCTTGGCACCGGCACCCAGTCGGACAACCTTCTCACCTCGCACACAATCACCGGCAAGCATCCTGTCTTCTACGAATTCTTCCTCAACCCGCCCACGATGAACGTCGTCCGCAAAATGATCGGCGACGACGCCCTCCTCTATGATGCCAACATCCGTATCCCGATGCCGACCGGCGCGGCAAACCCCCGCCAGGGCTTCCAACTCCACGTCGATCGAGAGGACTACACCGTTGTCCCCTTTGTCGGCGGCAAACATTTCCCCATGGCGATG
>DAOUHX010000533.1:0-4071 GCA_034428395.1 Caldilineaceae bacterium
TCCTCACCGATGGCGAAGACGCTCTCGTCGCGGGCCATCTCCTCGGAAACCGCTTCGTGAATGGCCTGACTGAAGGTGATCTGACGTACCCCCGGCGCGTGGATTGCCGGGCTGCAACGGATTCCGTTCTCAAGCGTAGACATGTCGCTCCACCTCGCTTTCACTGGGAAATGGCGCCCCGAGGGCGAAGGCCACCGCGTCGTCAAATGCCACCTTTACATCTTGCTGAATGCGTTCGGAGACACCCGTTTCCGCCTGCTTTCTCTTTACCCGCCAGTCCTTGAGAAGCTTCACCGGATCCCGCTTGGCCCACTCCGCCTCCTCGAAGGTGCGAATCCTGATCATCTGCTCATACGCATGGAGCCAGTGCGCAGTGTCAAGCCCGGTTTCACTTGGATACGTGTCGTTCGTTTCGTTCACAGCCGCACTCCATTGCGACATATTCAGCGGTTATCGTCTTGCTCTACTCTTCCTTTCGATCTTCGACGATTGCGATCTCGTCAGTGGGATTCGTGCCGACCCTGCCAAATCTGTCCATCGCTCGTCACCACAACAACCTCCTCTCCACTTTGCCCTAAAGCGGCCAGCGAGTGTCCGTCCACGCCGCTCTCAGCCGGTTCCCATTCACCCCCTCCGACAGAGACAACGAGTCGATCGGTCAGGGACATCAAGGTCTGGCCGGCTAAAGGCAGCAGGCCTGTGATCGGCGCTTCCGGGGTTGCGACCCGCTGGCGCTGCCACCCGCTCGCCGTCGAACGGTATAGGTCGACGCCCAGGCCAATCAGGGCTTCTTTTCCATCCCCGTCTACGAAGGCCAGCTGCGGGGCAACCGGCCGCGACGGCCGGCTGAACCAGTTCGACCAGCTCTGCCCATCATCTTCAGACCGCCACAGCGTGATCGTGCCGCTCCCGGCAGCCGAACCGCTGGCCATCGCCCAGACGGCTGCAAGCAGGACCTCTTCTCGCGCAACCAGCCCCAGCATCTGGCTTCCGGCAAAGGGCGGTGTGACGGCCTGCCAGTTCCCGCCGGTTCCTGGCGAATCGTTTCCCGAGGAAGCGTCCAGGGCGCCACGCCACAGCCGGCTATCATGGCTCCCTGCCCAGACCGCCCTCTTCGTGACGGCCAGGGCGGTTATCGGCGTCCCGGAGGTCAATACGGATTGCCAGGAGGCTCCCTTATCGACTGAGGTCGTCACCCCTGTTTCCGAACTGAGCCAAATCCGGTTCCCGTTGGCGGCTAAGGCCAGGACCGGGGTATCGGTCCAGACCGGCCGCCAGCAACCGGCTTCTGTGGAATCAGGCGTTCCCGTGCAACGGTTGGAGCACCAAACGCCCTCTTCCGGTCCGCCAACCAGCCACAGATCAGAGGCCGGAATGAAGAACCAGACAAAGCGCCGCGCCGACAGTCCTGACATAAACTGCCAAGACCGGCCATCATCAGCAGACCGGTGGAGACCATCGGCCAAGCCGGCATAGAGGCTGCTTCCAACGGCATTCAGGCTCAAAACGGATGATGAGACCTGTTCTGATGCGGTCGAAAGCCCCTCCGCTGGAAGACTGCCCGAAAAGTCTGGCGTAGCCTCTTCAAGCGATTGGATGCCATCCTTCCCAACCCATCCCCCAACACCGCGGGAGAGGCCGTTCCCCTTCAAATCTGTATTGGGCCTGAGTTCTTTGCCTTCAATACGAAAGATTCCCCCGGCTGTGCCGACCAATAGAGACCCCTGCGGCGAAAACGCTAAAGCCGTTATCGCCTCGAAGCCGGCCGCTGCCAGGTGATAGGAGCGGCCCGCATCGGTTGACACCAGGAGTTCTCCGCCTTCACAACCGGCAAAAACCTTTTGGTCAGTTGCAAAATCCGGACTGACAGCCGCAACTGAGGGTTGCCAGACAGCATCGCACAGGTCGGCCCGCCGCCAAGCCCGGCCGCCATTTGGGGACTGGTAGAGCCCTCCTTCTGAAACGGCAAAGGCGTATTCGTATCTATCCCAGACCGGGGCCGCGGCCAGGTCAAAAATCGCGTAACTGCGCAGTCCAAAGTTGGATAGCTGCCAGTGGCGGCCGCCATCATCGGAGCGCAAAATGCCGTCCCCGTCCGTTCCGGCCAGCAGGACCCGGTCCCGCTGAAAATTCGGCGAAGCTGCCAAGCTGATGACCGGGGCTTCGACCTGCTCAGCCCAACAACGGCTCCACGCCTGGTCGCCCTCGACCGAGCGCACAAGGCCGGCCGGCAGCCCGGCAGCCCAAACGGAATCCCCGGCGGTCAGGACCGTGTTGACCCACCAGAACGGAACGCCCCGCATCACAGCCCGCCATTCCGAGCCGTCAAAATGGAAAATACCGGCGGGTGAGGCCAGCCACAGCCAGTCGTCTTTGCCCGCAATCTTCAGGACGGTTCCTCCGCCGGCAATTCGACCTGAAGGCCGCAGATCAAGGCTCATAGCTGACATTGGTTACCGGCCTCTTCTTCAGGACAGTGACATCCACACTTAACGCCATCATCGCGCCGCTGGCGGCCGTCTCGAGCACCTGCCTGGCAATTCCGGCTGCATCCATCACCCCTGCCGTCCGGGCTGAGCAGACATCTTCCCGCACAACATCGTAAACGTACCCTTCACCCGCCTCCAGCGCCTGCTCGAGGATGACCGCCGGAGCCTTCACGCCCGCTCCGTCCGTCCCGGAACCGGCGCTGCCTTGGGCATTCCTTATGATCTGCAAAAACGGCGCCGGCAGAGCATTCTTCACCGCGATCATGCCCAGCTGCTCATCAGGACTGGCCGCCCGGTCAGGGTCGATGCGGGTCGCAGCGCGCGCGTAGGCAACTCCGCCGCCCGGCAGGACCCCTTCGGCCATCGTTGCCGCCAGGACCCTGATCCCCTGTTCCGCCTTCTGGCGCAGCACATCACGTTCCGCCTTCGTCGGGGCGCCAACCTTGAGCAGCCCGGCGCTCCCCGATAGGCGCGTCAGCCGCATCTGCAGTTCGTCACGGTCGTCGTCATCAGCCGGCAGACTGTCGAGCCGGCCCTGCCAGGCCGATATCCGCTCCCGCAGCGCACGTTCATCGCCCCCGCCGTCAACGACGAACAGGGCCTCCTTGTCGACCTCGATACGACCGGCCCGGCCAAGGTCCTCCGCCTTGACCGATTCCAGCGGGCGCCCGACGTCCTCACCCAAGAGGGTCGCCCCGGACAACAGGGCCAGATCGTCCAGCTCGCGATGCCCCGTTTCTCCCCCGATGTTGAGGGCAGCAGCCGTCACTTTCAATTCGCTCTTGGGGTCCTGGTGTGCTGCAACCAGCCCGTTAACAGCCTCGCCGCTGATCTGGTGCGCCACCAGCAGCAGACGGGGCGGCTCCTGCCTGGCTGCAACGTCAAGCAGCGGGCCCAGTGCCTCCGCGTCCTGTAAATGTCCGGCGTAGAGGGCAATCGAGCACTCCTTTTGAATCGCCTGCCCGCGTGTCGGCGCGGTAATGAGATAGGGAGAAATGATCCGGCCGCGCCAGCGCCCGCCTTCATAGTAGACCCGCTCCAGGAAGGAAGCCACGTAGTTTTCAACCGTGATGTAGGCGTGAGGGCCCAGCAGGTCAAACATCTCGCCCAACACCCAGGCCAAATCGGCGTTTCCGGTTACGGTCTGGGCAACCGCGGCCAAGTCCTCCTGCCCGCTTACCGGTTGGGCCATATTGCGCAACGCCGTTACTGCCGCATCGGCAGCCTTGCGAATGCCCTCCTGGACAAGGACCGCCTCTGCCCCGGCCGTCACCATGCGCGTCGCTTCGTGCAAAATCGCCTTGGCCAGGACCGCCGCCGTCGCGCTGCCATCCCCCAGCTGCGTGTGAACGCGCCAGGTCATCTGCCGCAGCATCATCGCGCCCACATCCTGCCGCCGGTCCGGCAATGCAATAACGCGGCGCGCAACTGTCGCCGCGTCGTCCAGCAGTTCCGGCCGATCTTTCGTTTGTGATTGGTTGACGATGTGGCCTTGAGAGGGACCCAGCGTGATGGCCAGCAGATCTGCCATCCGGTCAAATCCCTGCTTGAGATGGACGGCAGAATCGGGTTGGAAAATTAC
>DAOUHX010000534.1:0-4868 GCA_034428395.1 Caldilineaceae bacterium
AGATCGAGCCTTGCGCCGATTCGACCGATTTCGATGCAGCGTTGACGGATCTGGCCCGTGGACAGTTCGACTGGTTGATTGTAACCAGCACCAATACTGTATACATATTGGCCGACCGGTTGCGGGAACTGGGAATTGGGCTTGAAAGAGTGGTTCGCTCCAATACAAGAGTGGCCGCCGTCGGTTCTGCTACCGCGACGGCTATTGCCCAGGAATTGAACCTTGTCGTAGACCTGATGCCGGATGAATATGTGGCGGAGTCGCTGGCTGCCAGACTGCAGGTTGGCAGGGGGAGCAGTGTGTTTCTGCCGCAATCGGCGATTGCACGCCCTGTGCTGGTAAAGGCTTTGCGGCGTGCCGGCGCCGAAGTGAGAGCAGTGGCTGCCTACGACACGGTTGTCGGTCATGGCGGGGATGATCTGCCCCGCCATTTCTGGCAGGGGGATGTGGATGTCGTCCTGTTCACGAGCGCGTCGACGGTCCACAATTTTGTGAGCCGGCTCAAGGCGGAAAGCGGTGATGCCGGCATGCTCTGTGACGTGACCGTTGCCTGCATCGGCCCGATGACGGCGGAGGCGGCGCGGCGGCATGAGCTGCCGGTGCAGGTCGTGGCCGAGAGTCGCACAGTCGAGGGGCTGGTACAGAGCCTGAAGTCCTATTTTGCCAGCCGCCGCCGATGACGACGCCGGATTCCAGCGTCCGCTTTAACGGTCGCTCCGAGAATTATCTCAGGTACCGGCCGCGCTATCCCCAGGCGATCATCCCATTTCTGCAGAGAGAAATCGGTCTTGCAAGCGACTGGCGGGTGGCCGATATTGGCTCCGGAACGGGATTCCTGGCTGAGCGGTTCGTCAGACTTGGTTGCGACGTGACCGGGGTGGAGCCGAATATGGCAATGCGCGAAGCGGGGGAGAGATACCTGCGCGGGCATTGCAATTATTGCAGTGTCGACGGGACTGCGGAAAACAGCGGTCTGCCTGGAGCATCGTTCGATCTGGTGACCGCCGGTCAGGCATTCCACTGGTTTGAGCCGGTGCGTACGCGGGAGGAGTTCAAACGGATCCTGCGCCCTCCGGGCTGGGTTGTTCTTGTCTGGAATTCTCGGCCCGCCTCCCAATCAATTGTGACGCAGGAGTACGAGTCGATCTTGGAAGAACTGGAGCAGGACTACCAGAAAGTAGCGGAGAAAAACAGGAGGCCTGAGAACATAGACAGATTTCTCGACAACGGTGCATCGCTGGCGCAAGTCCGCTTGCCCAATCTTCAGTTCTATACTTGGGACCAGCTGCGAGGGCGAGCTCTCTCATCTTCCTATGCGCCGCTGCCTTCTGACCAGCGACACGAGTGGTTCGTCCAAACCCTGCGAGCGCTATTCGAACGGCACAAGGAGGACGGCCTGCTTGCATTCCCTTACGAGACGAATCTATATTGGAGTCAACTCAAATGATAGGAGCAGGCGGCGGCCGCGAAATCGCTTGCTTTCCATTTTGAAGTGAACATGGCGGTAAAACTATGAACGGTTTACAGGCTGTGCAGACCACCATCAACGGTCGTGCGACTGTTGCGGAACCGGTACTCCGCCCGCGGCGGATAAGGATCAGCCCGGCGCTACGGCGGATGGTGCGTGAGACATCGCTCTCGCCTTCCGACTTCATATATCCGCTGTTCGTGCGCCACGGACAGGGGGAGCGCCGGCCAATCTCTTCGATGCCAGGGCAGTTCCAGATTTCGGTGGACGAACTGGCCAGAGAGGCCGAGTCGGTCTTGGAGCTTGGCATTCCGGCAGTACTCCTTTTCGGCATACCGGCGGAAAAGGATTGGTGCGGAAGCGACAACTTCAGTCCCTATGGAGTGGTGCCCGAAGCGATCCGTACGCTGAAAGAAGCCGCGCCGGAACTGATTGTTATCTCAGACATGTGTTTCTGCGAATACACGGACCACGGCCATTGCGGGATTATCAATTCGCCCGTTGTGGACGGCTACAACACCGCGCTGCCGGAGGGCTATCTGCTCAACGACCCGACGCTGGAAATGTTGGGACGGGCGTCGGTTGTGCATGCCGAAGCCGGTGCAGACATCATTGCGCCGTCGGCGATGCTAGACGGTATGGTGGGGTCGATCCGTGGTGCGCTGGACGAGGCTGGGCTGGAACATGTGCCGATACTGAGCTATGCGGCCAAATACGCCAGCAGCTTCTATGGGCCTTTCCGCGAGGCGGCGGAAAGCCCTCCCTCCTTTGGCGACCGCAGCCAGTATCAGATGGACCCGGCCAATCGCCGCGAGGCGCTCAAGGAGGTTGCGCTCGACGTGGCGGAGGGGGCGGACATGATCATGGTCAAGCCTGCGCTTCCCTATCTGGATGTGCTGGCGGCGGTTCGGGAGGAGTTCAAACTGCCCACGGCCGCCTATCAGGTGAGCGGAGAGTACGCGATGCTGCACGCGGCCGCGGCCAACGGCTGGCTCGATCTGGAGGAGTGTGCGCTGGAGAGCCTGACAAGCATAAAACGGGCAGGCGCGGACATGATATTGACCTACTTTGCCAAGGACGCAGCGTGCTGGCTGAGCAAGAGGCAGTAGTGGAATTTGACAGTCCTGAAGGAAAACCTTGAGCAGTTCCAGGAGTCAGGTCGGAAGGGTTGGGAAGTAGGGGCAGGTGATTTGCATCGCAACCCCTTCACCCCATATTTGCTTGTCCTACTTCGTTTGGCTATACTGATTCGGCTTCTTGGTAAGGGTTGGCGACAGGCTGTCTTGCGGGCCGGCCCTTTCAATTCGGAGAGGTCGCATAGTCTGGCCGAGTGCGCGGGCCTGGAAAGCTCGTAGGGTGAAAGCCCTCGAGGGTTCAAATCCCTCCCTCTCCGCCTCGCGTGTTTGCATCGCTTCGTCAGTCGCTGGGTCCTGTGCGGCAGGGCACCGTGAACCCCGTCAGGGCCGGAAGGCAGCAGCGGTAAGCGATTCGTCCTGGGTGCCACGGGGGCGCCTGGTGGCTGGCGAAGCGGTGCGAACACGCGACTCCCAACCTCCGTTCTCTATCGTTCCAACCCTGTCAAAAACGACGCAACTGCCGCACAGCCGGACCTGGCGCCGGTGTAGTGGCCGGCGCGTACGAACCTGAAGTCTCTTGCCTAAGCACAGTCCCACAGATATTTTTCTTATCATCAGCGGCGGACGTGCGTTCTTCAACGCGCTGGTCTTCACAATTAACCTGGTCTACCAGGTCGAGACTGTGGGACTGAACCCGCTGCAGCTTGTACTGGTCGGTACCGTACTGGAGGTTACGGCCGTACTCTTCGAGGTGCCGACCGGCACAGTCGCCGACCTCTACTCGCGCCGGCTATCAGTAATCGCAGGCATGGCGCTTATCGGCTGCGGTTTCCTGCTGGAGGGCTCGATTCCCCGCTTCTGGGCAGTGCTGGGCGCCCAGGTCCTGTGGGGGACCGGCTATACCTTCATCAGCGGCGCCTTGCAGGCGTGGCTGGCCGACGAAATTGGCGCGGATGCTGCCGGGCCGGTCTTCCTGCGCTCGTCGCAGGTGGGGCTGGCCGCCGGTCTGGTCGGCACCGGCCTGAGCGCCTGGCTTGCGCGCGGCTGGCTGCAACTGCCAATCCTCGCCGGCGGCGCGCTCTACATCGTGCTCGCCGCCTATTTGGCCCTGACGATGCCGGAGCGGGGTTTCCGCCCCGCGTCTGCGACAGAACGCGAAACGTGGAAAAGGATGGTCGCCACCGCCGGCGCAGGTCTGCACGCGGTCAGGAGACACCATGCACTTCGGATCCTCGTCGGGCTCAGTTTGGTAACCGGTCTCTACAGCGAGGGTTACGAACGCCTGTGGACACCACATCTGCTGCAGAATTTCAGCTTTCCCCTTTTCTTTGGCCAGGTCGACCACGTCATCTGGTTTGGCGTCATCGGGGTGGGTGCGACCACGGCCGGAATCGCGGCTACCGAGCTGGCTCGCCGCGGGAAGGCGGCCGAAGTACACGCGCGCCTGGTCGCCTGGCTGACGCTGCTCTATGCCCTGCTGCCGGCGAGTCTTCTGCTCCTGGCCTGGACGCGTACCTTCTGGTTCGCACTGCTTGCGCTCTGGTTGATCAACCTCTGCCGCAGCACGCTCGGCCCCCTGGAGAACGCTTGGCTCGTCCGTATCACACCGAGTGCGCAACGTGCAACGGTCATCTCCTTGTGGGGGCAGGCGAACTCTACCGGCCAGGTCGTGGGCGGCCCTTTTGTCGGCTGGATCGGAACGATCATCCGCATTCCCGTCGCGCTGACGGTCTCGATGCTGATGCTGCTGCCGGCGCAGTGGCTGCTCTTCGCGGCACGGAGAGGAGAAGCGCCCCTGCCAGGACAGTCCAATCTGAAGAGCAACTCTGATAAAACGCTAACGCGTCCGGATTGACTGTCGCGCCGATTTGGGCTATAATGGAGTGCGCTAAGGGGATGAACGGCTTCGACGGGGCATTGTCAGGCCTGAGACTGCAAGCCGTAGAGCGTCGACTACGCTAAAAAGGCGCAAAACATACAAATGCCAAGAACACAGGCATGGCTTTTAACTTTGGCTTCACCCCGGCCGCTTCCGCGGCTGTGGCTGCCTAAGTAAGCCACCGGCCCTTTACGAAGGGCCACGGCCCGTCCCGGTGGGGCCAGCAGGCCGGGCGGTCGCCGTCATACACTGTGAGCTGCAGCAGCGGTACGCCGATAGCGTTGCCCAAGTGAATCGGCTAACCGGAGAAGCGTCTCGCGTCGATCCGAGGCCCGCCGGTGAATCTCTTGAAGGTCGACTATGCTTGTAGACGTTTCAGGGCGAATGTTGCGGACGCGGGTTCGATTCCCGCCATCTCCACCAGAGCGGCGATGACCTCGCCAGG
>DAOUHX010000535.1:0-2600 GCA_034428395.1 Caldilineaceae bacterium
GAGATAAAGTGGTTCAGCAGCAGCACGAGACCGACCAGAACGGGAAAGGTCAACACGGCGTAGACCGCGCCCTTGCTCAGATTCTTCGAACCGGCCGCGAACGATTCCATGTAGGCGGCGATCGGCAGCGTGGTCGTCGCTTCACCCGGTCCGCCTGTGGTCAGCAGCCAGATAACGGTGAACTGGTTGAATGTCCAGATGGTGGAGAGGGTCAGCGCGACCATCAGGACGGGAAAGACGCCGGGCAGCGACACAAAGAGAAAGCGATGGATAATTCCGGCGCCATCCACTTTTGCGGCGTCATAGAGGTCGTCTGGGATCGGGGAGAGGCCGGCCAGTAGGGTGATGGCGAAAAACGGAAAACCCTGCCAGACGCCGACGATGATCGCCGAAGGCATCGCGTATTCGGCCTTGGCCAGCCACAGGATCGGTTTTTCGATCAAATGCGCCTTGACCAGGATGTAGTTCAGCACGTTGGTCGTGTCGTTGAACAGAAAGCGCCAGGTGACGACGGCTGTCAGCGGCGGCAGGGCCCACGGCAGCAGCACGGCCGCCCGCGCCAGCCCGCGCCCGGGCCAGTTCTCGTTCAGCACCAGCGCCGTCGCCATGCCGACGCAGACCTTGATCGCGACCGAGGCGAGGGTGAAGTAGAACGTCCGGCCCAGCGCCGGCCAAAAGTTCCCTTCCGACAGCACCGCTGCATAGTTTACAAAGCCGACGAAGGGCATATCGCGCACGCCCAGAAGCTTGGTATGCAGACTGATCCAGATGGCATACAGAGTCGGGTAGCCGATCAAGCCGGCAATGGTCGCCAGGGCGGGGACCATGAGGGCGATTCCCAGGACCGTTTCCTTGGATAGGTGCAGCCGCGACTTCGGGTCAGCCAGGTCGCGCGAGCTATCGGAACCAGCGCGCCCCGCTGCTGATTGAGTCATGACAATGTCCCACTCTGTGGAGAGGAGCCGGTGGCCGGACATTGGGCCGGCCACCGGCCATTGTTGGCTTGTTGCCTCAGGCGCTCAGGAAATCTTCCCTGGCTTGCGCCACGATATCGTGCGCTTCCTTCATCGCCTCCGCCGCGGAGAGGCCGTCGAGGATGACGCGCGAGCAGGCCCTGCCGGCCCACGTGAGCCACATGCTGGTCCACGGCGCCGGCGTGGCCGGCCAGGACTCGTCGCGCATGATCGGCACCACGTTTTCCACCACCTGCCGGTTCCAGCGGTCCTCGGAGAAGTACGGGTCTTCGTAAGCGCCCATCAGCGCCGGGAAGAGATAGCTCTGGCCCATCTGCATCATCTTGACATAGACGTCGGGCGACCACAGATGGCGCAGTACATCCTGCGCCTCATCCGGGAAGTTGGACTCCTTGTTAATGCCGAATGCCTGCCCGGCCTCGGTCTGGGCCTGCGGGCCGATCTCCGGCGTTCGCTGTGGCCACGGCGCCAGGTATGTCTTGTCGAGCAGGTCCTCGATCGGCGTATCGCCGCGACGCACTGCCGCCAGGATGCTTCCCGGGTTCATTGCCGTGGCGATCTGACCGGTGAGGTAGCCCTGGTTGTTGCCGCCGCCCTCCCAGTTGACCGCAGCCGGCGGTACGACCTCGTGTACGGTATACAGATCAGTGTACCACTGCAGCGCCTCGATGTTCTCGGGCGAGTCGATCGTGATGTCGCCCTCCTCGTTGAAGGCGGCGCCGCCGAAGGCCCACATCAGGGGCTGCAGGTGCATCAGGTCGTCGGAAACCCCGTAGGCGAAGCCGAGGCCGTAGAGGTTTTCGTCGGCGTTGGTGTATTCCAGGCCGAAGGCGACCATCTCATCCAGGTCGGCGAACGGCAGCGTGAAGCCCGCCTCGTTGACCAGGTCCTCGCGAATGTGCATGAACGCAGGCGCGAAGCCGATGTCGAGCATATAGCCTACGCCGTCGAGCATGAAGTTGCGCTCAGCGGTAGGATGCCAGCCGCCGAGGCCATCTCCCACCTCGTCCCAGACCTCCTGGATCGGAAGCATGCGGCCGTCGCGCATGAAGGTCTGCGTCGCCAGCTGGGGCGAGAAGATGTCGGGCAATGTACCGCCCTCAGCCGCAGCCGACAGCTTGGCCGCGAACTCCTGGAAGCCGCCGGGGATCGCCTGCACGTCGACGGCGAAACCGATGTCTCGGCCGGCGTTCTGGGCTTCTTCGTTGAGGTGCAGGTTGATGTTCGGGTTGAAGAAGCGGGTCGTCCACATGCGCAGGACCATTTGCTCCGCCGGGACTTCAACCGTGACCGTCTGCGGCGCCTCACAGGCAACTGCCAGCAGGCCTGCGCCGGCAACGACGGCGCTGTTGCGGAGGAACTGGCGCCGGCTCAGGCCCTTTGGCGCGCCGCTCCCACTGTCGTTCACTTCATTGACGGGGACGTTCTCAGTCATTCTGCTTTCTCCTTGCTTTTGTCACTTGAATTACATTTTTGCAAGACTGCGCTGAATGATTTAGCACGCTGTTGGAAATTCTGTCATTCACCCTCCTTCGTCTCCTGCCAAAGCTCGTGAACCGCGGCGACCTCCCACCAGGTCGGGCCGACGGGGTTTTCCAGCAGCATCGGCCTGATAAATTCGGCGGC
>DAOUHX010000536.1:0-1533 GCA_034428395.1 Caldilineaceae bacterium
TCCTGCTCTACGCACCCGGCATTCTCAAGATATTTCCCCAGGTGCCCGAGTGGATCGGCCGCCTCTTCCCCACCTACTATCTGATGAACCCCCTGCTTGAAGTGAGTCAGAACGGCGCCGGCATCGCCGCAATTGCACTCGATATCGCAGTGCTGGCTCTCATCTCCGCCGCGCTGCTTGTCCTTCTCAGCAGCGTCATCGGCCGTCAGCAACAGAAATTGGCCCTGGAAACATGAGCGCCGCACAACATACGCCGCCGATCACGGAAGACACCGCGCCGACGAAAGATATGCACGAATATGTCGAAAGTTTCGGGCTGTACTGGGAACAGGCCGGCCTGCCCCGCATGGCCGGCAGGATCCTGAGCTGGCTCCTCATCTGCGATCCCCCGCATCAGACGATGCACGAACTGACCAAAGCCCTGCAGGCCAGCAAGTCCTCCATCAGTACCGGCACCCGTATGCTCATCCAGATGGGCATCATCGAACGGATCAGCATGCCGGGCCAGCGCCGCGATCATTTCCGCGTCGTGCCCGATTCCTGGTCGCACATCATGGAAGAAAAGGCGAGAAAACAGTTTACCGAGTTGCGGCGCCTGTCCGAAACGGGTCTGGCCCTGCTCGACGGTGCCTCCCCTGCCCGCCGTCAACGTCTCGAAGAAATGCGGGATTACTACGTCTTTATGGAAAGGGAGTTCCCCCTGATTTTGGACCACTGGCGGGCACACAGGTCGGCTGTAGAGAGGCCCGCGCTATCGCAACTCATCCCCGAAGAATAGCCCCAACAGAGAGCGACCGCCAGGGGCCTTTCATTCACCGGCGGTCGCATCGCTGTTCCCTTTCAGCTAGTCAACGCAAATCACCGGTCTCCGGTCACTGTTCTTTCCCCATCCAGGCCATCACCAACTCCTGGTGTTGGCGCACACCCGCCTCCCCCTCTGCAGCGGATGGGCCGTGCTCGAAGTAGGGGCTCTGCAGTGACCGCTGCTGCTGCTCGCAAGCGTAGATGTCCTCCTGCATGAAGTCTCCAGACGCCATCGGGTCGCCGGTGTCGCCATTGTCGAACTTGGGTCTGACCCGCTTTGACCAGAAACTCCAGGAACGAAAAGACTGTGATGCAAAGGCCAGTAACGATGCATCCGCTACTTTGGTGCGGACGACCACCTTGGTGGAGTCGGGCGCAACTGGCGTAATGTGAAATACCGACCAGGAATCCTCGTTTTCAGCCAGTCCGATGCCCGGAAAGAGCATAGGCACCCACGCACCGGCCTGTTCGGCCGGGATCACCAGCGGCATAGCCGCATTCTTCTCAACGTCCGCGGCATATTCGGGACTGAGCGGCTCCTGGAAATAGAAATGTGGGCCGGCAAAACCGGATTCGATGCGACTGTGGTCGTACATGGAGAGCGTGCCAGAGTGCAGATGGGAAAGGTGGTAGCCGTCAATGTAGTTTTCCACGACGATCTTCCAGTTTGCCGCGATCGTGTATTCCGTGCGTCCCTTGTGATACTCAACCAGTGCGTCGATATCGTGC
>DAOUHX010000537.1:0-2332 GCA_034428395.1 Caldilineaceae bacterium
GACGCGCAGGTTGTGGCTTGCCAGGCGGCGCAATATGTTGTGTTTCATGCCGAAATCGTAGGCGACGATGAGCGGGGAGGCGTGCCCCTCGCTTGCCTGCCAGACACCGTAATCGGGGCTGCCCGACGCGACCGGGGTCCACTCACCTTTCGTTGCGGCGTTCCAGAAGTATGGCTCATCGCAGGTGACCTCCTGCACAAGGTCGCGGCCATCCAGGCCCTCCCAGCTGCGGGCAAGCTCGACCAGCTGCGCGGACGAATGGCTGCCGTCGGTGCAGAGGGCGCCGTGGAGCACGCCCTGCTCGCGCAGAAGCCGCGTCAACGCGCGCGTGTCGACCTGGCTGATGCCGGGGATGGCGTGGCGGCTGAGATAGCTCTCCAGGTTTTCGTTGGCGCGCCAGTTGGAAACGACGGGGCTGACCTCGCGCACGATGAATGCGGTCACCTGCGGCCGGTCACTCTCGACGTCTTCGCGGTTGACGCCGGTGTTGCCGACGTGGGGCACGGTCATGCAGACCATCTGCCCGCGATAGGAGGGATCGGTCAGCACCTCCTGGTAGCCGGTGAGACTGGTGTTGAAGACGACCTCGCCGACGACCGTTTGCCGGGCGCCGAAGGATTCGCCCTCAAAGACGCGGCCATTGGCCAGTGCAAGAATGGCCCTCACTCCGTGCCCTCCTCGTGCGACTCGGCGTCGTCCAGTGGAATCGGTCGGGATCCGCCTGCAGATTGGGCCTCTGCTGTTTCGCTATACGGGCGCCGGTAGGCAAGCTTCAACGGCTGCCAGGCCTGCCATTTGAGAAGCGGTGAGGCGGCGGGCTGCGCTGTGTCCGCCTTTTCGAGCGGTCTGTCGGTAAGATCGCGGGCCACGGCTACCTCGTCGCAGTGGTGGAACTTAGGACAGTAGATGCAGTCCTGCCAGAGCTTGGGGCTGATGCTCCAGCGGTCGACAATGTCAAAACCGAGTTTTTGGAAAAATCCCTCCTCCAGTGTGAGCGCGCAGATCTGCGCGTAGCCGCGCGCGGTCGCGACCTGCACGAGCTCCTCAACAATGCGCCGTCCGATGCCCTGGCCCTGGCCGGCGGGGGCGACGGCCAGCGAGCGAATCTCAACAAGCTGGTCGGTCAGGGCAACGAGTGAGCCGCATCCGAGCAGTTGCGGGCAGCCGCCCATGGGCTCGGGTTCGGGCTCGACATCGGGTCCGGGACGCGCCAGCGCGATGAGCCAGTCGGGCAGTGACTGGAGAATGCTCTCCTCGGTACGCGGCAGCATCAGGTTTTGGGCCGCGAAGCCGTTGACGAGCGCGGCGATGGCAGAGACTTCCTCTTCGGTTGCCGGTTTAAGCTGAATCTCGCTCATAGCCCCAATGGCCGGCGGTCGGTGGCCGGGAACTCGATGGTTTTAGTAGTCCACCGGCCACAGACCGGGAGTGCTACAGTTCCTGGAGGATTGCGCCCAGCTTGGAGACGGCGAGGGCCAACTCCTCCTTGCTGATTGTCAGGGGCGGAACAAAGCGAACGATCTTCTCGCCTGCGCTCAGGAGCAGCATACCGGCCTCGTAGCCCTTCTCCACGATGGGGTTGGCGTCGATGTCCAGTTCGATGCCGACGATCAGACCTGCGCCGCGGATTTCGAGGATATGGGGGCTGTTCAGTTCCGCGAGCAACTCCATCAGGTACTGGCCCTTTTCCTTGACATCGGCCAGGAAGGACGGCTGCGCGACCCGGTCCACCACTGTGCAAGCGACATGCGTGGTGAAGGGGTTGCCGGCGAATGTGCTGGCATGGTCTCCGGGATGGATGGTGTCGGCAACTTTCTGCTTCATGAGGATGGCACCCATGGGCAGACCGCCGGCGAGGGGCTTGGCCGCGCTCAGGATATCCGGTTCGACGCCATAGCCCTGGTAGGCCCACAGGTCGCCGCTGCGCCCGAGGCCGCACTGGACCTCGTCGAAGATGAGGAGCGCGCCGTATTCATCGGCGAGCGCGCGCAGGCCGCTGAGGAACTCGGGCGTGGCCGGGTTGATGCCGCCTTCACCCTGGATCGGCTCGACAATGATCGCGCAGACCTTTTCGCTCATCATGGCGCGGGCGTCGTCGAGGTCGTTGAAGTCGGCGAAGCGGACGCCGGGCATGAGTGGTTCGAACGGCTGCTGGTATTTTTCACGCGGCGTGGCCGCCAGCGCGCCGAAAAGCCGCCCATGGAAGGCGTCGCTGAAGGCGAGAATCTCCCATTTGTCCTCGTGACCGTGCTCGCGCGCGTAGCGGCGGGCGAATTTGAAGGCCCCCTCGTTGGCGCTTGCGCCGCAGAGGCAGTAGTGCACCTTGTCGGCG
>DAOUHX010000538.1:0-23066 GCA_034428395.1 Caldilineaceae bacterium
ACCGCCGAGAAGCTGGTAGACAGGCCGGTCCACCGCCTTGCCGATGAGGTCCCACAGAGCGATGTCGATGGCGCTGATCACGCGCGTCGACAGCCCGCGCCGCCCGACCAGTTTCGGCAGCCACATGTCTTCCCAGATGCGGCGGTAGTTGAAGGGATCCTCGCCGATGACGACCGGTCTGAAGTAGTCGATGAGCGTTGTCGTCAGGTCGCTGCCCTGGCCTGACGCGGTCCCGCCGCCCCAGCCGACGCCGGTGACGCCCTCGTCGGTGTGTATGTGGACGAGGTTGAGGCTGACGTCGACGTATGTGTATTTGCCATTGCTGATCGGCTTCGGGCGCGGCCAGGCGTAGCGCTCGACGGTCATATCGGTTATTTTCATGGCTGTTTCCCTTTCGCCGGGCGCTTGCCCGCGGCGGATTGTGGCGGACTGCGGAGAGTGTACTTCCGTTATACGCCGAAACTGGTCGGATAACAAGAATCGCGCTGGCCTTTTTCAAGCATGCCCAGGCGGAACAGAAGGATGGCATGACGCGTTCAACATTTCGCGGGCAGCAGACGGCGCGGTCCCGGCGTGCAGTCCGAAATGGGGGCGTGCAAATTCCCATACCTCGCGCCGCAACCGAGTCACACCAGTCCCCCGCAGTTCCCGACCACTAATCACTATCCACTACCCACTATCCACTGCCGTAGGACGGTCGGGCCGTTCCGGCCCTCCCTTGTGCGGGGGGACACCCCCCGCAACGCCCCCCTGTAGCTATGCCACCGTGCGCGCGCGTCCCCAGCTGGTGTGTCAGCGACCGGGAGGCAATACCACCGTGCGTGCGCGCTGCCAGCCTGTCGCCAACGCGCCGCGGACACGATGCCACCGTGTCCGCTCGCCGCCACTCGATCCCCCGTCCGACCGGCTCCCACCGTCCCCACCGCTTCTTCGCCACCGGCCACTGGCTACCGGCCACTGGCTACCGGCCACTGGCACCTATCCACTATCCACTACCGCGCCGCAATCCGCTCCCGCCGTCCCCTGCAAGAGTCTCCGAAACGTGCTATACTGCAAGGTCGAGCCCGAACACAATCAGGCTGGACCCGAACGCGCCGCATCACACAACTGCCCGCCCACCATGCCCAGGCCGCAAACCATGCCGACCTGCCCCGAACCGAACGTCCGAATCCTGCCCCAAGCGAACTTCGCTCCGGGCTCTGCCGGTAACAGCTCGAAATGCGCAGAACTGCCGTCCGTCGCGCTGCCCACCCACAGTGTTGTGACACACGCCATGCAGCCCATGCCGGCGCCGCCGGCACCCGGCTCTGTATCCTGTCACGAAAAGCATGCAGCTGTCGTTGTTTTGCGCACTATCGGCACTCAAAACGACATATTTTGCGCGTTCTCACGACAAAAGCGACAGGGAACAGACCGCGGCCGTATCCTGCTACGAGAGTCCATGTCGATATCCTGTCACGAGGAGACCGAGAAATTTTTCAAAGTTAGACCAAACAGGCCAAAACAAGCAATTCGATACCCTATCGATACCCTGTCGATACCCGATTTCCCCAGAAATTCGCAGCCACTTTACGACACAATACGACGCTCTTGGGCCAATTCTGGACAGAATCAGCCCCATTTTTTGCGCACATGCGCGGCGCTACCGACAAGGAGACTGACGCCACGATTGACTTCGACCCTGATTTCGGCACGCGCAGGCGAAGTGGCCCGCAATGAGGTCCTCTACTCGCCTAAGAGACCAAACACCACCTTCGAATACGTCGTCGAGACTCCCGTTCATCAAAGGATGAATCGAGAAGGCATGTCCTGGTCCCATGATGACGTTCAGGCGATGTTCGCTCTCCGCGCACGGCTACTTAGCGGGAGCTGGCGCGAAATCGCTATCTGACATTCCTATCCCCTGATCTGGGATGCACGCGGTTGCGCCAATCTTTAGACACGCCGCCCCCTGTTTGTTACACTGAGGGAAGCCGCGCGCCGGATTCGGGGCAGACTCGCTACACGCCGTCAAACAATGATTCGCAGGCGCTCGCGACCGATCGAAAGGAACGTTCATGAAGATATTGGTTACCGGCGGCACGGGCCGGATCGGCGCCAACCTCGTTACGCGGCTGCTGGCCAAGGGGCACGAGATTCGCTGCTTTGTCTACCCCGGCGATGCCAGCCGCGCCGGCAAATTGGATGCGTTCGCCGGCGTGGAGACTGTTGAAGGCGATCTGAGAAATCTGGAGGAGGTGAGGCGGGCGGTCAAGGGCGTAGACGCGATCTACCACCTGGCGGCGGCGTTCGGCGGCCCGTTCGACAACCGGCAGTACCTGGACATCAACGCTATGGGCACGCTCAATCTGCTGGAGAGCGTGCGCGCGGAGTGCCCCAACCTACACCGCTTCGTTTACGCCTGCAGCGAGGCGGTCTACTGGAAGCTGGAGGAGTACGGCCGCTACTTCGAGGAGCCGATTCGCGAGGAGATGGTGGCGCGTTATCACCAAATGCCCTACTTCCTGACCAAGTGGATCGGGGAGGAGCTGGCGATGGCCTACTACCACCAGTACGGTGTGCCGGCGACCTCGTTTCGATTCGCCACGGTGCTCGAACCGAGCGAATTCTTCAACGAGGCCGGTCTGCCGACGCGCCTGGCCTTAAGCACGGAGGTGGAACGCTACAGGACGATGTCCAGCGATGACGCGGATACCCAGGCGATGCTCGACGACTTGAGAGCGCAATGGACGGGCGAGGACCAGCTCCTGCTGAGCCGCAATCCCAACGGTGTGCCGCATAAGCAACCGTTTTGCGACGTGCGCGACATTGCCCTCGGCTTGATACTGGGCATCGAGCGGGAGGAGGCAGTGGGTGAGGAGTTCAATCTGGGAGGCGCGGTCGTCATCGACTGGGCGGAAGCGGTGCCCTGGCTGGCCGAACGCTACGGGACCGGTTACGCGGACGCACGTCTGCCTTCGGCGAACCATTTCACGCTAGACCTGACAAAGATTCAGACGCGTCTCGGCTATGAGCCGCTGCACGATTTCGAGAGCGTTGTCGAGACCGCCGAGGCGATCCGACGCGGGGAGGAGACGGATGTCGTTCCTACGGGCGTGCGCTACGCGGAGGCCTAGTGGACTGCTCGGTAAGGGAGCTGCTCGGGCGAGCGCCTGCGCCAAGTTTCGGGGAGGATAGTTGATGGACGGTTCCAGAATCAGGTCGATCGAGTGGGGTACCCTTGTGGGCCAGCGTCCGCGGGCGGCCGGCTGTAACTCCCGCATCGCACTCCACGGGCAGGAGGTCCAGGTGCAGCTCGCGCGCGTCACCACCGATGACGGGTCGACGGGTTTCGGTCCCTGCCGCCCCTTTTCCGAGGCTGAAGCCTTTCCGTTTCTCGGGACGCGCCTTGGGGATTTGTTCGACCGCAAGCGCGGAGTCGCCGATAGGACCAGCAAGCTTGAGTTCCCGTTGTGGGACCTGCTTGGCCAGCGCGAAGGCCGGGCCGTCTACCGGTTGCTGGCGGAAGTTGCCGGCAAGACTGCGCCCGAGTCGCTGCGCGTGCGCTGCTATGACACTTCGCTCTACATTGACGACCTGCACCTGGCGACGGACGGGGCGGGCGCGGCGCTGATTGCAGCGGAAGCGTCTTACGGTTACGAGCACGGTCACCGTTCGTTCAAGATCAAAGTGGGACGCGGTGCACGGCACATGCCGCTGGTCGAAGGCAATCGTCGCGACGTGGCGGTAATCCTGGCGGTGCGCGAAGCGGTCGGCGCCGAGGCTACAATTCTGATCGATGCCAATAACGGCTACAATCTCAACATCGCCAAGCAGATTCTGAGCGAGACCGCTGATTGCAATGTTTTCTGGCTGGAGGAAGCTTTCCACGAGGACGGCGCGCTGTACGAGGATCTCCACGCCTGGATCGAGCGCGAAGGGCTGGGCGTCAACATTGCCGACGGCGAGGGTCTGGCCTCGCCCATGTTGCTGGACTATGCCCGCGACGGCTTCGTCGATATCATACAGTACGACATTTTCAGCCACGGCATGACGAACTGGCTGGAGACCGGCGCGCTGCTGGACGGCTGGAACGTGCGGACCGCGCCGCATCACTATGGGCGCCAGGTGGGCAACTACGTTTCGGGCCACCTGGCGGCAGCGGTCGACGGCTTCCTGTTCGTCGAATGGGACGAGGTAACGACGCCGGGGCTTGACGGTAGCGCCTACCGGGTTGAGGAGGGGCAGGTTTTGCTGCCAGACGCGCCCGGATTCGGGTTGAAGTTGGACGAAGAGCTCTTTCAGCAGGCCGTAGCAGCGAACGGCTTTGCCGTCGAGCGCGAGTAACGGAGGCCGCAACAGCGTTTCCGCCGGCAGACGACAACTGGAATGACAGACGGGACGATATATGATTGAAGCGCCCTCGATGCAGGAAACAATCCGCCGACTGAACGAATTTTGGGCAGCGGGCGGTTGTCAGATCTGGCAGCCCCACAGCGAAAAGCTGGGCGCGGGCACGATGAACCCGGCCACGGTACTGCGCGTGCTCGGCCCGGAGCCGTGGAACGTCGCCTACGTGGAGCCGTCTTTCCGCGCCGACGATGGCCGCTATGCCGAAAACCCGAACCGGATGCAGATGCACACGCAGTACCAGGTAATCTTAAAGCCGGACCCAGGCAACCCGCAGGAGCTCTATCTGAGCAGCCTGGAGGCTATTGGGCTGGAGCGGGCGCGGCACGACATTCGCTTTGTGGAGGACAACTGGGAGTCGCCGGCGCTGGGCGCGTGGGGTCTCGGCTGGGAGGTCTGGCTGGACGGCCAGGAGATCACGCAGTTCACCTATTTCCAGCAGGCGGGTGGGGTCAGTCTGGACCCTGTGAGCGTGGAGATCACTTACGGGCTTGAGCGGATCGTCATGTACCTGCAACGGCGCAGCGAGGTCTGGTCGATAGATTTCGACGGCGTGCACACGTACGGGGACATCTACCGCCAGCAGGAGATTGAGCACTGCATTTACAACTTTGAACTGGCCGACGTCGCGCGGCAGAGGGCGATGTGCGACCTCTACAGTGCCGAGGCCGAGGCCTGCATCGAACGGGGCCTGGTTGCGCCGGCGCATGATTATGTGCTGAGGCAGAGTCAGGCGTTCAACATTCTGGACACTCGCGGCGCAATCGGCGTGACCGAACGGGCCAAGTTCTTCGCGGCGATGCGCAATCAGGCGCGGCGAATCTCAGAGTTGTACCTGGAGCAGAGGCAGCGCGAGGAGTACCCGTGGCTGACTAACGGCGATGCGCCCGACCGACGTGCGGAAGAGCAGGCGAAGAAGGCGGATCAGGCCTCCGCCCCGGCCAGCGGGCAGCAGTCTTTGCTGATTGAATTGGGCAGCGAGGAACTGCCTCCCGCCGACGTGCAGACAGGCATCGCGCAGTTGGAGCTGCGGTTGGGCGAGCTGCTGGAGCAGGCAAGGCTGACGCACGGGGGGCTTTCGGTGACCGGCACGCCCCGCCGGCTGGCGGCGTACGTGCAGGCGCTGGCGCCGCGCCAGCAGGAGGAGATCGTCGAACGCCGCGGCCCGCCGGCCGAACGCGCTTTCGACGGCGACGGCCAGCCGACCAGGGCGGCTATCGGCTTTGCCCGCGGCCAGGGTCTGCAGCCTTCCGATCTGGAGGTGCGTGACAACTACGTTCATGCGGTCACCAGGCTGGAAGGCGAGCCAACCGCGTCCGTGCTGCCCCAACTCATCGAGGACTTACTTGACGGCATGCAGTGGGGAAGGACGATGCGCTGGAACGGCAGCAACAAGGGCTATCCGCGGCCGTTGCGCTGGATCGTCGCGCTCTACGGCGCGGAGGTCGTGCCGCTGTCGTGGGCACAGGTAAGCAGCGGGCGTATCAGTCGCGGCGCACGCTTTGGCGACGCGCGCGCCGGCCTGGAGACGGGTGAGTTCACTACGTTTTCGATCGCGGAGGCCGACAGTTATTTCGATGACGCAGCAAATCAGGGCATTCTACTGGACCAGGCAGAAAGGCGCAGGCGGATCGAAGCAGCAGTTGACCGGGAGGTCGAACGGGCCGGTGGGGCCGTAGGGGCAGCGGCAGACGGAGACCTGCTGGATGAAGTCACCGATCTGGTGGAGGCTCCACTGGCCGTTCGCGGCTCGTTTGAGGAGCGTTTCCTGGACTTACCGGCGCCGATATTGACAGCTGTGATGAAAAAGCACCAGCGCTACTTCCCGGTTATGGGGCAAGGTGAGGACCCCGCCGGCGGCGGCGGGCTACTGCCATATTTTGTCACTATTGCTAACGCCGATGAACTCGCCAGCCCGGACGTCGTACGGCAGGGGAACGAAGGAGTCATTCGCGCCCGGTACGCTGACGCCGAGTTCTTTTTCCGACAGGATACAGGCAGGCCGCTAAACAGCTTTACGCCGCGCCTGGGCACGCTTACCTTTCACGCCAAACTCGGTTCGATGCTGGAGAAAGTAGCCCGACTGGAGGTCCTGGCGCCCCAGATTGCCGGCATGCTGGGCAGCCAAGGGAATGTCGTCGAAACTGTGCAAGAGGCCGCTGCGCTGTGCAAGTCGGACCTGGTAACGTCGATGGTCGTGGAGATGACCAGTCTGCAAGGCGTGATGGGGGAGATATACGCGCGCAGGGGCGGTGTGAACCCGGCGGTGGCGCAGGCGATCCGGGAGCACTATCTGCCCCGCTTTGACGGTGACGCGATCCCTGCGAGCGATGCGGGTCTTGCCCTGAGCCTGGCCGACAAGCTGGACAGCCTGGTTGGGCTGTTCGGCGCCGGCGTTAAGCCGAGCGGCAGTGCGGACCCGTATGGCCTGCGCCGCGCGGCGCTCGGGATCGTCAACGCGTTGACGCTGGGCGAGCGGAGATTCGATCTGACGGCTGCTCTGGAGCTGGCGGCTGTAGGCTACGACGGCCTGCTGTCTGACACGGCCGTGTCGGAAGCCAGACAGTTTGTGATCCGGCGTCTTGAGACAAGACTGCGGGAATTGGGCCACCGCCCCGATGTTGTGGAAGCGGTGCTGACCGCGCAAGGGAGCGATCCTTACGCCTCGGTCAAGGCGGTTCGTCACCTGACCGCCACCGTCGTCGCGGCAACGTGGGAGGAGTCGTTTACAGCATATGCCCGCTGTGCCCGCATCGTGCGCGGCATTGACCGCGAGTTGCCCCTGAATCCTGCTGCCTATCAGGTTGACGAGGAGCGCACGCTGCACAAGGTCTACACAGGCGCGGCCGCAGAACTGGACAGAGCGGACGACGCCTCTGAAGCATTGGGGCCGGTTCTGGCCGCCATTGCTCCGCCGATCAACCGTTTCTTCGACGCGGTGTTGGTGAACGCAGAGCAGGAGGACGTGCGCTTGGCGCGACAGGCGCTCGTGCAGCGGATCGCGAGTTTGCCGGCATCGGTAGCCGATCTGAGCCGTTTGCAGGGATTCTGATTGCCTGTATTCGGATCGGTGGGATGATGATATAGTGTGGTAGTCGCACAGTTGGCTGCCGTAAACGCATCCCCCATGGAAAAGGTCAACTCGGGCGCGTCGCACGCGGCGCCAGTCATAAGAAATGAATGCAGGAGGAAAAAGGATGGAGACGAGCTACCTGGCAGGCAAAGAAGTAGGCGAGGCGCAGATCGAGGCCTGGACAGAGGAGTTTTACCGCGAAGGCTGCCTGTTCCTGCGCAATGTGCTGCCGCCGGATTGGACGGCTGAGTTGCGCACCGACCTCGAGTTTGCGTTGCGGGAGAACCCCAACGGCCTGAACAATCAAAGTAAACGCGCGCACCTGGCCCATCGGCTGTTTGAGACCAGCGCCGCCAATCTGCGTCTGTTCGCCATGGAGCCGATGATCTCGCTAGCTGAAGCAATCATCGGGCCGGACTGCCACGTGATCCACAACAACTCCTTTATCTCTCCGCCCGGCGGCGGATTGGAGGGCTGGCACCAGGATGACCGTCCTCACTACATCGTCACCGAGGGCGAGCCGCCGACAAACGTCCATCTGCCTGTCCTCTTCTTCACCGCCAACTACTATTTGACCGATGTGAAGGAGATTGAAAACGGGGGCACGGAGACAGTTCCTCGCTCGCATCTGTTCGGGGTCGGCCCGCCGCGGCAGCTTGAAGGCACCGAGTGGGAGGAACGCGTCCAGTACAATCTCGGACCGGCAGGCAGCGTTGTTCTCTTCAACAACCAGGTCTGGCACCAGGGCGGTCCCAACCGCAGCCAGCGAGTCCGCTACATAACGCAGGTCACGTATGGGCGGCGGATCATCGGCCACAAATACTACCCGTTCATGAACTACTCGATGCCGGAGCACGTCTATGACGGCGCGGATGAGAGGCTGCGACGGGTCCTCGGCTTTCTGCCCCATGGTTCGTACGGGTAACCCTGGCGGGCGGCGAAGAGCCGGCAATTTTCCACTGTTTTAGGCGGTTTGACCAGAGAGCGAAAGTGAAGGGAATCGCAGGCAAGCGAGTCTTCATTACGGCGGGCGCGGGAGGCATCGGGCGCGCTATCGCTGATCGCTTCCTGCAAGCCGGTGCACGCGTGCATGTTTGCGACGTGAATGAAGCGGCACTGGCGGAGGTGACCGGTCAGGGCGACGGGATTTCTGGAACGCGCGCCGACGTGGCTGACTGGGACAATCTGCAGGCGGCATTCGGGGAGGCAGCAGAGGCGCTCGGCGGGCTTGACGTTTTGGTGAACAACGCCGGCATTCCTGGTCCGACCGCAAGCGCTGAGGAGATTTCGCCGTCGGACTGGCTGCGCACGATCGACGTGAATCTGAATGGGGCATTTTACAGTGCCCGCCTCGCCATTCCCCTGTTGAAGGCGAGCGGCGGCGGTTCCATCATCAACATCTCCTCTACCGCGGGACAGCACGGCTACCCGCTGAGAACCCCATATGCTGCTTCCAAGTGGGGGCTGATTGGCCTGACCAAGACGCTGGCGATGGAGTTGGGTCCTTACGGGATTCGGGTGAACGCGGTCTGTCCGGGTGCGGTGGAAGGCGAGCGCATAGAAGGTGTCATCGAGGCCAAGGCGGCGGCGCGCGGCGTAAGCGCGGACGAAATCCGTGCCGCCTATCTCGGCAAGAGTTCGCTGGGCACGTTGATTGACGCCGTCGATGTCGCTGAGACGGTGCTCTTTCTCTGTTCTGAAGGGGGCGGGCGCATCTCCGGCCAGGCGCTGGCGGTGGACGGCCATACTGAAACCTTGCGCATGTGAGCGCGGCCCGCGTCAAACGCGCATCCCCATTGCATTCTCACCGTTCCAATCCTATTCTTTGGCAGGAGTTGCGACATCCTCGTAACAAGCGGCGCGCCATCAGTCGCAGGATTGCTCTACGGGCAGGGCTGTGGTAAGCTTAGTGAATTATTTCGCAACCGGTGGCAGGAGGAGGGGGCCTGGACGGCGCCCGCGTCGCGCCTATTTTGGTCCAGTGTGCTATGTTCGGAGCGCGGCGCATTGACGTGTAGGCGGAGATTGCCCAGCCCGGTAAGGAGTAGGCGCCAACGTGGTGGCGAACGAGGTAAGAGCGCAGGAGAAGGCCTCCATTCCCGACATTGTGATCGGCCGGCTGCCGGTCTACCTGCGGACCTTGCGCTTGTTGGCGGACGATGGAAGAGAGGTAACCTCCAGCCAGGAGCTGGGCGAGCACCTGGGCATCAGCTCGGCTCAGATCCGCAAAGACCTGAGCCACTTCGGGGAGTTCGGCAAGCAGGGCACGGGCTACAATATCGATTTCTTGTGCCGGCAGTTGCAGAAGATCCTGAACGTTGACCGTATCTGGCCTGTGATTCTGGTGGGGGCGGGATCGCTGGGCACGGCGATCGCAAACTACCAGGAATTTGAATCGAGCGGCTTTCGCATTGTCGCGGTGATGGACGAAGACCCGCAGAAGATCGGGAAGCCCATTGGCCAAGGATTGCAAATCGGGGATTTCGCCGACCTCAGCAGGAGTGTCGCAGGTTCGGGAGCCCAGATTGCGGTGATGGCCGTTCCCGCGCATGCGGCCCAGCGGGTGGCCAACGAGCTGGTCGAAGCCGGGCTGAACAGCATTCTCTGTTACGCCCCAATCACCTTGTCGGTTCCGTCTCACGTGCGGGTCGAGTACATCGACCCGGTTGTGCACTTCCAGCACATGACCTACTACCTGAGTTGAGCGGTCCAGCGGGAAGCAGGAAGGACACTGCGTCAAAGTGGACTCTTGCGGGGCAGTCCCTGCTGCCTGGGGTAGTGTTTGGGCGTCCTGCGCAGCTTACGGAGAAGTAGTATCCGCCTTTCCTCGTCCAGTTCCGGTACCTCAACCGGCGCGAAGCGGACTGTTTCACCCCCCAGCAGGTCGATGGCATGGCGCGCTTCGATGAACTCTTCTGACGCGTTCGGCCCCTTATACACAACCGCCAATCCCTCTCGTCGCGCGAACGGCAGAAGATACTCGGCCAAGGTGTTCAGCCGCGCTACCGCTCTGGCTGCAACCAGATCGAACTGGCCGCGATAGCGCGGATGATGGCCCAATTCCTCGGCCCTGCCCTGGACGAGCCGGACGTTCTGAAGGCCCAATACGTCGACAACCTCGCCGAGAAAGCGGATCTTCTTGGCCGTACCGTCTATAAGAGTAAGTTTCAGGCTGGGCCAGGCGATCTTCAGCGGCAGTCCCGGGAAGCCGGCGCCGGTACCTATGTCGACGCAGGAAAGAGACTGACGCAGGGGCAGAGGCTCCCCGATCTCCTCTGCGATGAGTGGAAGGCCGACCAGGCAGTCCAGGAAATGCTTTGTTTGCACGCCCTCGCTGTCGGCGATAGCGGTCAGATTCATCTTTTCGTTCCACTCAGCCAGCAGGGCGGCGTAGGCTCCGAACTGCTCGATCTGGTTGGATGTGAGGGGGATGTGCAAGGCGGTTGCCCCGGAGATCAATGTCTGCATGAGAGAATTTTAGCACAGGGGACGAGGTCGTGAAGAGAGTCCAATACGCAGCGGCTGGCGGCGTGGTCGTGCAGAGGGGTATAGTGCCGGACCTGACTGTGGAGGAGACTCACTTACTCTTGCTGGACCGATTCCGCCGGGCGGAGGTGCGACTGCCCAAGGGGCATATCGATCCCGGTGAAAGCGCAGAGGAGGCTGCTTTGCGCGAAACATGCGAAGAGTCCGGTTACTGTGACCTGCGCATTCTGGCTGACCTGGGGCGGCGAGCGGTCGAATTCGAATACAAGGGCAGACACTATCTGCGCGAGGACCACTACTATTTGATGCGGCTTCTGTCTGCGCGTCAGACGCCGCGGCCTGCCGGTGATGCAAGGCAGTTCAGGGTAATGTGGGTTCCTCTTTCTGAGGCGAGCGAACGGCTGACCTTTGAGATTGAGCAGCTCTTTGCCCAGGATGCCGCTGTTGCGCTGCGGAATTTGCCCGGTTTGTGAACGCTGGCCAGCAATGAAAAACCGGGAAAAACAGTGTTCCCGGTTTGGCATCTCAACACAAATGTAAATTGTTGGAAGGCGCCGGCGGCGCTCCTTTATTCAGGAGCGCTTGTCGCGCGTCCCGTCGACTCGCGCAGCCGGGCTGCCCCATGCAGCCCGTATTGCTACTTGCGCCGATATGTAATGCGTCCTCTTGTCAGATCGTAGGGGCTCATATCGACTCTCACTTTGTCGCCGAGGAAGACACGGATGTAGTTTCTTCGCATCTTGCCGGATAGATAGGCAAGAACAACGTGTCCGTTTTCGAGTTCCACCCGGAACTGGGCATTGGGCAGTGCTTCGACGACCTTACCTTCCAGTGTGAGAATTTCTTCAGCCATAGTTTTCCATCGTTGGGCGGCAGTCAACTTGCCTGCGGCTTGTAGGGTCTCTTAACGGAAGGAACGGGCCGCGTTGCGCCGTGCCTTCCTTATGGCCTTCTGTTTGTTGATGCGGCGGACCTCGCTCTTGGACGTAAACCAACGCTTTTGCCGCACGATGGGCAGGATGCGAGCCTCGGCGACCGACTTGCGGAAGCGACGCATCAGGCTCTCCTGGGACTCACCGGGTCTCAGTTCAACGCTTATCGCTCTCACCCCCTTCGAATGGATTCCCTGTATCGAACAAAGCAAGCCTGCCAGCCCTATTGCTTCAAAAGACTGGCAGGTTCTGACATTATAGACTATGAACTACCGTGACCGCAAACTTTGACTCATTCATCCTTGTTTGACTTTCCTTGCTCCGCCCCATCTGCGGTTGGGTCGTCCGGGGCTTCCGAATCCCCGGTCTCCGCGGCGGACTCAAGGTCGTCGGTCGATTCTGCCGCGGCAGCAGGTTCTGCCGCGGCCTCTGGCCCGTCGGTGGAACTTGCCTCAGCCGCAGTCTCGGGGGAAGGTTCCGGCTCTTGAATGGAATCCACGGAGGCTTCCGGCCCGTCTCGGGATTCGGGCTCAGTTGCAGCCTCGGCGGCGGCTTCCGGTTCGCCGTCGGACTTCGCCTCGGCTACCGCTTCCGCGGAGGCTTCCGACTCGTCCGAATGGTCGTCGCCTTCCTCGGCAGAAGTCTCGACACCGAAGTTCTCGGCTTCCGACTCCAGCAGCGCCTGCCCGACGACCTCATCTGCCTGACGCCGGCTCAAACCGATGCGCTGCCGATCTGGGTGGATACGCAGGATCTTGACTGGAACGCGGTCGCCGCTGCTGACCAT
Source organism: Caldilineaceae bacterium (assembly GCA_034428395.1). GTDB lineage: Bacteria > Chloroflexota > Anaerolineae > Caldilineales > Caldilineaceae > Bin5. Next base: position 12,668 of record DAOUHX010000538.1, read on the forward strand.
CTTCAGGGGTTCGGCGACCGTAATGTCGGCCAGTTCGCTTATGTGAATAAGCCCTTCGATACCCGGTTCCAGTTGGGCGAAGGCGCCGAAATCGATGACACGTGTGATCGTGACCAGGATTGTCTCGTTCAGCTTGTAGCGTTCTTCGATGCTTTCCCAGGGATTTGACAGCAGCCTTTTACGGCTGAGCGCGATGCGGCTGCGCTCCGGGTCGAGGCGCAGGATTTCGACCTGGATTCGTTCGCCGACTCGCAGGACATCGCGGGGATGGCTGACCGGGGTCCAGCCGATTTCGCTAACGTGGAGCAGGCCGTCAGCGCCGCCGATGTCGACAAACGCGCCGAATGGACGCAGGCTTCGTACCTCGCCCTCAATGACTGCGCCTACGGTAAGCTCCTCGAACAGCTGCGCTTTGCGGCTGGCTCGGTATTCGCGTTCGGCCAGCCGGTATGAGAGCACAAGCCGTCTCCGCTGCCGTTCCACTTCGATGACCTTGACCGGCAGTTCCTGTCCGACGATCTGCTGAAGCCTCTCATTGCGCTGTTCTTCATTCATATTTCGCGGCAGACCGACGACATGCGAAGCGGGAATGAATCCTCGCAAGTGTTCGAAGTCGGCCAGGAGACCGCCCTTATTGTAGCCGACGACCTTACGGACTGTGATGTCACCGCTCTCTAGCATTGCTTCGGCGACAAGCCAGTCTTTCTTCTGCAAGGCATCGGCGATGCTCAGCACAAGCATGCCTTCGTTGGTCGTGAGTTTGCTTACGACCACGGGCACTGTTTCGCCCTCGAGCATCGTGTCCACATATTCTGGTTCGAGTCGGTTCAAGTCCGACTGTGGCACAATACCATCGCGCTTGGCGCCAATGTTTACCAGCAGCTCATTCGGGCGTACTTCGACGACAATGCCTTCCCTTAGATCACCGCGCTCGGGAAGGCTAAGGTCCTCTTCTTCGGCGAGATACTGTTCGAAAAGCATCTCATCGGACTGCTGCTCTTCGCCTGGTTCTTCATCGCGTTCTTCATCGGGTTCCTTACCAGCATCCCCAAGGGCTTCCCCAACGACTTCCTCACTGATTTGCTCTCCGACTTCCTCTCCGACTTCCTCACTGACTTGCTCTTCGGCTTCGTCGCCTAACTGATTTGACTCTGGCATCATCGCATTGTCCACCTGTGAGTTAGAGATTAGAATGCAGCAGAACACGGCAGGCCGCACGGCGCAGGCCTGAGCGAAACGCATATTCCTTCATTATAGCGACCTATTTTGGTACAGTCAAGGGGGAAATTTCCCTCTTTTGTACAGGTTTTTGATTGGAAAAGCGCGCGGAATCGGGAGAAAAGAGATGCGCGGCCGGGAGATCAAGCTTACTCGTCGCCCCGCGCGGCCCGAGATACTCCGTTTGCGGCGTCCTTTTCGTCCTGGAGCCGGGAAAGTGCACCGCGAATTTGTGTCCAGGCCCGCTTCAGGAAAGGAACCTCCTCTGGTTCTGTGCTGCGGCGGGCGAATTCGACGCGCACGAATCCGGCAGTCAGCCGGGCAACGGCCTCTTCATCTTCATTCTCAATGCTGTTGGCGAGGCGGGCCTGAAAGCGGTGCGGCGTCTCACCGGGACGCCGGCGTAGGCCGTGCTCGGCCGCGTTCTCCAGGGTTGACCGGTAGAAGTATCGCACCTGCTCATCGGGCGGCAGGCGGCCAAGGGTAAGGTCATCCAGCCAGCGGCGCAGGCGCGAGCGGCCAGACCTGCTCTTCTCCGAGTGCACCGGCTGCAGTGAACGCGACCGCCATTCGTTGAAAGCCGCGCCGATCTGTTGCCAGCCGCGCAAGAACTGGCGTAACCAGGCCAACAGCAGGTGGAAGTTCACGCCGCGCCCCTGCAGGTAGATATACGTCGCGTAGCCGAGGAGGAGGGCGACGATGATCCAGAAGACCGTGCCTCCCAGCCAGGGCGGCGCTTCGGGCGGCTGGGCCTGCTCGAACTGGGGTGGTTCGATTTGGCGTTGTGGAGGCGGAGCCTCTTCAGCAGGTTCCTCGCCCCCGCCGAAGAGCAGGGATATCAGCCCGATCAGCAGTCCCAGTATCATGAACATGAAGGTGGACAACGCGCGGAAGAGGAATCCCAGCAACTGTGCCAGCCGGAACGTCCCGCCCAGCGGCATGAGGAAGGCGATGGCGGCCACCACCAGCAGCAGGCCGAAAGCATAGAATGGCCAGTTTCGCGTGATCGAGGCTTCGCTGGGCAGCTTTGCCAGTTGCCATCGGGCTCTCAAGGCGGCGAGATGTCCGAATGTAAGCAGGAGGAGGCCAAGCAGAAAGTAGACGATGGCCGCGCCGATGACACCGCCGGCGATATCCTGGCGCATGAGTGCAAAAAAGCCGTTCGCGCCCATGCCGACCTGGCTGGCTGCGGTCAACAGGATGAGAATCATTCCCCCCATTGCCCAGCGTTCGCTGAAACGGCGTACGAGGGCACGGCGGTCGCTCTGGATGCGATGATCGTCGCCGCTGACCGGCCGGGAGGCTGCGTCCAGGTCGATCAGCTCATCCGCCTGCAGTCCCATCGCCAGGAAGTCGTTGGTCACAAGAATGGCCATTCCCCACGCGATCAGGATGAGGAATGCATTGACGACAAAACGCAGTGTCAGCAAGACGCCGAAGGGCTCCAGGAACAGCGACGCCAAGTCGGGGAAGCCCTCGACTGCGCCCCAAAGCGCGACGCGGGCGATAGAGAGGATCAGCCCGAGCTCGGCCAGCCGGAAGGAGGCGGTTCGCCGCTGACGCTGAGACGGGCGCACAAGAATTGTGGTTGTGTAGCCGCCGATGAGGGCCGAGCCGATTGAAGTGATGCGCAGGATGGCGATATAGGCCGGTGGGAGGCCGGGTGCCATGTGCTGAATGAACGAGGTCATCGCCACGAGGATACAGCCGACCAGCGCGGCAATGATTGCGGGACGCAGCAGCGAGTCCTGCCAGGCATGGTCAAAGGTCGAGCGCGTGCCGCCTGTCTGTGTCATCCTTCGTGCGGCTGCTTTTGCAAGCCGAGCAAGTCCGATTCCCAGACGACCTGATGGGTGGTTACGCCCAACGCCTCGGCCTGTTTCTGGACATTCTTGAACTGGGGTTGGAGCGTGCAAACCAGGGCGAAGACATTGAGACCGCGACGGTACATGCCGTGAAGAACCCAGATCAAGCTCTCGGTCAGGCGGGGCGTTACGACCAGCAGCGTCGAGCCCCAGCCGAGGTGCGCCACGCGGTGAGGCAGCCAGGTCGACAGGGCAATCGGGGAGCTCGATTCTCCCGCGGAAGAAAGCTGCTCCCGGCCCGCCGACGCGCCGTTGCGGCGGGGCGGCGCTTCCGGCTCATCCCTGCGCGGGTCGCGTAGCTGGATGCGGGCCAGGATCTCGAGGATTCCCATCAGATGACCGCGCCCGTTTCGGGCAGGAACGGCCAGGACCTCGGCGCCGGCGTGCGGGTCTTCTCCGTTGCTGATGAACCCGACTTCCTGACGCTGTTCAGCCACATGGCTGGCGAGAGACGCGGCCAGTACGATGGCCCATTCGCTGCCGCTGTACTCCTCGCGGTAGGGGAAGCCGCTACGGTCCAGGTCAAGTACAACTGTCGAGTTAAGGGCCATTGAAGGCTGGTATTTCTTGACCAGCAGCGTGTCCTCGTGGGCGCTGGCGCGCCAGTGGATGTGACGCATGCTGTCGCCAGTTGCATACGGGCGCACGCCGGACATGCGAGTAGGGTCCTGGAAAAGACGTTGCGGGCTGCGCATGTCGCCGAATGGCAAGAGGCTGGGCAGCCCAAGGTCTGAGAGCGAAAAAACTTTCGGATATACGGTCAGGAAATGCGGATTCGTCTCTTGCCAGGAGGATTCGGCGAATCCGAACAGGTCGCCGGTGTGGAGATTGAGCGGGCCGATTTCGTAGTAACCGCGGCGGTGGCAGTGGAGCGCGAAGCGGCGTTGGGTCAAGGATCGGCCGCCGACGCTGATTATTGTGCTGTAGTGCTCTACGGCTTTGAGGTCAATGGGAATGTTTTCGTTGAGTCGCAGCCAGGGGATTGGCAGACGGCTGCGGTTGTGAAAGTTGATGTCGCTGCTTATTGATTCGCCGGCGAACGCCTTGGCCGGCATGCGCCGCGAGACTGTCAGGTTGCGCAGGCTGCGCTGCGTCCACCAGTGGCTGATCAGCCAGACGCCGCCGACAACGTAGAAGAGATAGTAGATCCAGTCGAGCCTCAGGAAAACGGCAATTACAAAGAGGAATAGAAGGAGGAAAAAGAGATCGAACAATCTGCTACTCCGGCACGGCGGCTGGAAAGCGGGCCGGCAGCTCTTCTCCCTCGTCACCCAAGTCGAGAGCGGCCTCCTCCAGCAACTCGGTGATGATCTGTTCGGCCGATCGGCCGCGCAGGGCTGCGTCGGAGCGCACGATGCAGCGATGCGGCAGCGCCAGCAGCGCCAGGGCCTGAACGTCGTCCGGCAGGGCGTAGTCGCGGCCGCGCAAGGCTGCCCTGGCCTGTGCGCCGCGGTAGAGCGCCAAGGAACCGCGCGGGCTGGCGCCGAGCGCGAGGTCTGCGTGACTGCGGGTTGCCTGGACGAGGGCGACGATGTAGTCGCGGATGCTGTCGGCGACCGTTACGTTCCAGATCTGTTCCGACAGCTGCGGCAGCTTGTGCCCGTCCACCACGGCGCTGAGGTTTTCTATGGGATGGCGGTGTCCGAGAGTGATCAGCATCTCTGCCTCTTGGCCGTCCGTCAGATAGCCGAGGCTGAGTTTGAAGAGGAAGCGGTCTAGCTGGGCTTCGGGCAGGGGAAAGGTGCCCTCATATTCTACGGGATTCTGGGTGGCGATCACCATGAAGGGGCGGGGCAGGGGGCGGGTGACGCCGTCGGCCGTTATCTGCTGCTCGCCCATGCATTCCAGCAGCGCTGCCTGCGTACGCGGGGTGGCGCGATTGATTTCGTCTGCGAGGAGAATGTGGGTGAAGGCAGGGCCGGCGATGAACTGGAACTGGCGCGTCTCCTGATTGAATATGCTGGTTCCTGTGATGTCGCTGGGGAGCAGGTCCGGCGTGCACTGCAGGCGGCGGAAGTCGACGCCGAGGCTGACGGCAAGCGCGCGCGCCATCATCGTTTTGCCGACGCCGGGCACGTCCTCAAGCAGGACGTGTCCTTCGCATAGTAAGGCGATCAACAGGTGCTCGATGACCTCTTCTTTGCCAACGATTACCTCACCTACGTTGTCCAGGACGCCGCGGGTGAACTCCTGAGCGTTTTGCATGCAGGTCCTTTTCTCGTGAGCCGGGGCGGGCCCCGCCGCCCCACCTCCGTCCCCCCCAGCAACTGGGGGTTTCCGCCGGGGAGAGCAATGGCCTACAGGGTCCAATCCGGCCCTGCAATTGGTGTGCAGGCCGAACGTGTGCGCCGATTGTACCCCATTATCGCGGTCAGGGCGAACCGGTCGGGGGCGATAGCGGGTGCCGGTGTTATCGGGGCCGGCAGAATCGGCTGAATTCTTTGACCAGACACCTGCATTGTGCTATCGTCTTCAACCGAAGGCAACGGTTGTTTGCCCCCGTAGCTCAGAGGATAGAGCAGAGGTTTCCTAAACCTTTGGCCGTAGGTTCGACTCCTACCGGGGGCGCTCATCGGAGATGTTCGCCCGATCTACAGGCAGAAAAGTGAGGAGAAACTGCCTCTCTCCTCGCCTGCCTCCCCTATCTTGTAAATAAACGGAACGACCGCTCAGGCCTGAGTTGTGAGCGGGTAGAGGTCTCGGCCCAAGCGGCGAAAGGGCAAGTCGCGCAGGCTGTGGACGCTTGGCTCGGCCACGACGTGGATCCCGCCGGCCCACGACTCAAAACCGGCGCGAAAGTGGGCGCTGGACTTAACGCTGATGTATCGCATCAGGCGGGGGTCGAGGCCGAGAGTGCGCGCAAACGCGGTATCGAAGGGCTGCTCGCGCAGGCTCACCAGCAGGACGTGAATACCGTCCTGGGCGATATGGGCAGAGGGCCCCATATTTCCACTCAAGCCGGCGTACATCGGCCCGTCATACTGAAACGCGCCGTCCGACAACGCGACAACCTCCGCGTTCATCGAGACAGGTGTACCTTGCAGCGGCGATGACTTTGCGCCAACCTCTAAATCCAGGCGTGCGCCAACGCCAGCCTGTTGGCATTGCGCGACGGCATCGGGGTCGACGATGTAGAGAATGCAGGCGTCCTGCAGGTTCATCTCGATAAAGGTTCGCAAAACGCCGGTGCTGTCTCCCGGCGAACCGCCGCCGGGGTTGTCGTGCATGTCTGCCAGAATGACGGGATACTGTCCGGCGGCGCGCGCTTCCTCCAGGGCGACGCGTGCGGGCGGCATATACAGCTGCCACTGTTCGCGGCGGGCGAAGATCCATTCGCCCAGATCGTCGGCGCAGGCCTGGGCGAGGGTAAGGTCGTCATCGGTAACGATGTAGACTGAAGCCCCCATATCGGGCACATCGGCCAGGAAGAAGCAGGTGGCGATTGAGCCGCAGACTACGCCCGGCTGGCTCTCGATGCGATGGAGTTCGGCGATTGCGTCGCGCATGGGTGGGTGCGCGGTTACCTGGTTCAGACCCCAGACCATGGGGATCTGATGGAGTGCCATGGTCGGGCGCAGGCCGTCCCGGACGATGCGGGCCAGTACGTCGGCACACTCGCGGCCGCGCGGCGCCATATCGACCTCGGGATAGGTCTCGCGGCCGATCAGAACGTCGGCATTCGACACCATCCTTTGCGAGACATTGGAGTGAATGTCGAGTTGCGCGAGGACCGGTACCTCCGGCCCGACCGTCTCTCGGACCGCCGCCAGGATATGGCCCTCGGCATCGGCCAGCCAGTCGGGCGCGTCGAGTTCGCCGGCTGCCATCGAGCCGTGCAGTTCGAGCAGGACGCCGTCCAAGGGCAGCGCATCGGTTATTCCTTGCAGCATTCTGCCAAGGATCTCGTCATATAGTGGTCGCGGCGTCGGCGCGCTTGGCTGAGGCGAGGCGAACAGGGTCGGAATGAGGTCGAAGCCGTGGGCGTCGGCTCCGGAGATGAAGCCGCCAATGGGCGTGTTTGTGCGATTGAAGGCGCGCAGGATCCCTTCACCTTCGAGCAGGAAGCGTTCTTCGTAGCTCTGGCGCGTCGTCTGCACCGGCGTGAAGGTGCTGCTTTCGTGGCTGATGCCGCCGATTGCAACTCTCATGTCACCGCTCCCTCTCTAGCGTTGGAACCAGCTGCCTACATCTCTCTAGATTCATCCAAGGAGGCGGTCCTGGCCTGCCTCAGCTGTCGCCGGCCGGTTCGGGCAGTACAAGACCGTGGACAAAGCCGCCGTCGACGCGCAGGATTGTGCCGGTGACGTAGTCGGCATCGTCGCTGGCGAGATAGGCGGCTGCTTTGCCGATGTCCTCGGGCAGGCCCATCCGGCCCCAGGGGATGCGCCGACCACCCTCGGCGATATCCTCTTCGCTGTAATGTTTGCGTTCGCCGGGCGTGTCGATCCAGCCGGGGTTGATCACGTTTACGTTTATGCGGTCTGCGGCAAGTTCGGCGGCCATGGTGCGGGCAAGGTGGTTGATGGCGGCTTTGGACATATTATAGGCGCTGCTGGCGGGGAAGGCGATCTCCTCATGAATCGAGCTGATGATTACGATTTTGCCGCGGCTGCGCCCGAGCTGCGGTTGATCCAGCATCTGCTGCGCGGCCAACTGGCAGGTGTGGAATACGCCGAACTGCGTTACCTCGAACGTGCGCATCATGTTCTCCCATTTGGCCTCGACAACCGTCTCGCGCACGGAGACCGCCGCGTTGGCCACGGCTACATCAACGCGGCCGAACCGCTCGACCGCGGCATCGAACATCGCTGCAATCGCGTCGCGGTCGGCCACGTCCGCCTGCCAGACGAGGGCTTCGGAGCCCAGCTGGCGGATCTGCTCGGCTGCGCTCTCGGCTTCCGCCTTGTGGGAGCGGTAGTTCACGACCACATTCGCGCCCTCCTCGGCCAGACAGAGGGCGATACCGCGCCCGATTCCGAGAGACGCACCGGTGATCAGGGCAGTCTTGCCTTCAAAGCGTTTCATGTTAAAGCTCCGTACTCTTGCATTGGACTGGGCGGTGCATTCTCAGATCTGATTCGTCCGTTTGTCGTGGCAAGTCAGCATCCTTGGCGAACTGTCGTCGGATCTAATTGAACCAGTAGGCGTACAGTTCCGCCTGCCACAGATGGAAGCGCAGACGGATTGTCTGGCCGGCCAGATCGGACAGATCGCGGCCATTCCGCCAACATACAGGTTCGTCAACGTTGTCGACGATGGCCGGGATGCAGTCGTCTTTCGTAAAGCCCTCCAACGGCTGTCCGCCGGCCGCGTCGAGCACTTCGGTCAGCACGCGCCCGCGCCAGGAGTCCGTATTGATGCGCAGCTCTTTCCCGTTGACGACAAGAGGCCGCGTCAGCACCGAACCCCACTCGACGCCGCCCTTGAGCGAAACGAAGCCGTCGAGGCGGAGGCGGGCGAGACAGAGTGCGCTGGCATCCAGGTAGCGGCGGTTGAGCACTTCTTCGACCAGCAGGTAGCGGTAGCGGAAGCCCATATAGTAGAACCACAACTCGTTGTTGCGCCGCAGCGGCCGATTGGTTATCAAGATCTGGCCGGTGTCGTAGGTCTCGCCGTCGCTGACGGGCGAGAGCTCGAGGAAGGGCGCCCGGCCGGCGACGCGCGCCCAGTCGCGCAGATTGCGGCTGGACGCCAGCTCGACCGACTTGCGGCTGTCGACATTCTCATAGAGCGGGGCATGCATTCCGGACCAATGGTGCATAACGGGCGTCGCCAGGAAGAGGCCTTCGTAGGGAAAGATGGGGAAGTTGTAGACGTCCGTGCGCCACTCTTCAGGGCGGTTGACTACCGGAGTGAGATAGGCCGGGTCGTCGAAGAATCGCTGCAGGCGGGCGTTGCCGTTCTCCTGGTCGATCTGGTCGGCGTGAAAGATCAGACCGTGCTCCTCCCAATCGGCGAAATTGTCGCTGGTCAGTAGATGCCAGGAGCGGCCGTAGGGTCCCGCTCGCTTTACCGCGGCGATGAAGAGCCGGCTGTCCTCGTCGTAAGTCAGGTGCGACTCGTCCTGGCTGGGGAGAGAGGGGATGTCGAGTGTTTCCCAGTGCAGCATGTCGGCCGAGGACATCGAACGCAGTTCGCCGTCGCCGTAGCGCAGCCCTTTGAAGCGCCGCCCCGGGTCCGGGTCGTGTGGGTCGTGGATGGGCCCTTGCAGCATCCCCCTGGCGCTGGGGATGATGTTGTTTTCGCCGCCGACCGCTGTTCCCCGCCAGTTCAATCCCGGATAGTCGTAGAGGCCGAGAACCGGCTTTTCCCAGTTGACGCCATCCTGCGACGTTGCGTAACAGGCGAAGCTCTCGGTGTTGGCGACCGCCCCGGTCGGATCGAGGCTAACCTGGGGATCCATCCCTTCGGCTCTGGTCAGGTAGATCATCTTGAAGAGATGTTCGTCCGGTAGCCAGACGGGCGATGTGCGTACCTGGATGCCGTTGTTCTCCCAGCGGAATTCGGGCCGGATGACGACATTGGCGCGCTCTTTGCGCGGCTGGTGGAGCTTGCGCGCGAGGTTGTCGATGGCTTCGACTTCGTGATCGTCGATGAAGAGGTGCTTCATGTCAGTACCTCAGGGCAGGCGGGTGGGCTCTATCAGAGCTGGCGGAAGATGGTCGAATTGTGTTCGTTCTGCTCAAAAGTGTCCTTCGTCGCGCAACATGTAGAGCTGGGAGGCGCGGTCGGCCAGAGGCAGATCCACGGGGCAGTTGCCCAGACGCTGTGATTCATAGATTGCCATGACCAATTCGAGCGAGGCTACGCCGTCTTCGCCATTGGAGCTGGGTTCGCCGCCATTCTCGATGCAATGCACCAGCTCTTCCACAGCCAGCAGGATCGAACTCGCCTCCTCGGTGGCAGGGAAGGGCTGCTGCTCAAGCGTGAACCATTCGATGCGAGGGTCCGGCTCGTTGAGGCGGTCGGTCGTATCGACGCCAAGCAGCCACTGGTTGCCGGAATATTCGAGGCTGAGCACGCCCTCGGTTCCCTGCAACTCAATGCCGAAGCGGGCGTAGCGGGTCAGCTCGTTGGCCATGCAGACGGCACTGACACCGGAATGGAAGCTGAAGATCGCTTCGCTTATGTCTTCGACGCGGAACTCATGGCGGTGGCGGCGGTGGGCGGTAGCAACGACCGATTTTACGTCGCCGGCGTAGATGCGGAAGAGGTCGAAGGTGTGGACGGCGTCGTGGATGAGGGGGCCTTCTTCATCGGCCGTCCAGGCCGGGTAGGGTTTGACGCCCTGGCAGATGCCGAACATCGAGATCAGG
>DAOUHX010000539.1:0-39340 GCA_034428395.1 Caldilineaceae bacterium
ACCGACGGTTGGAACCGGCTGCAAGTGAACACCTACTATCCCGACACCGAGTACGACACCGATAAGCCCTACGTCTTTTCGGTAAGCAACGACAACGCGGTGACCCACATCAGCTGGTAGGAAGCCGAAGGCCTGGTGAATCTCTCCCAATATCCATTTCGGGAGAGCTTCACCTTCCTCTCTCCCTTCTCCCCTCACTCCTCCATCGAATCAGGACGGACATCATTTCATTGTCTCGCTCGGCGGCTCCGGTATCTCGCGCCTGGCCTCCCCTTCCTCCTTGCTCGACATCACCACCGAAGCCTGCGCTCCTTCTGTCTGGCACTCTACCAGTTGCCCGCCAAACGCTTTGGCCAACTCCTGGAGACTACTTTTCGGCATACCAACATGAATCAACACGCAAATCTGGGCCACAGCCCGCCCATTGGAAGGCATCTCTACACTCATCCGCAGCGCTTGTGTTATCGCCGCTGGCGTCAAAAAATGCCGCGTCAGGTGGAGCCTTCGATCCAGGGGGATAATCCCCTGCCCACATTGCAGGCAACGGTGATGGCCCCGCTGGATTTTTGCGTTCCCTTCGCCACGTAACACATTCCGCCTCCGCCGTCGGCTCGACTTCATCTGTTCCCCACACTCCGGACAAACTGCCTCTTCATTCCATCCATCCACATGAAACTACACCGATTCCCCCAGCAATTCCCCCATCAACTCCTGCCGCAATGGCACCGACTCCGCCGCAATCAAGTCCAGCGTAGCCCGCGAGTGCTCTGATCCCACGATCTCATCCGCTCTAATACGGCTTCCGCATCCCCCGAAAACTTCGCCTTCGCCTTTTCCTTGTCAAACTTGACCTTCCTCTCTTTCCCTTAGTCGTATCCTCCCTTCAATCTACACCTCCCTCCCCCTCGCATAATCTCGGACGTATCCGGAGAGAGGAGGGCCATTAGCGGAGGCAAAGGACGGTCCTCATGGACATAGTGTCTCGTTCAACAGTCTTCCACGAATCTCTCGGCCAGCTTGTCCTCGTATGGCTTGGTACGGTGGTAAATGAGGGGGTTCTGGAAGTCGTCGTCGAGCAGGTCGCCGATCTCGTAACTGGCAAACTGTTCATCGGTCAGGATGTTCTGCTTGCCGTTGAACGTGCACCCGTCCGGCATGAAGCCGCAGGTCATCGCCCGCCGCCAGCCCGGTGTCATGTTTGCGCCCGCGCCGTGGGCGATGAGACCGTTGTGGAAGGAGCACGATCCCGCCTTCATCTCGGCCGACGCCGACATGGTCTCCTGCCACTCCGGGTAGACGCGGAAGATGTCGCCGATGTTTTCTCCGATCTGGACGTCGTCGTAATCGGCGGTCTTGTGGCTCCCGGGCAGAAAGTAAAGGCAGCCGTTCTGCAGCGTGGCATCGTCGAGCGCGACCCAGATGCTGAGCGTGTGGCGCGAGGAGTAGGACCATTTCGGGTTGTCGAGATGCCAGCCGGTCGGGTTGGCCCACGGCTGCTTGATCAGCGCCTGGTCGTGCCAGATGCGCATGCCGTCGACGCCCGCAAGCTCCGCTGCCAGCTTGCCCAGCCGCGGATCGAGGATGAGCCGCCTCACCTCCGGACTGTCCATCCAGAGGTTTATCCGCTGGACGAAGATATAGTCGTAGTAGGTCCCCTTGTATTTATTGTCCTTGTGGTGCAGCTGGCGCCGCTCGCCGCGCCGCCGCACCGCCCCGTCGACCGCCTCCCGCCAGGTCTCCAACTCCTCCGGCGTGAGAAAGTCATGCAGGACGATGAAACCATTTTCGCGGTAAAAGTCGATCTGTTCCTGCGTCACATTGGTGTTCATGGTTGCCTCACTGGCCTGGGTGCAAATCTGGGTGTCCCTCGTTGATGGCAATGCCGGCATTCTGCCAGCAAAACAACAGGGCCGACACTTCCGTGTCGACCCTGCCTTGCTTCAAACGATTGTACTGCCTACGCGTCTCCTGCGTCTACTCCGCCGGGCCCAGCTGGCCGGTCAGGATTTGAATGACGACGAAGGAGTCGGCGTAGGGGCTGTTGACGTAAATCGGGTCGCCTTCCGGCAGCCAGCCGCTGGCAAAGCGACTCGGGACCGGGTTGTTGCCGTAGCGCTCCCACAGCGGGATCTGCGGCAGCAGTTCGTTGTAGGCCATGGCGATCTTGTCGAGCGCATCGATCTGCATCGCCGCATCGCCGCCTGAACCCGCCTCCTTGACCAGCGCCCACAGGTCGACGTCGCCGACACTGTCCGTGCTGACGCTCAGGTCAAAGGACATCCCGGGCAGCTCGATGCTGCCGCCGCCGGCCGCGCCCACTCCTGTGGCCGCCGCGTTGTGCCTGCTCAGGTTATTCTCGTAGGAGAAGGACGGGTGGGGATTGCCTGCGCCCCAGCCGCGAATCGCCAACTCGAACTTGCCTTCGTTGATGTCGATTGGGTGCTGCTGGAAGTTGATGCCGCGGAAGCTGGTCTTGAAGCCGAATGCAGTCAGCTGTTCGGCCACGTTCTCAGCCGCAGCCGACCAGTCGGAGTACTCGGCCGGCGCCGTCAGGTCCCACTCCATGCGGGCGCCGGTGTCGTCCATCCAGACGCCGTCATCCGCGCGCGAGAAGCCTAGGTCGAGCAGAATCTGCTCGGCCTTCTCAAGGTCCTGCGTGTAAGGATCGAGAGCCGCAGCCGCATCCGCGCTCAGCCAGAGCGGCGTAATGTTGTCGGAGAAGCCGCACATGCACACCTGGGCAACACCCGACTCGGCCAGCGAAACGAAGGCGTTCTCTTCAAAGTTGATGGCGTAGGCCAGCGCCTGCCGCACCTCTTTGACGTTGAACGGGTAGAGCGTGTGGTTGAAGTAGAGCGCCGGGCCGCTGTAAATGGGCGCGCGGATGATGCGGTAGCCCTGGGCCATGAACTCGCGCTCCGTCGCGGGCGGGAAACCGTGCGTCGCGTAGTCCACGTCGCCCGAAAGCACGAGCGGCGTCACGACCGGCGTCTCGCCGTTGTAGTTGACCATGCGGTCAAAGCGCACAGTGTCGGCCCAGTAGGAGGTCCCAACCTTGTTGAGAATCATCTGGGACTCGGTGATGCTGGCCGGGTCGATCGCATAGGGACCGAGCACGACCATCTCCTCGGGGCGCAGCTCGTTGAACTCCTGCAGCAGCTGCTTCCAGTCGTCGTCCTCGTTGGTCATGCCGGCTTCGACCAGGTCGCGCGCCCGCTGGGCGAAGTCGCCGTACACCGATGAGGCGGTGATATGCGTCTCGCGCAGAACGCGGCGCGGCACGGTTGTCGACGGTCCGCTCAGGATGAAGTCGACAGTGTGGTCATCTACGGCCTGCACGTCGTCAAGGAAGCGCCAGACCGTCTGGCTGAGCAGGCGCGAGATGGAAAAGGTGTCGACGACATCCTGCGAGGTGAAGTCGCTGCCGTCGCTCCACTGCGCGCCCTGGATCAGACTGACGCGCAGTGTCACGTCATCAACCCATTCCCATGCTGTGCCGGCAACAGGCATCCAGCTGCCATCCGCCCAAAGGTACATGAACAACGGTGGTTCCATCAGGGCGCGGTAGATGCCGAGGCTCATACCGTTGGTGACCCACGTGTTGAAGTGGCCGGTCGGCGGGGGCGCGTAGGGCCACGCCGGGTGGAACTCGGCGACGCCAGTACCGGCCGGCGCGGCCTCTTCCTGTGCGGCCGGGGCGGCTTCTCCGCCTCCGGCGGGGGCTGCCGGCCCGCACGCGCTGACGATTAGCGCGGCGACGAGCACGATAGCAAGCAGAAATCTCTTGTTCACAGTGTAGCCTCCTTAGGAACTACGAAAGGTGTGAATTTATTTTAAGGGAACGAGCCGCGCTACCTCCATGGGCAGACGCGGCGAGCGACCGTCCGGGTCACTGCTCACGACTCTTTCCCCAACGAACGAGTAGAGCTACGATTAGCAGGTAGATCAGTCCGATGCCCAGCGTGAACTGGGTGATGACGTACTCGGCGGTCCCCTTTTCGAGGAAAAAGAGCATGACGCCGGCGACGAAGGCGATGTAAAAGCCGATATGGAATGACGCTCTACCGAGAGTTGGGTCCATGGACTAGAGTACCTGTTCCGTCCTCAAAGAAGCGCCCGCTACCCGTTCAGACAAGCTCGATCGACTCAGCCTTGCGTACCGGGCAGGCCACGGTGCCGCCATCGGCAATCGTCTCCAGGACTGGCACGGCTTCGTCGCATTCACCTGCTACGAAATAGGGACAGCGCGGGTGAAACGTGCAGCCCGGCGGCAGATTCAGCAAACTGGGGATCTCGGCGCTGCGCAGCTCCATGTGCACCTTCTTCTTGGCCAGCTCAGGGTCGGCTTCGGGCACTGCGCCCAGCAGCGCCTGCGTGTACGGGTGCCGCGAGTCCGTGATGAGGCGCGAGGTCGGCCCCTCTTCGACAATGCGTCCCAGGTACATGACCGTGATGCGGCCTTCCCATGCGAAATACTTGGCCAGGGCGAGGTCGTGCGTGATGAAAAGAAACGTTACGTCGAACTCGTCCTTCAGCCGGTACAGCATATTAAGCAGGCTGACGCGGATCGACACGTCAACCATCGAGACGGCCTCGTCGGCCACGATGAATTTCGGCTCGACAGTCAGCGCGCGCGCGACGGAGACGCGCTGCCGCTGGCCGCCGCTCAGCTGATGGGGATACTTATCCATAAAATCTGCCACCGGCGTGAGATCGACGATCTCCAGCAACTCGGCCGCCCTGTGTTCGGCGTCCCCGCGCCGGCCTCTCCTGCCGCTGCCGTTAGCCGAACGCGCGCCGCGTTGCGACTGGTGACGCAGCAGCGGCGTCGTGATCATCTGGCGCACTGTCTGCGTCGGGTTGAGCGAGGCATAGGGGTCCTGGTGAATGATCTGGACCGCGCGGCGGTACTGCTGGTAGTCGGCCTTCTCCATCGCCGAGATGTCCTGCCCCTGGTAGAGAATCTCGCCCTCCGACGGCGGCAAAAGACCGACGACCATGCGGCCGGTCGTACTCTTGCCGCAGCCGCTCTCGCCGACGAGACAGACGATCTCCCCCGGTTCGATGCCGAGCGAAATCGAATCGACCGCGGTGACGCGATCGCGGCCGCTGCCGAAATACTTGGTTACGTTCCGCAACTCAATGATCGGCGCCATGTCATGCGGCCTCCGTTGGCCGCGCTGAGTCAGATGTTCGCGCCCCCCGCTTCCTGGCGTCCGGATCGATCGCGGCGATCATGACCCCCTCCTGCCGCGCAGGCCGTTGCGCTCGATGTCCTCCTGCACTGCGTCGATATGCCAGCAGGCAGCGAAGTGGTTCTCGCCGACGCGCGCCAGCGCCGGCTCTTCACTGCTGCATCGCTCGCTGGCGTAGGGGCAGCGCGGGTGGAATTTGCAGCCGCTCGGCAGGTTGATCAGGTCGGGCGGCGAGCCAGGGATCGACGACAGCTCTTCGAATGCGCCGGTCACGGTCGGAACGGCCCGGATCAGTCCCAGCGAGTAGGGATGGCGTGGGCGATAGAAAATATCGCTGACCGGACCGAGCTCGACCACCTGCCCGGCGTACATGGTCGCCACGCGGTCGGCCAGTTCGGCCGCGATCGCGAGGTCATGCGAAATGAAAATCATCGTGAAATGCAGGTCTTCCTTTAACCGGCGCAGCAGGTCGATAATGGTGCGCTGGGTCAGGATGTCAAGTGCGGTCGTCGGCTCGTCCAGGATCAGGATCTGCGGGTCGAGCAGCAGGGCAATGGCCAACAGCGTTCGCTGGCGCATGCCGCCGCTCAGCTCATGCGCGTACGCGTCAATCACGCGGTCCGGGTCGAGCTGAACGAAGCGCAGCAGTTCGAGGAATCGTTCGCGCACCTCGCTGCGGTTGTTCCAGTTATGCGCCTTGGCCGTGTCCCAGACCTGGTCCCACACTTTGAGGACGGGATTAAACGCGTTCAGCGCAGACTGAAAGACCATGGCGCAGTCGCGCCAACGAAACTCGCGCAGCGGTCCTTCGTCGAGCGAGAGGACGTCCAGCTCGCGGCCGTCGCGGCGGTAAATGATCTCGCCTGGGCTGACCTCGGCCGTATCGACCAGGAGGCGGACGATTCCCAGTCCTAGCGTGGTCTTGCCTGAGCCGCTCTCGCCGATAAGGGCCAGGCTTTCGCCGGCCTGCAGGTCGAGGGTCACGCCGCGCACGGCCTGGACGCTGCCGCGCCGCGTGCGGTAGCTGACATGCACATTCTGCAGGCTCAAGGGCGGCTGGCTGCCATCGTCGTCGACAGTCTGGCGCCAGGAGAGGTCGGTGGTCCGAGTCATGTGCGGTTCAGTGCGGCCTGTCCTTTACTCGCTGGCCCGCAGGCGGGGGTTGAAGACCAGCTCAAGGGAGCGGGTCATGGAGATGATCGCCAGCTGCAGGATCGCGATGGCGACGATCGGCGCCATGATGTACCAGACGCTGTCCTTGTAGAATATCGCGCCGCGTACCCACGCCAGCTGGATCATCACGCTCCAGTTGCCGGCGGAAATCGGCACCAGCCCCAGAAACACAAGGCCGGCCTGCTGATAGACGGCAAAGGTCATGCCGAGCGCGAAGCTGACAACGATGTAAGGCATCATGTTCGGGACCATCTCACGCAAAACAATGTGCCAGACGCCGAGGTCGAGCGCGCGCGCGGCCTCGATGAAGTCGCGCTGTTTGAGCGAAAGCGCCTGCGCGCGCAGCGCGCGCAGGAGAGTAGGCCAGTTCAGCAGACCCATCAGGACTCCGAGCAGCGTCAGGCTGTTGAGCGAGATGAATGCCGCCAGAACTGCGAGTAAGGGAAATTGCGGGATCGTCAGAATGATGTCGGTAACCGACATGACGGCGCTGTCGACCCAGCCGCCGATGAAGCCGCTGAGTGTGCCGAAGACGACCGCGATTACGGTCGAGATGAGCGCCGCCAGGAAGGCGACGTAGATGACGTCTTTGCCGCCGTTGACGATCTGGGACCAGATATCGCGGCCCTGGTGATCGGTGCCGAGCGGGTGCTCAAGCGTGGGCGTGATGTAGATCCTGTCGATCTTGGTCTTGGTGTCGAGTTCGATAATCAGGGGCCCGGCGTAGGAGAGCAGGACGATAAAGAGGACGACGAGGAATCCGACGAAGCCGACTTTGTTGTAGGCTAGCAGGCGTACCGAGAGGCGCAGTCCCTTCCACGCGCTGATGAGGAGGCTGTCGCCCTGCTCGTAGCTGATGCTGTCTGCCGTCATCTCTCTGCTCCCCCGTCAAATAGGGCGAATTCCTTGGCCCGCCGCACAACCGACAGCAGCGAGCGGTTTGCTCAACTCAGTTATCCTGTAATTTGATGCGCGGGTCGAGCCAGCCGTATAAGACGTCGGCGAAGAAATTCGCGAAGATCACCGAAAAAGTGATGATCAGGAAAATTCCCTGCATCAGCGTATAGTCGCGCTGGTTGATCGCCTGCCCCAGCATCCGCCCAATGCCGCCGTATTCGAAGATCTGCTCTACCAGCAGCGAGCCGCCGACAACGAAGCCGACGCGGATGGTCAGAATGGTAAAGAGAGGCAGAATCGCGTTTCGGCCCACATACGCGGTCGTGATGCGCCACTCCTTGAGGCCGCGCGCCTTGGCTATCGTCACATAGTCCTCACCCAGCGTGCTGATCGTATTGCTCTTCATGCTCAGCATCCAGAAGCCGATGCTGGTCAGCACGTATGTCGAGATCGGAAGCGCGCCGTGGAAAAGCGCGTCGGCGAAGAACTCCAGATTGAAGCCGGGCACCATGCCCGATGAGTAGGCGCCGCGCATGGCCCCGATCGGTATGATCTTCCACTGGACGCCGAGCCACACCACCAGCAGAAGACCGATCAGGAAGTCGGGCACCGAGCTGATGATCGAGCTGACCACGGTGAAGCCATGATCAAGGAAGCTGTCTCGGCGGTACGCCATGATGACGCCGAGCAGGACGCCGAGTGTAAAGCTGATGAGCAGCCCCAACCCCACACTGAAAAGCGTCCACGGTAGAAAACGCAGGATGACCTCGGTCACGGTCGTGCCCGGCGACAGGACCGACTGGCCGAAGTTGCCGCGCGCAAGGTTCTTCAGGTAAGAGAAATACTGCAATATGACCGGCTCGTCCAGGTCGATAGCAAAAAGGGCCGCGGCCTGGTCCTGCGCCTCGTGAACCGGCATACCGTAGGTGACGATCAGCTGGTTGACGTAGATCTCGATCGGGTTGCCGGGCAGCAGCCGGACCAGGAAGAAGATGATGGTGGTGACAATGAAAATCGTGGCGAGGGCGCGCAGGAACTTGCGGAAATAGTAGGAGCGCCAGACAGCGCGCAGGCCCGAGAGCGAACTGGCCATGCGCTCGGTACTGACGTTCGATACGTCAGTTGCTGTTGCCATTACGGTTGTTCCTGCCTTACTGTTCGTAGATTTCCAGGGCCGCGCCCGACAGAGTTCAGCGCGAGACTGGCAAGAAAGACAATTGAGAGTATGGCCAGCCTTCCGAGAACTACGTGGCCGAATACGCCCTGGAGCGCCGATAGTATAGCACAGATGCGAGTTTGGAACAATTTTAGAGCCAAGAAAGCGTAGACTTTTCGCAAGCGCTGCACCGCAAAAAGGATGGCCGCTCACGTGCGCATCCTCGACACATGACATACAATGGGTAGATTGAACGTACTTTGTAGATGTGGAGAAACACAATGACGCTGACCAAACAGGACGCCCTCGACTATCACGCCGACGGGCGGCCGGGCAAACTGAAGATCACGCCCACCAAGCCGATGGAGACGCAGAACGATCTGTCGCTGGCCTATTCGCCCGGTGTGGCGCACCCCGTGCTGGAGATTGCGATGCAGCCAGAGGACGCGTTCGAGTATACCGCGCGCGGCAATCTGGTGGCAGTGATCAGCAACGGGACCGCCATCCTCGGGCTGGGCAACCGCGGCGCCCTGGCGTCGAAGCCGGTGATGGAGGGCAAGGCGGTCCTGTTCAAGCGCTTCGCCGATGTCGATGTGTTCGACATCGAGGTCGACACCGAGGACGCGGCCGAGATGGTGCGCTTCTGCGAGCTGATCGCGCCGACCTTCGGCGGCATCAATCTGGAAGACATCAAAGCGCCGGAGTGCTTTCTGATCGAACAGACGCTGCAAGCCCGCCTCGACATTCCCGTCTTCCACGACGACCAGCACGGCACCGCCATCATCTCCGGCGCGGGCCTTCTCAATGCCCTTGAGATAGCGGGCAAACCGCTGGACAAAGCCAGGATCGTGATCAACGGCGCCGGCGCGTCGGCGATAGCCTGCGCCGATATCTACGTGGCGCTCGGTGCGGAGAAGCGCAATATCGTCATGTGCGACAGCCGCGGCGTGATCTACCAAGGCCGCATGGAGAACATGAACGAGTGGAAGGAGGAGTACGCCAGCGACACCGATGCCCGCACGCTGGGAGACGCGCTCGTCGGCGCCGACGTCTTCATCGGGCTCTCGGTGGCCGGGGCCGTTTCGCAGTCAATGGTGCGCTCGATGGGAGAGAACCCGATCGTCTTCGCCATGGCCAATCCCGACCCGGAAATCCCCTATCCGGATGCCGTAACGGCGCGTGAAGATAAGGTGATCATGGGGACGGGGCGGAGCGACTTTCCCAATCAGGTCAACAACGTGCTGGGCTTCCCATTCATCTTTCGCGGCGCGCTGGACGTGCGCGCCAAGGCCATAAACATGGAGATGAAGCTGGCCGCGGCGCGGGCGCTGGCCGACCTGGCCAAGGAGGACGTGCCGGACAGCGTCATGCGCGCCTACGGGCTGGACACGCTGCGCTTCGGCCCGGATTACATCATTCCCAAACCCCTCGACAGCCGCGTGCTGATGTGGGTCGCGCCCGCAGTTGCGAAGGCCGCGATGGATACGGGCGTTGCGCGGCGCAATATCGATCTCGACGCCTACCTCGACGAACTCGCGCTGCGAATCGGCAAGGGTGTGCAGGTGATGCGCACGCAGCAGAGCAAGGCGAGGCAGAGCCCGAAACGGATCGTCTTCGGCGAAGGCGAACATCCCAAGATCATCCGCGCGGCCTATGCGGTCGAGTCGGAGGGAATCGGCTCACCCGTGCTGCTGGGCAATCCCGAGGTGGTGCAGGTCCGGTGCGAGGAACTCGGACTGGACTACCGTCCGACCGTGATCAATCCGCACCAGGACCAGGTGTACCGTGAGTATGCCTCGGCATTTTACCAGGAGCGACAACGCAAAGGTGTGACGCTGCCGCGGGCCAACGAGCTGCTGCGCCAGGCCAACTACTTCGGGCCGGCCATGGTGCTGCACGGGCACGCCGGCGCCTACATCGCCGGCCTGACCTACAACTACCCCGACGTGCTGCGTCCCGCCCTGCAGACGGTGGGCACCGCCCCCGACCGCGGCGTGCTCAGCGGTGTCTACCTGATGATCGTGCGCGACAACATCTACTTCTTCAGCGACGCCACCGTCAACATCGACCCCGACGCCGAGACGCTGGCGTCGATCGCCATCAACGCGGCCGACGTCGCGCGGCAGTTCGACGTCGAGCCGCGCGTCGCCATGTTGAGTTTCTCCAACTTCGGCAGCACCAGCCATCCGCAGGTTTCGAAGGTGCAACGGGCCACGGAGCTGGTGAAGGAGCAGCGGCCGGGCCTGCAGATCGACGGCGAGATGCAGGCCGACGTGGCCGTCGTGCCCGACCTCATGCGGCGCCACTACCCCTTCAGCGCCATCGAGGACGCCAACGTGCTCGTATTCCCTGAGCTGGCGTCGGCCAATACGGCCTACAAGCTGCTCAACCGCCTCGGCGGCGCCGAAGCGATCGGGCCTATCCTGGTCGGGATGGGCAAGCCGATCCACGTTTTGGAGACAGGCGCAGAAGTGGTCGACATCGTCAACGTCGCCATCCTGGCCGTAGTCGACGCCCAGTTCCAGGAGGAGGAGGGAGAGGGCGGCAAGTAGAGGAACCGCTACCAGATTCCAGGGCCCGCCGACACTTCCAATAGCAGGTCAGCAAGAGTCGGCGTCTCAGGCGCCCTGCGTGCGCTCCCAACTATAGGTCATCTGATTCCTGGAGCAAAGACCGCCGCGTGATCCCGGTCTGCTAATTAGGTCCATCACAAGAATCAGACGAATCAAAGTTCAGACAGATATCAGCAAGCCCTACAGATTCCAGGACGTGTCGCAGTTTGAGACTGTGTACATAATCACCTCGGCCGCCGCCTCCACCTGCGGCCAGACTTCCTGGTGAATGTCGCGGGCGACCCACGCCTGGCGCTGCTCTTCGCTCTCCCAGAAGGAGAGCACTTCGTGGGAAAAGGGAGGCTTGACCGCACCCATCGCGTCGAGCTCCTCCTGCGGAAGCGGGGTCATCAGAGAAGCGCTGATAAAACCGGGCTGCTGCTTCATCGCCTCCATCCATACATCTATAACTACCCTTTCGAGTTCGGCGTCGTTACCGTCCTTGGCGTTCATGTATACGTCGAGTGCGATCATATCCTCTTCCTTCGGTTGGGTGAGAAAAGGAAGTTCCCTTTCCGTTTCGAACTGCATCTAAAATGCACGTCTGCCGGCGACAATGACGCGCAGGCGGTATAGCGAGGTGCCGGCAGTGATAAAGAGGCTCTTCATGTCGTCTTCGCCCCAGCAGAAGTTGGCGCAGCCCTGCGGCGTGTAGATGACGCCTAGACAGGTTGCGTCCGCGTCGAAGACGTGGATGCCGCCCGGCCCAGTCACGTAGAGATTTCCTTCGCTGTCGACCTTCATCCCGTCGGGCACGCCGTCGCGGTCGCCGGTCGGCTCGGCCCAGACGCGGCTGTTGGTAAGTGTGCCCCTGCCTTCGACGTCGAAGACGCGCACGTGGCCGCGCATCGTGTCGTTGACAAACAGCTGCGACTCGTCCACCGAGAAGCAGAGGCCATTGGGCTGGTCGAAGTCACTGACCAGCAAGGTGAGTGCCCGGCTTTCGGGGTCGAGGCGGTAGACGCCCTGGAAAGTCAACTGCTGCTCGCGCGGCAGCCCGTAATACTCCATGCGGCCGAAGCCGGGGTCGGTGAAGTAGATGGAGCCGTCGCTTTTGACCACGATGTCGTTGGGGCTGTTCAGCTCCTTGCCCGCATAGTGCGTCGCCAGGACTGTAACCGAGCCGTCGGCCTCCGTGCGGGTCACGCGGCTGGTCGCATGCTCGCACGTGACTACGCGCCCCTGCGGGTCGTAGGCGTTGCCGTTAGCCATATTGCTCGGCTGGCGCCAAGCCTCAATCGAGCCGTCCGGCCGCCAGCACCGCATAATGTTGCCGGGAATGTCGCTGAAGATGAGGTGGTTCTCAACATGGTTCCAGATCGGCCCTTCGGTGAAGTCAAAGCCGCTGCCGACCTCTTCGATGTCCAGGTCATCGCCAACAACGGCGCGGAATCTGTCGTGACGGATTTCTACGTTCATAGCGCTCTCCAGGAGTTTTAGCAGATACTATAGCGCAGCCCCAGCACGCATCGGTTGGAGCCTCGGTGGAACATGCTTTCAGAGTGAACATTGACACAAGAGTCGCTCAACCCAGCGAAGTGACACCGGCACCGCTAAACGACAGTCTCAGTACTCTCTTCCGCAAGACCTGTTCCTGATCGAAGTGTCTTGTTAAGTCTTCATCGATCTCAAACAGTTGCCAGGCGGCGTCGAAGGCGACCTGCTCCAGTGCGCCGAGTGTTTGTCTCCATTCCATCTGCTGTCCTCCCTGGCTTGCGCCCAGGAGTTCAAGCGAAGGATTCAGCGCGGTATCCGTCAGCAACTGCCACTGATTTATCAAGTGTTCATCGAAGCTGTCGGGGACATGCCCTTTACGTGACTTCAACGACTTGATCATTTCTTCGGCCGGTTTGAATCGAAGCGTTCCCAGGGGACTCCAGGCAGCTTTGCCTCCGCTCGGCCTTGTCTTTCGTTTCTCGATCCTATCGAAGTAGGTCTCTGTCTCATTGGGAAATCGCCCGAGGTACTGCAGCTCCAGGAGGATTTCGGCAACGGGCCTCAAAAGTACTGTTGAGCTGGCCAGAGACCCAATCTGGACAAGGTGCAGAGAATCCTTGAGGAAGATTGACGCCGACAGATGATTGGCAACGACCAGGTGCTGGAACAGCGTTGTCTTGCCATGCACGCGTCTGCGCAGGTATAGCGCTGCGTCTCTATGGCACTCCAGCAATTCGGTCAGATGGTCAATCTGGGGGCGCCAACCATCAACCGAGCGCTTCGTGCCTGCTGAAATCGTTCTGAGCGCCTGCCAACTGTTTCCTGACGGTAGGTATTCGGTGTCTGTGCCGCCTGGGGTTGGCGGCTGAACTGTAGTCTCTGGCCCAGTCTTGTTCTCGCCGATCGAACTCATATTCTAAAGCGGTACCTGTCTTCACTTCTGTCTTGTGGCTCGATCATGTCTGGCCGCCTGAGAGGAGTTTCCGCCTACTCGCCAGACATGAAAGGCAGTTTTCGAAGAGAGAGTTCTTCTTTACGAGAAGAGCTGCCGGGCTTGGCGCTGCGTCCATTCACCGGTCAGCGCGCAAGGCCGCTTTCAAGCCAGGTCGAGCTTCTCTTGAGTGAGAATCAAGTGTCCAAACGCGGTTCCGGTGACGGCATTAGCAGATCGAGCATCGGACGTTACCATCGATGCATCCAATTGGCGTGCCAATGCAAGATAGAAACAGTCATAGACCGGGTGCCCCCAATCAAGGGACAGTCTGACAGCGTCGGAACAGACAGTTAATTCATCTGCCCAACTAACGGGAATGCGAGGAAGGGAATCGGCGATTTCCAGGGCTTCATCGTGGTCTGACTCGCCCATCCGGACCTTTCGCCATAGCGCGTTGCCGACCTCTGAAGCTAGCAACCGGGGAGCGAAGAGATCGTATTCCCTCTCCAGCAGCGCGCCGGCGCGCTCGGAAAACTCTTCGTCCACAAACCACCTGATTGCCACCCTGGCGTCCACCACCAACCGCATCAACAAGCCTCGTGACCTCTATCACGATCTTCGCGGACCAATAGATGTGACAGTGTATGAATTCGGCCGCTCGTTTTCTCCCGCATCTTCCTGGAGAGTTGCCGAGAACCTCGTTTTTTCACAGCAATGTCGCCCCTGGCGGCCTGCTCCAATATGTGGCGCAGTTCGCTATCGAGTGAGCGCTTGTTCACGGAGGCACGCTGCTCGAGCCGCCTCACGACTTCCTCCTCCAAATGGCGTATCTATCCTGTTGCCACTTCGTTCTCCGCTAGGTCCGAGAAGAAACCATCGACGAAGAGCGCACCTCCGTTCAGCCGCCGACAGTATATCACAACTCCCGCCATCGGCGCGTTAATAGCCCGCTTATGGTAAAATGGCGCCCAACAGTTCCCACAAGACCAGCGGACCTGCAGCAGAGCGGGAACCGCAGGGAGAAGTATGATGAGCAGCACGCGGGAGTTGACCTATATCGCCGCGATCACCGAGGCGCTTGACGTGGAGATGGCGCGCGACCCCGAGGTCGTCATCTTCGGCGAGGATGTCGCCGGACCGTTCGGCGGCGCGTTCAAGGTCACGAAGCCGCTTACGGATAAGTATCCGCCCGAGCGCATCTTCAACACACCAATGTGCGAGAACGCCTTCATCAGCATGGGCACCGGCATGGCGCTGATGGGCATGCGCCCGGTCATCGAGATGCAGTTCGCCGACTTCATCACTAGCGGCTTTGACAGCATCGTCCAGTTCGCCGCGACGAACCATTACCGCTGGGGCGGGCCAGTGCCTTGGGTGATTCGCGCCCCATGCGACGGCGGCCTGCGCTCCGGTCCCTTCCACAGCCAGAACCCGGAGGCCTGGTTCACGCACTCGCCCGGCCTGAAGGTCGTTGCGCCGGCGACACCTGCGGATGCGAAGGGGCTGCTCAGCGCGGCGATACGGGACAACAACCCGATAATCTACCTGGAGAGCAAAATCCTCTACCGCTCGGAGCGAGGCGAGGTGCCCCAGGGCGAATGCCTTGTGCCGATCGGTGAGGCGTTTAAGGTGCGGGAAGGCGAAGACGTGTCGATCATCACCTACGGCGCCCAGGTGAGGGAAGCGCGGCGGGCGGCGGAGCAGTTGTGCGAGGAGGGCATCGAGGCAGAGATCCTCGATTTGCGCACCCTGAAACCGCTCGACATCGACGCAATCCTGGAGACGGCGCGCAGGACGGGCAAGGTGCTGATCGTGCACAGCGCCACCGGCAATACCGGTGTCGGCGCCGAGGTGGCCGCGCTGATCGCGCAGGAGGCATTCGAGTGGCTCGACGCGCCAATTCAACGGCTGACCGGCCTCGACATCCCCGTCCCCTTCAGCCCGACGCTGGAGGACGCCTACCGGCCCGGCGCGGGAAAGATTGTCGAACGCGCAAGGGAGCTCGCGGAGTTCTGAGAATGGCCAGGAATGGTTTGAGGCTCGCCACGCTGTGCTACGTGCAGCGGCCCGGTCAGACCCTGATGCTGCACCGGGTCAAGCGGGAAAACGACTATCATCAAGGCAAATGGAACGGTCTGGGAGGCAAATTCGAGCCGGGCGAATCGCCCGAAGAGTGCGTTGTGCGCGAAGTCTACGAAGAGAGTGGCCTGCTCTGCCGAGACCCTCTCCTGCGCGGACAGATCACCTTTCCCAACTTCGACGGCGAGGCCGACTGGTATGTGTGGCTCTTCGTCGCACCCCACTGGAAAGGAAAGCTGATCGATTCGCCGGAAGGCCGGCTGGCCTGGATCGACAACGATAAACTGGCAGCGCTGAACCTGTGGCCGGGTGACAGGCTCTTCATCCCCTGGATCTTCGAGGAACGTTTCTTCTCAGCTAAGTTTCTCTACCAGGACGGCGATTTCCAGGGCTACGAGGCCACGTTTTACGGCACGGAAGGGCAGATTGAGCGCCAACAATACTGGCACAGTGAGAGCGCAGCCCCGTCCGGCGTCCAGCCAGCTTACCAACCCGCCGACGATACAAATTGCTGGCTGTGCGGCGGGGCGGTAAACAAGCGGCACTGCAAGATCATCTGCCTGCAGTGCGGATTTACGCGTGACTGCAGCGATCCGTAGGGCAACGAGAATGGTGTAGGGCAGGCCGAACCGGTTCGGCCTGCTGCTTTGTCAGGACTGTGACAACGCCTTCTCCCCCGCCTCAAGCAGCTCGAGAATGCGGTCGGTGTCATAGACGCAGCCCCCCCACGTGCCCCCGCTCGCCGCCTGCAAGGCCGCCCAAAGCCGCGTGTCGGAAGGCAGGCGCGGGTCGCCCGCCAAATCGGGGTGGGGCGAGCGCTTCGCCAGGATTTCCGCCCCTGCTTGCCGCTGCTCGGCCAAAGCCGGGTCTGCCCCGTTGCCGTTTCCGTGCGGTTCCTCGACAAGGTCGACAGCGCCCAACAGATTGACAGTATCGACTTCGATCCGGATCGAATCTCCTTCGCGCACGCGGCCTATCGGTCCGCCCGCCAGCGCCTCAGGGCCGATATGCCCGATGCACGCGCCGGTGCTGACACCGGAGAAGCGGGCGTCGGTGATCAGCGCCACCTCTTTGCCGAACGGCAGGTAGCGCAGCGCCGAAGTCAACTGATAGGTCTCCTCCATCCCGCTCCCCATCGGCCCCCGTCCAATCAGGACCAGAATGTCCCCGGCCTTGACCGGCCTGTCGTGGTTACCCTTGATTGCGGCGATGGCCTCGCGTTCGCTGACGAAAACGCGGGCGGTGCCCGTATTGCGGTAGACACCGTCTTCATCGACGACGGAAGGGTCTATCGCTGTGCTCTTGATGACCGAGCCCTCCGGCGCAAGATTCCCGGTCGGGAAGGTGACAGTGCTGGTCAGCCCCCTCGCCGCGGCACTCTGCGGGTCCATGATGACATCGTCGGGATCGACCCCTTCAGCAGCGAAAAGCCGCTCGCGCAACCGCCGTCGCCGTTCGCTGCCCTCCCACTCGTCGAGCAATTCGCCTAAGCGCCGTCCGTGGACAGTCAGCACGTCCAGACGCAGCAGGTCCAGCTCGCGCAGATGGAGCATCACTTCGGGCACCCCGCCGGCCAGAAAGGCCTGGACCGTCGGATGTCCCTTGGGTCCGTTGGGCAGGACGTCGACGAGGCGCGGCACTTCAGCGTTGATCCGCTGCCAGTCCGCCACAGTGGGACGCGGCAGGCCCGCGGCGTGCGCGACCGCGGGGATGTGGAGCAGCAAATTTGTGGACCCGCCGAAAGCCGCGTGGACGACCATCGCGTTGTGAAGGGCGTCTTCGGTCAGGATATCGGCGCAGGGGATTTCGTTTTCGTGTAGCGATACCAAGGCGCGGGCGGAGCGGTCGGCCAGGTCCAGCCAGATCGGCTGGCCGGAGGGCGCCAGCGCAGCGTGCATGAGAGTGATTCCGAGCGCCTCCGCGACAACCTGCGAAGTCGCGGCCGTGCCGAGGAACTGGCAGCCTCCGCCGGGCGTGGCGCAGGCGCGGCAGCCGAGCTCGGCTGCCTCTTCGATCGTGATTTCTCCGTGCGAAAAACGTGCGCCGATAGTCTGGATCTTGCCCGCGTCTTCGCCCTCTGTCGGTGGCAGGGTCACACCGCCGGGCACGAGCACAACCGGCAGTTCCCGCTGGGAAGCGAGAGCGATCATCATGGCCGGAAGGCCCTTGTCGCAGGTGGCGATGCCCATCACGCCTTTGCGCGTGGGCAAAGACCTGATCAGACGCCGCAGAACGATGGCCGCATCGTTGCGGTAGGGCAGCGAGTCCATCATGCCGGTCGTGCCCTGCGTGCGGCCGTCGCACGGATCGGTCACAAAGCCGGCGAAGGGGACCATGCCGAGCTCTTTGAGGCGCGCGGCCGCGGCCTCCATCAGCAGGCCCACCTCCCAGTGGCCGGTGTGATAACCGAGCGCGACCGGAGATCCATCGGGCGCCCGGATGCCGCCCTGCGTGCTGAGAATGAGAAATTCCGGGTTACGGAGTCGCCGCGGAGACCAGCCCATACCGGCGTCCTGGGTGAGGCCGAAGATGTCGCCGCTGGGCGCGTTGCGAAGGAACTCATCGTCAAGCGGCAGCTCGCCGGCAGGGCCGGCCGCGTTCGTCTGTACTTCGAAGAGTCCGGGGTCGTCGTTATCTACAGGGATTTGGGCGGCATCTGTGCTGGACATTTCCCGTTCCTTTGTGGAGGGTGAATCGGTCTATCCCGCCTTTTTCAAGGCGGCATTTGCTTGCCCTTTATAGCATGGCGGAGTAAGATGGACAAGCGATTTCGGGGCTGGCAAATGGCAAAACAGGTGGGAAAATGACCAGGGAAAGGCGTTCGACAGACGCGTGGGGACTGCTGCTTTCAGATTACGCCGCGGGCATAAATTGCATTGAGGTCATCGAGCGCGACGATGGCTTTGTGGCGGCAACCGAAAATGTGCCGGTCTACTTTTCGTGCTATGACGCCTGGCCCGGTCACGTGAAAGAAGCGATGCAATTTGTGCAGGGCCGCGTGCTGGATGTCGGCGTTGGCGCCGGCCGGTTTGCCCTCTACCTGCAGGAACAGGGGCACGAGGTCGTTGGCATCGACGTTTCTTCGGGGACCCTGGAGGTGTGCCGTCAACGCGGCGTGCACGACGTTCGACAACTGCCCTTCCACCGTCTGGACGACTCGCTGGGTGTCTTCGACACCGTCCTTATGATGGGAAACAATTTCGGGCTATTCGCCAACCCGCGGCGGGCCAGTTGGATGCTGCGCCGCCTCAAAAGGCTTACGAACGACGGCGCGCGCATCGTTGCCGAAACTCTTGACGTCTACGCCACCGACAAGCCGGAGCACTTGGCCTACCATGCGCGTAACAGGCTACGAGGCCGCCTTCCCGGCGAGCTTCGCCTGCGCGTCAGGTACCGCGACCGGATTGGCGCCTGGTTCGATTATCTGATGGTATCGCAGGCGGAGATGCAGGAGATCGTAAAAGGGACCGGCTGGCGCATTGAGGCGATTCTCGAGCGTGGGGGCGGGCAATATGTCGCCGTGCTCGAAAAGGCGTAGAATTGGCTCCGGTTTGGCCCACCCTAAGACGCATGAACCAAAAGGATGGACATGACTCGCAAACTATTGCTCACCGGCTCGGCCGGTAAGATTGGCAGTTTCTTCCAAAACGCTTATGCCGACGCCTATGAGTTTCTTCTGACCGACATCGTCGAACCGGCGGACGCGAAGGGCGCACGCTTCTTCAAGGCGAACCTGAGCGACATGGACGCCATTCGCCCGCTCTTCGACGGGGTGGACACGGTGGTGCACCTGGGAGCCAACCCCAACATGGATGCCCCGTGGGAGAGTCTGCTGCCCGACAACGTGATCGCCACCTACAATGTCTTTGAAGC
Source organism: Caldilineaceae bacterium (assembly GCA_034428395.1). Classification (GTDB taxonomy): domain Bacteria; phylum Chloroflexota; class Anaerolineae; order Caldilineales; family Caldilineaceae; genus Bin5. Next base: position 19,357 of record DAOUHX010000539.1, read on the forward strand.
CGCGCGTCATGCAGGATGCCGCCGCGTCGTCTACGCCAGCAGCATCAACGCGGTCCTGGGTTACCCCGTCGACCAGCAGGTGCATACGGACATGCCGGTTTACCCGATCAACCTGTACGGTGCAACAAAGTGCTGGGGCGAAGCGCTGGCGCGCTACTATTCGCACACGCACGGCCTGTCGTCACTCTGCCTGCGCTTCGGCGCGGTCCAGTACCGGGACTCTGAGATGATTCACTGGGACCACGAGTATGTCGACATCATCCAGACGCTGGAGGACAACGCCCGCCTGATCGCGGCGGCAGTCGAGGCCGACGACGGGGTTATGTTTGGAAACTTCCACGGCATTTCCGACAACCGCTACAAACGGCTGGACATGACCGACACGAACGAAATCCTCAACTACGCGCCGCAGGATGACGCATTCGAGATGGCGCGCAAACGCGGCAACCTGTAGACGCGGCGCCCTCCCCCCGTTTTCCTCCCTTCCCACTCCTTAACCGAGCTGTTTGAGTTCGGCGTCAATCGCCTGCAGCTTGTCCTGCGTGAGCCCGGCCTGCACGGCCTCTGGGTAGTAAGAGATCTGCTGCAGCGTCATGTGCATCGCCATCGGCAGGTCGGGATGCGAGGAGGCGCCGGGCATATGTTTCTCGATCACGGCCTTTGCCTGCTCGTTGCTTAGTAGCTCCTGCAGTGTCGACTGTATCGAATAGGGCATCGCAATCTGCTCCTTGAGAACTAGGCTGAAATCGATTCGAGTTTACGGGTGTTGCGCGCCTGTCGTCTCGAGGTAAACGGCGTAGATCGACTGGCTGCCGGCCATGAAGAGCCGGTTCTTGTTCGCGCCGCCGAAACAGAGGTTGGCGCAGATTTCGGGCAGATGAATCTGGCCGATGCGTGTACCGTCGGGCGCGTAGCAGTGCACGCCGTCGAAACCCGACCCTGCCCAGCCGGTGCCCGCCCAGAGGTTGCCATCGACGTCGCAACGAATTCCATCGGCCATGCCGGGGTTCATGTCGACGAAAAGGCGGCCGTTTGTGAGCTGGTTGTCTCCGGTTACGTCGAAGACGCGAATATGTGAGGGGCCGTCGGGGTCGTGCGAACGACCGGTGTCGACGATGTAGAGCAGGTCTTCGTCCGGCGAAAAACAGAGGCCATTGGGGCGCAGAAAGTCGTCCGCGACGATCGTCGCCTCTCCCGTCTCAGGGTCGAGACGGTAGACGCGATTGGGAAGTTCGGCCTCGCCGCGCGCGCCCTCATAGTTTAAGAGCAGCCCGTAACCGGGGTCGGTAAACCACACGCTGCCGTCAGAATGAACGACGACGTCGTTGGGGGAGTTAATAGGCTTGCCTTCGAAGCTGTCCATCAGCACGGTGATGGAGCCGTCGTGCTCGGTACGGGTGACGCGGCGGCCCGTGTGCTCGCACGTCACCAGCCGCCCCTGCCGGTCGCGCGTGTTGCCGTTGCTGTGATAGGCCGGGCTGCGATAGACGTCGACCTCGCCTGTATCTTCATGCCAGCGCAACATGCGGTTGTTCGGAATATCGCTCCAGATCAGGCAGCGGGCGTCGCCGAACCAGACGGGGCCCTCGGCCCAGCGGCAGCCGCTGAAAAGACGCTCGACCACCGCGTTGCCAATCCTGTACTGGCTGAAGCGATCGTCCAACACCTCGACCGCGGGGTCGGGATAGCGGATGACGCCGTGGTTCCAATCTCGATCTGACAGGTAGGGCGATGACATTGGACTTTCTCCTTGCTGGGTGTCGCAGGCAGGCGTTTGCCGGTTCTATAGAGGCCAGAAATAGGGTATCAGAACTGTGGCCAGGAGCCACATGATGAGGGTCAAGGGTATGCCAATACGCAGGTAATCGCCAAAAGTGTAGCCGCCGGCCCCGCGCACGATTGCATTGGTCTGGTAGCCCATCGGCGTCATGAAGCTGGCCGACGCGCCAAAGGCTATCGTCATCAGGAGTGGCTGAGGGTTGACCTGCAAGGTTGCAGCCATCGAGAGCGCAATCGGTGTGAGAAGGACGGCGACCGCGTTGTTGCTGATCAGCTGCGTCAGCAGGCTGGTGAAGAGATAGAACAGCGACACCATGATGACAGGACTCAGCTGGCCGGAAAAGGAGACCAGCTGATCGACGAGCAGTTGGGCAAGCCCGGTCTTCTGCATGGCAATGCCGAGCGGAATCGTGCCGGCCAGGAGCAAGAGGGTAGCGCCGTCGAGCGAGGACATGGCCTCGTCCGTGCGCAGGCAGCGGGTGACGACCATGAGCGCGGCGCCGCCAAGCGCGAGAATAACGATCGGCAGCTCTGTCAGGCTGGCGAGGAGGATGACGGCACCCATGATCAGGAGGGCCAGCCGGTTCTTGGCGCGCCTGACAATGGCGGACTCGACACCCTCGACCAGCAGGAGCTTGAAATGTTCGCTCGCTGCCTGAAGGCCCGTACGCGTACCCTGCAGAAGCAAAACGTCCCCTCGGTGCAGCCGCGCCTGGCTCGGGCTGACTCGCCGCTGGCCGCCGTGCCGCTGCAGGCCGAGAACATGGACGTGATGGCTGTCTTCAAGGTCCAGTTGGGCCAGCTGCCTGCCAACGGCGCTCGAATCGGGCAGAATGACCGCCTCCACGATGCGGGTAGCGGGTGAACTCCCGGTCGTCCGATCATTTGACGTCAGGTTCGGGCCCGTACCTGATGCCGTGCCCTCGGCGGAGTAGGTCTCGATGAAGCGGGCGATGAGCGGAGGCGGGCCGCAGATGACGAGGACGTCTCCCTCCTGCACGCGCAAAGACAGCGCATCCTTCGGCTCGGATCGTCCCACCAGGCCGAGTCGGGCCGCTCCCTGCCGGCCGGCGCGATAGGGTTGGCCGTCGCGCATCAGTTCAAGCAGTTCCACCCGCCCCTCGGCCGCGTTGCCGTCTTCATGCAGGGCGCCGCGCAGATGCGAGAGGCGACGGTGATGGCGCTCCGACCTGCGATGGGGCATGCGCACGCCGAATCCATCGCTGAACAACTCGCCAACCGTCTGGCCGAGCAGTGGGCTCATTCCGGAAACCGCCATTTCAGCGACAAAAGGTGTGCGCTGGTGGCGCCCCGAATCCATTGCACCATCGGGCGCGCGATCGGGGAGCAGCTTCTGGCTCGTGAAGACGACGAAGAGTCCGCCGGCCACGGTGAAGATAAGGCCCAGCGGGGTAAACGTGAGGAAATTGAATCCGGGTCCGCCGGCGTTGCGGTAGAGATCGTCGACCAGAATGTTGGTGCTGGTTCCCAGTAGGGTAATGGTTCCACCAAGCACGGCAAAGTAGCTCAGCGGGATGAGGAGCTTGGAAGGTTGAATCCGAAAACGCTGACTGAGCGACAGAACGACCGGGGCCATCATGACAACGACGGGCGTGTTGTTCATGATGGCACTGGCCAGCGGAATCACGCCGCCGAGCAGCATCAGCAGACGGCGCGGGCTGCCCCCGGAGAAGCGGGCCAGTCCGATCGTAACGATTTCAAGCGCCCCCGTCCGCAGCAGGCCGCCGCTGATGACAAACATGGCGCCCACGGTCAGCGTGGCCGTGCTGGCGAATCCGGAGAGCGCTTCCCCAGTGTCGAGTATCCCGGTAAGCGCCAGCGCGGCGACGGCCAGAGCCGACGTCGTCTCAATTGACAGCCAGTCGCTCAGATAGAGAAAGGTCGCCACGACAAGAATGGCGACGAGAACAACCATGTCAGCAGTCACGAATGCGCCCTTCCCGGAGAACGGCTTTCAAGACCCATAGATGACGAGTGCAGCCCGGAGTCCGGGCAAAGTCGTTCTGTTATTGGAACCTTCGTTTAGCAAAGATCAGTCGGAATCCTACGCACCTGCCAAGCCGGCTCGCGTACCCGCCATCAGAATAATTGTATGTCGGTACTGAGTCAAGCCGCGGAGGAAAAGGCGTGCAGTCCAAAACGAATGTACACATTCCTGGCACCTCGGCTGGCAACCGAGCCATACCCGCCCCTGCAGTTCCTGGCAACTGTCCACTGGCAACTGGCATCTGGCCGCTGGCAACTGGCATCTGGCCGCTGGCAACTGGCGACCGACCACTGGCCACTGCCGTTGACCGGTCGGGCCGTTCCGGCCCTCCCTTGTGCGGGGGGACACACCCCGCAACGCCCCCCTGTAGCGATGCCGCCGTGCGTGCGCGATTACAGCTTGCCGCTGACCCCAGCGTGCCGGCGCGGCTCCCGCAGTTCGAATCACGACTAACGAATCACGACTCGCGGCCGCCCCGGCCCTCCCCTGTGCGGGGGGACACCCCCCGCAACGCCCCCCTGTAGCGATGCCGCCGTGCGTGTGCGTTTCCAGCTTGCCGCTGACCCCAGCGTGCCGGCGCGGCTCCCGCAGTTCGAATCACGAATCACGAATCACGGCCGCCCCGGCCCTCCCTTGTGCGGGGGGACACCCCCCGCAACGCCCCCCTGTAGCGATGCCGCCGTGCGTGCGCGATTACAGCTTGCCTCCGACTCCAGCGTGCCTGCGCGGCTCTCGCAGTTCGAATCACGAATCACGACTCACGGCCGCCCCGGCCCTCCCTTGTGCGGGGGGACACCCCCCGCAACGCCCCCCTGTAGCGATGCCCCCGTGCGTGCGCGTTTCCAGCTTGCCGCTGACCCAGCGTGCCGGCGCGGCTCCCGCAGTTCGAATCACGAATCACGAATCACGAATCACGACTCACGGCCGCCCCGGCCCTCCCTTGTGCCGGGGGACACCCCCCGCAACGCCCCCCTGTAGCGATGCCGCCGTGCGTGCGCGTCGCCAGCTTGCCGCTGACCCCAGCGTGCCTGCGCGGCTCCCGCAGTTCGAATCACGAATCACGAATCACGAATCACGGCCGTCCAGGGCAGTTGGCAGTCAGCCTGGAAAACGCGCGAAGAGCGCGGTTTTGGAGGAAAGGAATGAAAGGGACTTCGGACTACACCTGGGTTTGCCCGCCCAACCGCCTGCACGAACAACCAGTAAGCGCCCGCGAGAGAGTACAAGCGTTCAGGAGAGATTCTTGCGCTTGCGAGGAACTGCGCGCAAGGCTTCAGCCCAAAAGGACCGGGGCAAGAGTGAGTGCGTCCTGCCGGCGTTCAAGTTGCGAGCGGAGGACCTGCTCTTCCGGCCGATGTTTGAGGCAGTCGGCTGCCGCTTCCCCCAACGAGGTGAAAACGCGCATCCGTGCGCACTCCTTCGCATAGCCATCACAAGGCCGGATGTGACCGGCCGAAGAAAAGGCAGCCTCGGTCAACCATGGAGGCGGCTGCTGCATCACCATCAGGGTTTCCGAACTTGAGGGTCTGGCCCAGCCCCGAAATGGGAGGACAATTGCGACGGGGATAGCGAGAACTGCAGGCGGAAGCGAGACGAAAGAGCGGGCGAACGGACTCGAACCGTCGACATTCAGCTTGGGAAGCTGACGTTCTACCACTGAACTACGCCCGCACACGAAGTCGCTGGCCACAGAGGATTCTTGTCTGTGGCACTTTTCCTTTCAGTGGGATATAATAACGACGCCGCGCCGTTCTGTCAAATGATTGAATTCGCGGCTTGCCAAATGCATTTAGATCAGGTAAAAATTAATTGTGATTTGCCATTTTTCGGATAGTACCAGGTCAGTTTGACGGCCTCTAGGGCGAATCGCGACCGCTCAGAACGGCGAATTTCCAGGTGAAGCCTGCCTTCTGACGCCATCCATAACCTTAGGCAACGGGGGAATGAACGAATGATACAGTTTGACTTTGGCCGCCTGGAACAGGTTGAGCTGCGCACGGTATGGGTGAGCGAAGAAAGCGACTTTGCCTCTTGGATTTCGCGTAGCGACAGTTTGGCCATGTTGGGCGAGGCACTGAATCTCGAGCTGGAGCTGGAGAACATGGAGGGCTGGGTGACTCCCTCCCCGCGCGGCGTTGTTTGCCGGACAAGGGGAGCCGGCGGCTACGTCGTGATTGCAAATCAGCTTGAGCATACCGACCAGAGCCATCTGGGGCAGTTGCTTACCTATGCGGCTGAGTTGAAGGCGGTCACGATGGTCTGGGTCGCAGCTCATTTTACACAGGAAGACCAGAATACACTCAACTGGCTGAATGAGGTGACGGGCCAAAGCATTCAGTTTTTCGGCCTGGAAGTTGAACTGTGGCGGATTGGGGACTCCCCTTTGGCGCCCAAGTTTAAGGTAGTCTGCAAGCCGAGCGGCTGGACCGAAAGGTCTCCCGCGCCAAGCACGGCCGATTCGAGCACCCCGCCTCCCCCGGCAGCGCCGGAAGACGAGGAAACGACGCTGGAGGACCAGCTGCAGCAGGTCGAGAATGAACTGCAATTGGAATACCAGCTTGTAGAGAACGAACTGCAGATGGAGTATTGGCAGGCGCTGCGCAAGCATCTTGAAAGCACCGGCAGCTTTATCCGCCCCGGCACGCCCCGTTCGCAGAATTGGATGAACTTCGACGTCGGCCACTGGCGCCTGCGAATGACGGCGTTCAACAACATGCGCGACGGCGGCATCGGGGTCCAGCTGGTCATCCGCGAAGGGGATGCCGAAGTCTCCTACAACACACTGTACCAGCAACGCGGCGAGATCGGTGCCGAGATTGGCGATGCGCTGGAGTGGCGAGAGCTGCCCGAGCACAAGCAGGGGCAGGTAATGCTGCGAAGATACAACGCCGATCCGACGGACAGGTCCCAGTGGCCGGAACAGCACGACTGGTTCAAGGATAAGTTGGAGGCCTTCGATCGCGCCTTCCGCCCCCGCATTACGACTTTCAACGCCGACGACTAGCCGCAATCGGGCCCGCTGCCCGAATCCGATGAGACTTGCCGGCGGGGGCCAGTGTGCGTCGTAACTTCAGCGTCCGCCCAGACCGGCAAGTTTAGCCCCCTCACACCTCCAAAAAGGAATCAGCTTGTCTCGGCGCTGCCTGACCCCTTTTGCAGAATGTCGGCCGAGAATACTCCGTCTGTCATTATCCTCTTGCCATCCACCTCGATCGTGCACTGTGTCGGAATGACGTCGACATGATGTTCTGACTTCCAGTCGGCTCCGGTCTGACTGCCGTAGGGGTCGCCGAAGGCGACGTGGACGCCGGGGAACTTCTCGTCCTGTAGCAGGTTGCCGACCAGCCCCTTCAGTGCGATGTTGGTGCCGACGGCGAACTCTCCTACTCGGTCGGCGTTTTCGGCGCCGTAAATGTAAGAACGCACGTCCTCCTCCAAAGCACCGTCTTCGCAGCGGACCGCGCACACGCGTCCTTTCTCAACTTCGAAGGTGACCGGCGTCGCGAGGATTCCGTATCGCTCACTGAAATAGTCGCCAAGTTCATCCACGACCAGTACGCCGTTGGCGTCCTGGGGCGAAGTGAAAGTCTCCCCCTCAGGCAGGTTACCCCACTTGCCCGGCTCATGATAAAGGCCGTGACAGGGAATCCAGTTGTACTCTGGGTTGAAAGTGGCGGCGAATTCAGTGCCTTTGGGATTGGTGACCCGGATTTCGGCGGCGCGGCGCACGATGTCGTGTACGCGCATTGTTACGTCAAAGATGTGCTGATAGTCGACTCTCATTCCCTGCATCATGAGGGGCGGCGTGATGTTGATCATGTGTCCGTGGCGCGCGCCGTCTGGGTTGGACCGCAGGACCGCCGGCATGTAGGCCATTCGAAATCTGAGCTCGCCGGGCCGGCTGCTGGCGGTGTAAAAGCTGACGCGGGGCTGGAAGCGCTCCAGCAGGCGCTGAAGCTCCTCAGGTATCGACGTTATCGGACGGATGCCAAACTGTTCCAAAGTGCACGTTTCAACCTCCGAAGCGACCGCGCCCGCGGCGTCGGCCAGGGCCTGACTGATCATGGCGGAGCCCTCGTCGCCGAGGATAAGGACTCGCTCATCGGGCTGCACTGCCATGCAGATGTTGACCGCAACTTCGGCTCCGGCGCGCATGTCTTCCAGTGTGTAGATCTTCGAACCGGACATAGTGTGAAATTTCTCCTCAATTTCGTGTAGTCATCGTGAGTCCCGACCGACAAATGCCATGGTCTAAAGACAAAAAAATTTACTCGTGCTCAGCCTAGAATGACAGGCTCCTCGGGAAAGTGAAGCAATCGCGGCCGTTCGCGTTGGGCCAGCGCAATGACGATAGTCAGAGGGCCCAGGCGACCCCAAAACATGGTAAAGGCAATCAGGATCTGCCCCCAGGCACTCAGCTCTGAAGTGAATCCCAGGGAATATCCCGCGTTGGCGAACGCGCTCACGACCTCGAATCCAAGCGCGAAAATGTCGCCACGGTGAAGCAGCGACAAGAGCATCGTTACGCCCGCGACGAGGAGCGTGCTGACGGTCATGATTGCGACGGCCTTGTTGAGCGTCTCCCTGGGTACGGAGCGGCCGAAAGCAACCGCTTCGTTGTCTCCTCCTTTGGCCGTTGCAATAGCCGAGATGAGGAGGACGCCGACGGTGCTGCTGGTGACCCCGCCGGCCATGCTGGCCGGCGCGCCGCCGATAAACATCCAGAAGAGAAGCATGAGCTGTGTGCTCTGGCTGAGACTGTCCAGGGGTAATATAGTCAGCCCTGCCGTGCGCGCCGAGATGACTGTGAATACGCTGACGGCCAGCTGCTCGCCGGCAGAGTAGGAGGCAAGGGTGACCTGGTAGAACTGCCGGTCGAGAAGCATGACGGCAAGGCCGGTAAGCAGGAGTGCACCGCTCAGGAAAAGCGTGATACGCGTATTGAGTGCCAGCATTCGGTTCCTGAAGAAGCTTGTCACATCGTATAGCACGGCGACGCCGACGCCGCCCAATATGATGAGAACGGCCATCACGGCGAGCGAAAAGTAGTCGGAGCTGAATCCGAAAACCGGAGGGCGGCCGCTGCCGCTGAAGAGATCGAAGCCGGCGTTGCAGTAGCTGCTGACCGCATGGAACAGGGCCAGCCAGAGCGCCTCGGCGTCCGGGAGCTCAGTGCGCCAGCGCAGCCACAGCAGGATGGTCCCGACCGCTTCGATCGCCAGCGTTACGACGAGAACGTAGAGGGCGAGATTGGCCGCGCTGCCGAGCCGTCCCCAACGGCGGCTGAATGAGACGAGTCTCTCGGAGCCGAAAGATTGCTGGATCATAAAGCGTTCATTGAGGGTGACCCGCCGCCCGACCAGGCGGAACAGCAGCACGCTGAACGCGATGAATCCAACGCCTCCGACCTGGAGAAGGAAGAGGATAATGAGTTGGCCGAATCGCGTCAGGTCTGTCGCTGTGGTCAGAACACCCAACCCGGTAACTGTGACCGCGCTCGTCGCCGTGAAGAGCGCTTCGATCCAGGTTATGGAGACGTCCGCTGGCGACGCCGCGGGCAGTTTGAGCAGAAGCGTACCGAGCAGGATGATGCCGGCGAAACCGATGATCAGTACATGCGCCGAATGCAGTCGGGACCTGCGCTGCCGTGCGCCCATCCGTCTCCGCCCGTCAATGCTGTGAGCCCCTTGGCTCCGGCCAGGGCTCGTTGCATCAGGCGGCTCCGAATCCAACTTCAGTAGAAAATCTCGCGAAGCTTCCTGCGCGTTCTCATCTCGTGGCTGCCGGTCAGACCCGACCGGAAGGTTGCTCATCGTCTAAGCCGCGTGTCTGGATGTCCCCAATTTTCCGGACCTGCCTGGAAGCGAAGCGCACAGTGTAACGCCAAGCGTAATGTACACGCGAGAAACTCTGCGGGCAAAAATGGACGAGCCAAATGGGTCCGACCGAGCCCACGCCGTCGAGGCAAGGAACCCCTCCCACTTTACATTCTACTTTGTATAAAAACTATTATAGGGAATGAAAATGCAACTGGTTTGACCTCGCCTCTTTTTGGCCGTCGGGGTCACGCGAACGGCAAAGCCGGGACTAGGTTGGGCATTCTGGCCGGAACTGCATGCGCCGGTTCTCAATTTTGTGATACCCTTCTATGCGAACTCAACCCACGGCGTGCCGTTGTTCAAGAATGCAAGGATAGAGACGTACCCAAACATGATGCACAAGGAGTTGACTGAGGAGTAGAAAGGGCTGACTGCCGGCTGCACCGGGGATGAGGGCTCTAACGGCCGTCTACAACAACCTGCCTAAAAGGTCCTTCGAACATCTCGTCCGCTTACGCCCCAACGAGTACCGCCCATCGGCGGCACTAGTGATTCGAACCTGGAAGCCTTACGAAGCGATGAAACGCTGCGTCTCAAGCGGGTGCCGCATTCCCCTCTTCACTCCATCTCTGCAATATGGGCGGAGAGGAGAACTGGACTTGCCACTATGCGATGCTTTCCATGCACCCGGGCAGCATCCAGCCTGACAGGCATTTTTGGGCCGGCATACCGACGCGGACGCTCTCTTTGTTTGATATCCTGCCAGAAATTCCGCCCGATGCAAATGAACTGCGCCTCACGGCCTACGAACGGGAGACGCTGAAGCCGGCCTATGAGGCGGATACGTGGCCTTCCGAAGTGGTCGTTGCGCGGGTGCAAGCAAGAAAAGTGGGCACTCTGGTCCCGGCGATTGAAGCGCCTCCCTTCGGACCGAATCAGCCAAACAAGATCACCCTTCTCATTAACAGTATTTCTTGCCATTTCAACCGCATTCAGGTAGTCTGCACAGTCGGAAAACAGGGCCTACGCTAGGCCTTTGGGCTGAGTCTGCCAATCAAGAGAGCGCCAAGCCAATGATCCTTTACTTGATACGCCACGGTCAATCAACCAATAATCTGCTCGACGAAGAGTTGAAGAAGCAGACCGAACCGTCCTCCTTTGATGATTACATGAAGCGGCGTGTCTCAGAACCGCCTTTGACCGCGAATGGGGAAAGACAAGCGGACAAATTGGGAAGATTCATCGGCAGCCTGCCGGTCGCCCACCTCTACTGCAGCCCCATGCTGCGAACGATGCAGACGATGCGGCCGGTGGCCGCGTCCCTCGGCAGCGCTCCCTCAGTCTGGGTGGATCTGCACGAGCACGGAGGGATTTTCCAGCGTGCGAGCGCTGACGCGGAGGCAGTCGGGTTCCCTGGCATGGGCCGGACGGAGATGGCGGCGAACTTTCCTGGCTACCGACTTGACGGCATAAGCGAGAAGGGATGGTGGTTTGGCGGCGAGGAGGACCGGGCAGGCTGCCATGCGCGGGCGGCGCGGGTCCTGGAGGAGCTTCACAGGATGGCGCAGGAGCTGGCGACGGACGAAACAGTTGCCGCCATCAGCCACGGTACGTTCATGGACAGTCTGCTCAAGGCGATTGTCGGCCGGCTTCCGGGCAACGAGTTCTACTTCAACCACCACAATACAGGCATAACGCGCGTCGACTTCCTTCCCTGGGAAGACAGAAGTTGCGCTGCCTTCATTCGCTACGTGAACCGGATCGACCATCTGGCTGACGATGAGCCGACCTACTGAGAGAGGAGAATCGCTTGTCTGATCCGAGACCCAGGCTTATTGCCAGCGACCTGGAGGGCGTGCTTGTTCCGGAGATCTGGATCGCGTTTGCCGAGAAGACCGGCATCGAGCAGCTGCGGCTGACGACGCGGGACGTTCCCGACTACGATCAACTGATGCAGATGCGGATCGAGATCCTGGGCGAGCGCAAGTTGCGTCTGCAGGACATCCAGGAGGTCATTGCGACAATCTCCCCGTTGCCGGGAGCCGAGGAGTTTGCGGGCTGGATTCGCGAGCGGACGCAGTTTGTGGTGCTGTCGGACACATTCTACGAGTTCGCCATGCCATTGATGGCAAAGCTCGGCTATCCCACCATATTCTGCCACTCACTTGAAGTCGATGAGGCTGGGTCGATTACAGGCTATCGACTGCGCCTCGAAGAATCGAAGCGCAGCGCGGTCAAGGCCTTCGGCGAGCTCCAGTTTCATACGCTCGCGCTGGGCGACTCATATAACGACATTGCAATGTTGCAGCGCGCCGATTTGGGCGTGCTCTTTGATCCTCCGCAAAATGTCGTTGACGACTATCCCGGCCTGCCGGTGGTCCGCGACTACGCAGAGGCCAGAACTCTCATCCAACGGTGGCTGGCCGCGGGATGAATGCCGCAAGCGTCAGGAAGGCAAAAGGTATCTGCGAGCACATAGCCTGGTCTTGTCCAACCAGGTACCGGTAAGGGTGTGCACTTTGGCAGCTCGAAGCCTCAAACCTTCCGATTCCCGGCGGCCAGGGGCTCGCGGGCGCCATTACGAAAGATTGGGGCGAGCTGCAGGGAATAGAGTATAGGATTCAGGGGTTCGTTCTCGGCCGGCACTCTCAGCCAGAAGGCTGAGTGAATTCTCTTTGGGCTGCAGGGATGGGTGAAACAAACCAACGTCTTGGGAAAAGCGGGCCACAGTCCGGCGCGGCCGAGGTCGTGACGGTTTTCGGCTACATCCTAGCCGTATCCTATCCCATCCTGGCGCTTTCTACCGGCGTGCGGGCCCTGTTTCAGCTTTTCATCAAAGAGGACGTTGTCAACTATCTGGCGCCGGGCCTCAGCCTCGTGGCCGCGGTCTGCTACCTTACGGCCACGATCGGGTTCGCCCGCCGCGAACGCTGGGGCTGGTGGCTTTCGGTCGGCGTGCTGAGCTTGGAGACGACGCTGACGCTGGTCGTCGGTGGCCTCAGTCTTGCGCTTCCCGAACTCATCGGACGCACTGTTTGGCGGCATTTCGGGGCCGATTACGGCTACTTTCCTCTCTTCCAGCCCTTAATTGGCCTCGTCTGGCTGTTGTGGCCTGCCACGATGCGGCAATACGGAGTGCGGTTCGGGTGGGCGGCGCTTGTGCACGCCCCGATTGCGGACGGGACCGACGAGTAGATGAGCAGGGATTCTGAGTCGGCCGCGCCGCCGCGCCGCGGCATTGCCTACGAAGTTCTGCGCAAGGCCTACCAATCCGGGCCGATGCACAGCTCGGAAGAGGCATTTCGCGGGTCTGTCCACAGGATAAGCGGGCAACTCTTCCGCGCCGGTGTGCTGCTGATCGCGCTTGCGATGCTTTTGCCTCCGGCCTATCTGGTCTACCGTGCCGGCGGTGCCGGCTTGGCAGAGTCGATCGATCTGCTTGCGCGCGTTCGCACGGCCCGTATTCTGTGGAACAGCTTTCTTCTAGTGGCATGCGTCACGACGCTATCCGTGGCGGTTGCGCTGCCTCTGGCTTGGCTGACCGAGCGAACCGACCTGCCGGGCCGGCGCGTCTGGACGGTGCTGGCGATGATGCCGCTGGTCGTGCCTAGCTACGTGGGAGGCTTCGCCCTGATAGCGATGTTCGGTCCGCGCGGGCTGCTGCAGGAGCTTTTGTCCCCGCTCGGTGTGGAGCGGTTGCCTTCGATCTACGGGTTTACGGGCGCACTGTGGACCCTGACGCTCTTCACCTATCCCTACGTATATATGAGCGTTCGTGCCGCGCTGCAGAGGCTTGACAAGTCGATGGAGGAGGCCGCCCGTTCGCTGGGGAGCAGCGCGTGGGAGACGTTTTGGCGTGTGACCCTGCCGAACCTGCGGCCCGCGATAGCTGCGGGCGGGCTGCTGGTCGCCCTGTACACGCTGAGCGATTTTGGCGCGGTCTCGCTGCTGCGCTACAACAGCTTTACGCGCGCGATATTTGTTCAGTATTTGAGCAGTTTTGACCGGCATCTGGCGTCTATGCTTTCCTTGGCGCTGGTCGTGTTTACGATTATACTCTTGCTGTTGGAACGGAACAGTAGGGGGCGGGGACGGCCGCGTCATTATCGCAGTGGGGCGGGCGTGGCCCGGCGCCGCGGCCGTATCGAGCTTGGAAGTTGGAAGGTGCCCTCGCTGCTCTATTGCGGCGTGGTTGTGATGGCTGCGCTGGTCATGCCAACGGCGGTGATCTCGTATTGGCTGCTGCGCGGGTTGGCATCCGGTGAGGCCCTGGCTCCCGTTTGGGTCGCGACAGTCAACAGTTTTAGGGCAGGTGCGCTGGCAGCCATGTTTACGGCCGTGCTGGGTTTTGTGGTTGCCTATGCTGCCGTACGATTGCAGGGCCGGTTGATGGGCTTGGCCGCGCGAGCTGTGTACATCGGCTACGGCCTGCCCGGGATAGTCATAGCCCTCAGCCTGGTCTTCTTTGGGGCCAACTTTGCGCCGGGCATCTACCAGACGATGTGGATGCTCGTATTCGCCTACGTCGTGCGCTTCTTGCCGCAAGCGATGGGTGCAATGCAGATCAGTCTCTTGCAGATGAATCCCCGGCTGGAGGAGGCGGGTCGCAGTCTGGGGCTGGGCAATCGTGCTGTGATCTGGCGCATAACCGCCCCAATTGTGCGCCCGGGCGTTCTGGCGGGAATGGCGCTTGTCTTTCTGACGACGGTCAAGGAGTTGCCCGCGACGCTGCTCCTGAGCCCGACCGGATTCTCGACGCTGGCTACGCAGATCTGGGCCGCGACCGATGAGGCCTTCTTTACCAGGGCGGCCGCGCCTGCGCTCATGCTGCTGGCGATGTCGGCGCTGGGTGTATTTCTCGTCTTGATGCAGGAAGAGAGAGACTGGGTCAGCGTCGATTGAACCTCCCATCAGTCTGACTGACGGCACAATGAATCCAGATCTGACTAAGGCACGAACATCTGACATGGGGCTGCGGCTGGAGGGCGTAACCAAGTGCTTTGACACAGGTTCGGCGCCAATCGTGGCCGCTGACGAAGTTGCGCTGGAAGTCGGACGGGGCGAACTGATTGCGCTGCTGGGTCCCTCGGGATGCGGCAAGACGACGACGCTGCGCCTCATTGCCGGCTTTGAGCGGGTGGACTCGGGATTGGTTGAGATTGACGGCAGGGTGGTTGCCGGCAAGGGCGTCCATCTGCCCCCCCAGCTGCGTCGTGTGGGGATGGTGTTTCAGGAATACGCCCTGTTCCCACATGTCAACGTTTTGGCCAACATTCAGTTCGGGTTGCGCCGGCTGCCGCAAGAGGCAAGGGCGGCGCGCACGCGCGAGGTAGTGGAGCTGGCCGGGCTTTCGGGCCTGGAAGGGCGAATGCCGCACCAATTGAGCGGGGGACAGCAGCAGCGGGTCGCGCTGGCGAGGGCCCTGGCCCCCAATCCTGCCCTTATTTTGCTGGACGAACCGTTCAGCAATCTGGACGCCGGCCTGAGGGCGCGCGTGCGCCAGGAAGTACGTGAAATCCTTCATGCGGCCAACACGACAGCCATTTTTGTAACGCACGATCAGGAGGAGGCGTTGAGCCTGGTTGACCGTGTGGCCGTCATGTTGAACGGAAGAGTGGAACAGGTGGCTCCGCCGCTTGAGCTCTATGCCAACCCAGCCAGCCGCGCTGTGGCCGAATTCATTGGCGAAGCGAACTTCCTGCCAGGCGTCGGGCAAGGGGAGACAATCGAATGCGAACTGGGTGTCGTCGCCGCGCGACAGCCGGTTCACGGTCCCGTGGACATTCTCCTGCGGCCCGAAAACATCGAATTGGCCCCGGCGCAACCCGGCCTACCTGCTTCTCGAGTTCGTGGCACACTCTTTTTCGGCCACGACCAGTTGGTTACCGTGCAATTGCCGACCGGCAGGCACGTGACTGTACGCGCGGGGCCGCTGAGCGGCTTTGTCCCCGACCAGCCAATGCAGGTGTCGGTACGGGCACCGGTGATCGCATTTGCGAGGCAGGCGGAGTGAGGCATTTTGCGGCTTCTCTCTCCCCGCGAAAGGAACACTTAGAGTGAGCGAAGGAATCATAATTGAAGAAGCGCCCGACATCCACGAGCAGTTTCAGGTCTCGTCGCCGGCTCTAATGGTGATCTTCGGGGCTTCGGGAGATCTGGCCAATCGCAAGCTGCTGCCGGCACTCTACAAACTGGCGCAACAGCGGCTCCTTCCCCCAAACTTTGTCATTCTCGGATACGCCCGTTCTCCGCTGGATGATGCGGAGTTTCGAACGCGCGCCCGTGCCAGCATGATGACGAACACGGAAGTCGAGTTTCAGAGCGGGGCATGGGACGCGTTTGCGCCGCGTCTCTATTACATCGCGGGCGGGTACGACGAGTTCGAGGGCTTCGAGCGCCTGCGGGACAAGATCAGCTCGCTGGAGGAGCAGTGGAATGTCGGGGGCAACCGGCTCTACTATCTCTCCACGCCCCCTTCGGTCTATGAACCGATTATTTCCTATCTGGGAGCGGCCGGACTGGTCGAGCACGAAGCGGGAGGCGACTGGACCCGTGTCGTGATAGAGAAGCCCTTTGGCAGCGACCTGGCGAGCGCACATAAGCTGAACGACCACGTCCTTTCGGTTTTTGACGAGGACCAAGTCTACCGCATCGATCACTATTTGGGCAAGGAAACTGTGCAGAACGTCCTTGTTTTCCGCTTTGCCAACGGGATCTTCGAGCCCGTCTGGAACCGGAACTATGTCGACAACGTGCAGATCACGGTTGCCGAGAGCATTGGCGTGGAAGGTAGGGGCGGCTATTACGAGAGGTCGGGCGCCCTGCGCGATATGGTGCAGAATCATCTGCTGCAGCTCGTCGCGCTGACCGCAATGGAGCCGCCCATCGCGTTTGATGCCAAGGCGGTGCGGGACCAGAAGGTGAATCTGCTGCAGGCCATCCGCCCACTGCAGCCGGAAGAGGTGCCGGACTACGTCGTCAGGGCCCAGTACGGCGTGGGCACTGCCGCGACGCGCCCTGTGCCCGCCTACCTGGAGGAAGAAGGGGTCGCCCCTGATTCGACGACGGAGACCTACGTTGCCTGGCGGCTGGAGATCGACAACTGGCGCTGGCAAGGCGTACCCTTCTATCTGCGCACGGGAAAGGCGCTGCCGCGCAAGGCGACAGAGATTTCGGTAACTTTCCGCAGGGCTCCCCATCTGCTGTTCGACTCGGCGGACGGGACCGATGGCTTGCCCTTTATGGGCCCGCATCCGGCAATGAGCCGGGAGAGCCTGAGCCGCAATGTTCTTACGATGCGGATCCAGCCGGATGAAGGCATCACGCTCAAAACGCTGGCAAAGCGGCCGGGCCCGTCGGTCAATCTGACGCCGGTCAATCTGGAGTTTACATACGGCCACAGTTTTGGTGATCCGCCGGACGCGTATCAGCGGCTCTTGTTGGACGTGGTTCTGGGCGATTCAACACTCTTTACGCGGCGAGATGAGGTGGAAATCGCATGGCAGCGGATCACGCAGGTTCTGGAGGGCTGGCATATGCAGGAGACGCTGGCGACGAACGGGTCGGGCCCGTACCGTCTGCCGAAGTATCCTGCAGGCACGTGGGGTCCGGCAGAGTCGAGCGACCTGCTGGCGCGCGAGGGCCAGCACTGGATTGTGGATGGGGATTGAACTCCGGAGATTGTCGTCAGGTCCGGCGCCCGGTCGCCGGCTACGGTTCGCCGGCGCAAATGTAGCAGCTGTTCGGGTCGGCTTCGGGCGGCAGGACCCTCGTCGGAATGATCAGCTGCCCGTCTTCGAAGCTGTCCGAACTGTCCCTCGGTATGAGAGGCAGTCTTTCCCCGCTGGTCAGGTTGAACAGTCCTATACGAAGAAGGTACTCCCCTTCTGACAACGCATCCGGCAGCCTGAGTTGGCGTCGGTCGACGTAGAGGGCGTCTGCTCGCCAGTCGCTGGTGCCGACAAGCCCCCGCAGGGCCGCGCCGTCGAACTGCGCCACGCGTTCTCCAAGTTTGTTATGCAGGTGAATGAAGGTGACCCAGTCGTAGGTGGGTACCTCGCGTGTCTCCCAAAAGAGGCGAAGATTCGGGCCGCCGGGCGACGTCTGCAGGTCGTAGCCCTGCAGACGCAGGCCGTCGTCTGTATCCGCGCGAGCCGCGACCTCAGGCCGTTCATTCTGGAACAGACCCGGCCGGGTCGGTCGGACATCCAACTCTCTCAAAAAAAGAATATTGTCGACTTCTGAACCCGGCACGGTCAGTCTCTCGCCCGAGGACGATACCATACCCGCGATGAGCGAATAGGTGATCGGCGGCAGGTCCGGCGGGACGACAAGGCGAAGTTCGTCGACGTAGTACTTGCTCGGGTCCCACCATTGGGAGTCGGGCCGGCCTACCCCGCGGTTGCCGGTCGCCCAGGAATGTCTTATGGCAGGCGTGAAGAGATGCAAGAAACCGCTGAGACGTTCGTGGATCTTGCCATGCGGTTGCCAGTAGAGCCGGACGATGATGGGGTCACCCGTGCGCGGCGATGAACCTCTTTCCAATTCCCAGCCGAGAAAGGTTACCTGGGGACCGTCGGGGTCGCCGAGGACGACCCGCTCTCCCTGCACGTCAAATGCCAAGTGGCCCGGCGGGGAATGCAGCAGGAAGGGGCCGCGGCTGGACCCGTTGATGGCCAAGCGTGCGACATTGAATACGAGCAGGCAGATGACCGTCGCGCCGACGGCGAAAAGTGCAGGACGGGGCTCTATCGGGGCGGTCGAGCCGGTCGGCTGTGGCTGGCCCAAGCCGGTCGCCTTCCTTCGCCTGAACGCGAGGAAGAGAAATCCGAACGCGGCCGCACCGACCCCAAACAGGCTGAGGAGTTCGCCGCGCCTCTGCCAGACAGTCCCCTGCCAGCGAATCACAAGCGGCTGGTCGGGGTCTCTCAGTTCGGTCACCTGCATCCAGCCGGCTGTGCCTGAGTCCAGCGCGGCCTGCATCCCCGCGCTCCAGCCGGGGTGAAAGTGCAGGCGGAGCAAGACCGGCTCCTCCATTCCGGTCAGATCGGCAACGGCCTCGTGGGGGGAACGCCAGATGACGCTGGCCGCAGCTGGCTCCGGGCTCTGCCCGGCGATCACGTCCATGTCCGCCCCTTTGACCAGAAACTCGTTGCTTCCCGTCATCCCCCAGGCGCCGCCCGCCTGCTCGGAATGGCGAACGTCTTCCACGGACGAGGTAACCATCTGACTGGGCGGGGTAAAGGATGTATGGGAAGGAAAGAGATAGGGAAAAAGGACGAGTGCGCAGGCCGAAATCAGGACGACTGCCGGCGCGTAGCGGCGGCTCGGCGGCCAGGCATCGACGGCCAGGGCGGCCGCCGGCAACGCGCCGAACGGCGCAATTGAAAGGAAGCGGGAAGGAAACTGGACGAAACTCAGGCCGGGGAGGTGCTCCCACAGCAGTTCTGTGGCATTGAGGGTTAGCGCGAGCAGCAGGAGTGCAAGCAAAGCGCCGCCGAGGCCCCAGTATCGTCCGGCGCGCCGCGCGGCGAAAGGGACGCTGACCAGCCCGGCGGCGAGAGCAAGCCAGGTGGCCGCGCCGAAGGTGACCGGCGGCTTCAGCGGAGTGCCCGCGCGGCTGTCAAGGACCGGAGTCTGTGCGGCGAAGAGGTCCTGCCAGCTGAGAAAGTGGTTGCTGAAGTGGAAGAACTCAACGCGTGCATTATCGATCTGAACGTAAAAGAGGTCGGCGAGCGAAGGGAGCCAGAATGCGGCTGACACAAGTGCGGCGCACAGCGCGGCCAGCGCACAGCGCGCCACCCCGTCCAAACGCCTGTACCCGATCGCGAGGAGCAGCCAGTAGAGGGTAAGGACGGCTCCGCCCGTCATTGCGGTCAAATTGTGACTGAAGGCGAGCGCCGCGAGGGCGCCGATCGCGGCCAGCCAGTTGCGCGGGCGGCCATGCATGTATAGCGCGGTAAAGGCCCACAAGCAGACGGGCATAAGCATCAGGGCCAGAATCTGAGGGTAGTCGCCTACAAAGTAGAAGGTGCGCGTGAGAGTATGCGGGTGGAGCAGGTAGAGCGCGGCGCCGACGAGAGAAGCGGCCGGACTGAAGGCGAAGCGGAGCCAGCCGTAGATGCCGAACGCGGACAGGACGAGAGCGGCGGTCATCACGAGCTTGAGCGCATCATCTAACCGAATGCCGGCCCCGTGGGCTGCACCGACGAGCCAATAGAGGGCCGGACTGTAGTGATGAAAAGTAGGCGCGCCGAGGCCGTTGTAGACCGTTGGAAACCATCGCGGCCAGAAGACCCCCTGTTCGAAGGCGCGTGTCACCGCCGCGCTGCGGTGGGAATGCAGCTGCTCATCGGGTGTGCCCGTGGGCAACCCAGTG
>DAOUHX010000540.1:0-11322 GCA_034428395.1 Caldilineaceae bacterium
TGCCGAAGCCATGTCCATGATGGACGAAAAGATGATGATGGCTGAGAAGGAAGGCATGATGGGTGAGAAAGACGAGATGATGGCGGACAAGGATGACATGGAGTCCGACAAAGACGAGATGATGGCGGATAAGGACGACATGGATTCCGAGAAAGATGAGATGAAGGCGGATAAGGATGACATGATGGCAGACGACGCCATGATGGAATCTATCATGCTGATGGAAGACGGGCCCACGTCTTATACCGTCGTATCCGGCGATACCCTGGGTTCAATCGCCGCGCGGGCCTACGGTGACAGCAGTTACTGGCCTGCCATCTGTGTCAACAACAGTGAAGTTACGGAGGACTGCAATCTCATCCACATCGGCGATGAGTTGATGTTGCCGACGCAGGCCGATGCCGAGCTCTTTATGGAAGAAGCGAATGCCATGGGACCCGACGACGCAATGGAAGAAAAGTCGGATGAGTAGGTAGCGGTAGACAAGTGAGGTACGGAGGCGCGCTGTGCGCGCCTCCCTTTACATCCATTCAGGCCATAATACAGTGAAAACTCGAACGATGGGACCCACCGACATCTCAGCTGGACGGCGCAACCCCCTGGGCGTCGGGCGTGGCTGGGCCGTTCGATCGTGCAGGGCCTTGCACCGGAGGGTGCGACTTCAGCGAATCCTTTTCCTGGTCTTGGTATGCGGATTGACGCTGGTCGGCTGCGTTATGCCGGATGCGTCGACTCAGCCTGAAGCTGATCCGAGCGCAAAGGTCGAAGCGATCCAGACTCGGGTGGCAGAGACGCGGGCGGAGCAGGCGGCCAAGGAAGAGTCAATGGCTGCCGAGGCGGACGGCAACGAAGGTGCGGCCGAGGAGACTGCGGCATCGGACGATGCCGATTCCGTATTGGCCGTTGGCCCGAACGCGCAGCAGCTGGAGCTCCTGGCCAAGTTGCGGCCGCAAGGAGAGGCGCCGGAACTGTTCAACGAGGTATGGCTGAACTCCGAGCCGCTCAAGTTGGCGGACCTGCGGGGGAAGGTTGTGCTGGTCGAGTTCTGGACATATGGGTGATACAACTGCGTCAACGTAATTCCCTCGTTGAGGGAATGGCACGAGAAGTATGCGGACGACGGTTTTGTCATCATCGGTGTTCACACTCCTGAGTTCACCCATGAACGGGATGTGGACAACGTGGAAAAGGCGCTGGAACGGCTGCAGATCGAGTTCGCCGTCGCGATCGACAACGATTGGGCGACTTGGCGCTCCTACCATAACCGCTACTGGCCGGCGATGTACTTCGTCGACAAGAGCGGCCAGATCCGATATTTGAAGATCGGTGAAGGCCAGTACGACTATTCCGAGTCGGTGATTCAGGCGCTCCTCGCCGAACAGTCCACGGCCAATTGACGGATAACAACAGCTATTGCGTTCAGGGGTAAGCCTTGCCTCTGCGTTTCGGCCTTCCATCTCTGCCTGGCAAGCGCCGCGCGATTGTGCGCGGCGTTGTCGCGCGACAGCGTCAGGCATTGTTTCGAGTAGTCCCCAAACGCCTTCTGCTTTCAATTGGGGTTTTCGGCTCCTACTTCACCAGAATGCACGATCTTGACTGACGAACTCTTTCTCCAACCCAATACCTTGTTTTTGAGCGGTCCGTTCGGCGCGGGCAAGACGACCATCGCCATTGAACGGATCAAATACCTGCTTGGGCAGGAACGCATTCGCGGAGACCAAATTCTGGTGTTGGTCCCGCAGCGGACACTTGGGCAACCATACATTGAAGCTTTGCACCACTCGGAATTGCCGGCCGGCGCGCAGGTGCAGGTAACAACGATGGCGTCGCTTGCACGTTCGAGCGTGGCGCTGTACTGGCCGCTGGTGGCTGAAGCGGCCGGCTTTGCCGACCCTCGCTTAGAACCGACCTTCCTCAATCTGGAGACGACCCAGTACCACATGGCGCGCTTTGTGGACGCAGCCATCCAACAGGCCGAGTTCGACGCCATCCGGGTACAGAGGAGCCGCATCATCAGCCAGGTGCTGGACAATCTCAACAAGGCGGCGCTTCTCGGCTTCACGATCGAAGAGGCGTATGCTCGCCTCGAAAACACGGTCCCGCCGGGCGAGCAGAAGATCGCAAGGCTGAATGTCATGCAGACGGCCCAGCGTATCAGTCAGGAGTTCCGGGCACACTGCAGGCGGAAGTCTTTGGTCGACTACAGCTTGCAGATGGAGATTTTCCTGAACGAGATCCTCGAAAACAGATGGTGCGAGACCCACCTGTTCCGTACATTTCGCCATATGATTTTCGACAACGCGGAAGAGGAGACCTTTGCTGGGCAGAGGATGGTCGCCCGGTGGCTACCCCATTTGGAAAGTGCTTTAATCTTACTAGATGAGGACGGCGGCTACAGGGCCTTTCTGGGTGCCGACCCCATCAACGCGGAGAATCTGGCGGATTGCGTCGCTCAGCGTGCCCGGCTGACCCGCTCTCACGTGATGGCACCTGGGATAGGGAGAGTGATCGACAGACTTCGTCTTGCCCTCCGGCGACCGGATGGTCAGAGCATCTCAGAGGCGGAACCTGTCCCTGAACGCGCAGGTACGGAATCTGATCTCCCGATTGTGTTTCCGGAACAGTCACATCGTTTTTTTCCCCAGATGATCGAGTGGGTCGTCGGGGAGATCGAACGGCTGGTTAAGCATGAAGCTGTCGCCCCGGGCCAGATCGCGGTACTGGCTCCGTTCATGAGCGACGCTCTGCGCTTCAGCCTTCACACCCGGCTCAGAGAGAAGGACGTTCCTTCCGCCAGCCACCGGCCCAGCCGTCCCCTGAACGCGGAGCCGGTGGTGCGAACGCTTATTGCGTTAGCCGACTTGGCGCATCCTAGTTGGCGGCGCGTTCCGCTGCCCTCGGACTTGACGCTGGCTCTCGGCAACGCCATCGACCGGTTGGACCCGGTTCGCGCCAGCGTGCTGGCCCATGCGGCCTCGGGAGGACGGGGCGCTGCGGAAGGGACGCTGCCTGATTTCGAGGACCTGCGGGGGGACGTGCAAGAGAGGGTATCTTTTGCCAGCGGAGAAATCTATAACCGGCTGCGGAACTGGTTGACCGGCTACCGGGCCGAGACCGGCTTTACGCCTCTCGACCAGTTCTTTGCCCGCATCTTCGGTGAACTGCTCAGCCAGCCTGGATTCGGGTTCCACCAGCGCCCCGATGCGGCACGGATGGCCGATCAGCTGGCCCGATCTGCCCGCGGTTTCCGTTTGGCGGTCGGCGAGCAGCCCGAGGCCTCAGCCGACCCGTCTAACGCGCGGCACATCGCAACAGGTCGCGAATACGTTCAATTGGTGGAAAGCGGGGCGCTTGGCGCCCTCCATTTGCCCTCCTGGACGGAGACAGAAAACGCGGTTTTCATCGCGCCGGCCTACACTTTTCTGATGCGGAACCGCACTGTGGACATTCAATTCTGGCTCGACATCGGCGCGCAGGGTTGGGGAAGGCGGATTTACCAGCCACTGACCCATCCCCATGTACTTTCGCGCCATTGGGAACCGACACGGCCTTGGACGGATATTGACGAAATGAAGTTCAGCCAGGACAGCCTGTACCGCCTCCTGGCGGGCCTTTTGCGACGCGCCCGCCGCAGGATTTTCCTGGGGCGGAGCGACTACGGGGAAAGCGGTATGGAGCAGAGCGGGCCGCTCTTGAATCTGCTCAATCGCGTGCAGGCAGGGACCGGTGCGTGGACAGCGTAGCGCAGACAGTATTTTTTGAACGCATTTGCCCTTCATTTTCCCCTGTATTACAATGGTTTAGCATACGCTCCCCTACCCTGTTAGCCCCATTTGTATCGGGGTTTCTTTGTTGGACGAACTTCGCACATAGGGTGTGATCAGGCCGGGGACTATCGCGATTTCCACGAAAAACGTGTCCACGTATAGCGACTGTTTCCACACAAAATCGGCAGTAGCGGATTCCACTCCTTTTGCGGCAGACGACATTAGCGAACGGTGAACAGCGACTACATCTTTGGCATCCATGATGTTGGCGGGGAAGAGTATCTGCGCGCGGCCGAAAGGACGGGCTGGATAGTATTCAGCGAAGTCTTGGGGCACGACCCGCACGATCTCAGCGGCAAAGACTATTCCCCGTACAGTCTCCAGGGGTTGGGTGTAATTGTACGCCTGAACAACGGCTACTATCCCCAAGGGACGCTTCCGCCGAGCAGCGAATATGCCAATTTTGCCCGCCGTTGCGCCAACTTTGTTGCCGCGAGCCAAGGTTGCAGCCACTGGGTAATTGGCAACGAGATGAACTATGCGGCCGAGCGGCCAACTGCGGAGCCGACAGTTGCGCGCCCGCATCCTGACGACTCGCTCGCCGACGACCCCACGCTTCGCAGCTTGCCAGAACGCTTCAACGCCCTGTTTCCCGCTTCTGATCGAGATGGCGCAACTGACATTGCAGAGGGTGGAGAGACTATCACACCCCAGCTGTACGCCAGTTGCTATGGGATGTGCAGGCAGTCGATTCACGGACTCCAGGGACACGAAAATGACGAGGTGTTGATCGGAGCGGTCGCGCCCTGGAACAGCCAGACCGTCTATCCGGGCAACGCCAGCGGAGATTGGATAAAGTACTTTCAGGACATCCTGTTGCAATGCGGCGCGACCGGCTGCGACGGGATCACCCTGCATACGTATACGCACGGCGCGAATCCGACGTTGATCCTGGACAACAGCAAGTTGCCGAACTTTCCCAACTATTCTTGTCACTTTCAAGCTTACCGGGACTTCATGCAGGCGATTCCGGTGAACATGCGCCATCTTCCGGTCTACATAACGGAGACGGATCAGGGCCGCCCGTGGGAAAACGCGAATCGAGGTTGGGTGCAGGCGGCCTTTGCCGAAATCGACCGTTGGAACCGGCAGAACGGGCAGCAGATTCACGCGCTGGTGCTGTACAGGTGGCCGCAGCTGGACCGCTGGCATATCAAAGGTAAAGCAGGGGTCATCGAGGACTTTCGTAACGCGCTGCGAAACGACTACCGCTGGCAAAAGGAGACGGAGCACATCAGGGCAGCCAGCCGCACGACACCCCAACCGGAAGTCGAGCCCGCGGGCGACGAGCCCGAGGTGCCCGAAGCCGAAGAGACGGAGGAGATGGAACTTGGACGCGGCATGGTCTATCGCGTTCAGTGGTTGAAGGGGAGGCCGCCCAGTCCGCTTCTCGCCGGTCAGCGGATCAACTTTCCTGTAACTGTCCGCAACTCCGGGACAATAGCATGGCTGGCCACGGGTTCTCAGCAGGTTGCGCTCAGCTATCACTTTTCGCAGAAACGGGAAAGGCTGCCCTTCCCTGACGGGCGTCCGATGCTGACGCCGCTTCCGCACGATGTCGCGCCGGGGGAAGAGGTCACGTTTGACGCGCAGATGATTCTTCCCGACCAGCCCGGCAACTATACGTTGGTGCTGGACCTGATTCACGGCGGCGAAAACTGGTTTGAGGATATGCAGTCGGATATCCTGACCCGCTGGCTGAGCGTGGGTGAAGCGGATCCCGAGTCAGTCGAGAGCCCGCCATCCGTCCCTGTCGCTGAACTCCCTGCAGAACAGGACTGGCAGCGAATGGAACCGGCGCCTAGACCTGTAGATGCAAAGGATCTGCAGCTTGGCGGGGAGGCGGGCAGGTCCTCGGCAAGGCACGAAACGATCGTGGCTGATATTGCGGATACGCTGCCTAGAGGAGACCATTCATTTGCTCGCCGGACGTCGGACCAGATTCGAAGGCTTGTAATCTGTCACACTGCCGCGCCGCCGGGCGTACCGCTTACATCGATAGCCGAAGCGCACATTTCACAGGGTTATCCCGGCATTGCATATCATTATTTTGTGCTGGCCAGCGGCGAGATTTTGCAGGTGTCCGCGCTGGAAGCGGTTGTCAACGATGAAGCGGAGTGGAGCCTGACCGGAATAAACATCTGTCTGGAGGGCAACTTTGACAATGCTGCACCGCCTTCGGTTCAGTTGACGGCGGCAGCTCAACTGTGCGCGCTGTTGCTGCCTCAGTTCAATCTGACCGCGCAAAGCATCGTCGGCCTGTGCGATCTGTTGGACACGTCCAGCCCCGGCAACACGTTTGACGCCGGTCCAGCCTGGAAGCGAACTCTGCACGAAAGGGTCGTCGAAGCCCTCACAGATGCGCCGCTTGCGCCGGATGATGTCCTGCCAACGCCAGCATCAGGAGAAGTCGCTGCTGCGAAACCGGCGATTGACAATGTGATCAGTCGACTCCCGCGCGACCCGCAGCGTATGGTTCAGCGCCGGCTGGAAGATGTCGAGTATATCGTTATCAACCACACGGCTGCGCCGCCTATCACGCCGCTGCAGACGATTGCGACGGCGTTTCACCGCCGGCTTCCTGGGATCCTTTACCAGTATTTCATCGCGTCGAATGGCGCGGTGTACCAGACGCAGCCGTTGACGGAGGTGGTGGACGGCAGGCTCCCCTATATCGCCCGCGCCATTAACATAGGCTTTGCCGGCAAGTTCGACGATGACATTCCGACGCCGGCGCAAATCAAGTCGGGCAGGAATTTGATCGCGTGGCTGCTGGAGGAGGTTCCGCAGTTGACGTTGGCGAGCATTCGCGGGGTGAACGAGTTCATCAGTCATTCTTCTCCGGGCGAGCAGTGGCTGCAAGGGAGGCGCTGGAAAGACATTCTCATCACGGCGGTGCGGACGGGTATCGATGGAGCGACAGCGGTTGCGGAGGCAGCCGCGCGCGAGGACCTTCTTAGCCCGCCAGAACCGGGCCAGGTCGATGAAGGCGAAACATCGGAAGGCCAGGACGCGGCGCGGCCGGAGGGGCAGCAGGAAGATGGACGGCAAATCGAGAGACCGCAGATTCAGGACATCACGCATGACCTGCCCAGCCATCACGAGCTGCGCTACCGCACACGCCCGTTGTCGGGCATCGACTACCTGGCGGTCCATCATACAGCCCTGCCGCCCACCATCGGTCCCGAGCGGATTGCGCAGGCGCATATTGACGAAGACCTGACGCGTGGAAAGAGGGCGTGGCCAGGCCTAGGCTATCATTTCTTCATCCCCGCGGACGGTAAAATCTTGCAGACTCAGCCTGTGGAAGCGAGGGCTTACCACGTAGGCCGGCACAATTCCTATTCGGTCGGCGTCGTATTTGCCGGCAGTTTCATGAACGGTTACGTGCCAACGGCCGACCAGATTCAATCGGGCGCCGTTCTGATTGCGTGGCTGCTGCAGGAAATGGAGATACCGCTCTCGAACGTATTGGGGCACCGGGAGTTCTCAAACAACAACACGGCCTGTCCCGGGAGCGAATGGCAGGAGGGAGCGCGCTGGCGGGACACCCTTCTGGCCGAGATCGGAAAAGTGCAGAGTGAAATTCCCCCGTATCACTATATCCTCTTTCCAACGCAAGAGGCTATGGAAAGGGCGATGGCGGAGGCTGGAGAATACTTTGAAAAGTTTTCCCCAACCGCTGGCACTCGCCTGAATGATGCCCTGCGAGCGCGCTATGTGACGCTTGTCGGAACGGGCGCGAGTGTGACATCGGAAGAGTTGCAGCGCCTGGCGGACACTGGTGTGGCAATCGACCGTCTCAATGACAGTGAGGAGTTCACAGCTGCCCACAGGTTGATGCAGCTGGTCCACGACGGACGCCGCTTCCGTTCGCTGCTTGAGTCGTAAAAGCATGGAAGCTGCACCAAATCCCCTCGGCTCCGGCTACGCGGTCCACCTGCCGGTCTACGATGGCCCGATTGCCCTCCTGCTCCACCTGATCGAACGCCAAGAGTTGGACATAACTGAAGTTTCTCTGGTGGCGATAACCGATCAATACCTGCGCGCCATCGAGCAGATTCAGGATATTGAGCCTGAAGCGCTGGCCGACTTTCTGGCAGTGGCGGCGCGGCTCCTCTACATAAAGAGTCGCGGTCTCTTGCCCCGTGCTGGAGAGGAAGAGGCGGAGGAGAAGCCGAGCGACGCGCTGATCCAACAGTTGCTGGACTATCGCCGTTTCAAAGCCGCGGTGGACGAACTGCGCCTTCGAGCAGAGATTGGGCTGCGGACGACCGCGCGCCTTGCGCCACCGCCGCAGATGGAGCGCCGGCTGGACTTTTCTACCTTGACGATTGCCAAGCTGGCTGAGGCTGCAAACCGTGCATTGCACAGCCTGCCCAGCAGCCCGGCCACGCCCACTGTCCGCGTTCACCCAATCACGGTCGCTGAGAAAATCGTCGACATACGGGAGCGGTTCAACGGGATCAATCGTGCGAACGGTGCGTCCGAACATGCATTGCCCTTTGCCGCGTTTCTTTCACAGAGCCGCAGCCGACTTGAGATTGTCGTTACGTTCCTGGCAGTTCTGGAACTGATCAAGCGGCGCGAGATCGCGGCCGAACAGCAGGAGACATTCGGGGAGATCGTGCTGAGAAGCGTGGCTTGAAGACAGTTTTGGAGCGAAAGGGCGCTATTCGACCGATGGCCAAGTGGGGACGGGCAACGCCATGGCGCGCCGCCCGGTCCCGCAACACTTAGTCGGCCAGTGTACTCACGTCGCCGATGGGTAGGCCCTGCACCTGCGCTTTTAGCAGGCGGCGCATGATTTTGCCGGAGCGAGTTTTGGGCAGGCCGTCGACAAAACTCAGTTCCGAGGGCACGGCAATAGGGCCGACTTCGTGGCGCACATGCAGTTTCAGGGCGTCGTTGAGGTCGGGGCTGCCACTGACGCCTTCGTTAAGGATGCAGAAGGCGTGGATTACGTTGCCGCGCAGTTCGTCGGGGATGCCGACGCAGGCCGCCTCGGCCACATCGGGGTGACTGACCAGCGCGCTCTCAATTTCAGCTGTGCCGAGCCTGTAGCCGCTGACCTTGATGACATCGTCCATGCGCCCAATGATCCAGAAGTAGTCGTCGGCGTCGCGGCGGGCGCTGTCTCCGGTAAAGTACCATCCTTGCTCGGCAAACTCGGACCAATACTGCTCGACGTAGCGGTCAGGATCACCCCAAACGGTCCGGGCCATGCCGGGCCAGGGACGCTTGATAACGAGGTAGCCGTCCTCGTTGGCTTCGCAGGTGGAGCCGTCCTCGCGCACAACCTGCGCGTCGATCCCGGTGAAGGGGAGCGTGGCGCTGCCTGGCTTGAGCGGGACGACAGGCGTCGGTGTAATCATAAAGCCGCCGGTCTCGGTCTGCCACCAGGTGTCCATGATGGGGCAGTTTTCGCGGCCGATGACGCGATAGTACCAACGCCAGGCTTCGGGATTGATCGGTTCCCCGACGCTGCCCAGCAGACGCAAGCTGGAAAGATCGTGCTGGTCTGCCCAGGCGTCGCCAAAGCGCATCAGCCCGCGAATGGCGGTCGGCGCGGTGTACAGAATAGTGATGCCGTAATCTTCGACCAGCTTCCAATAGCGATTGGGTTGTGGGTAGTCGGGGGCACCCTCGTACATGAACCCGGTTGCGCCGAGAATCAGAGGCGCGTATACGATGTAGCTGTGGCCTGTGATCCAGCCTGGGTCGGCCGCGCACCACCACAGATCGTCCTCTTTCAGATCGAAGACATATTTGAGCGTGGTGGCGGTGTAGACCTGGTAGCCGCCGCATGTGTGGAGGACACCTTTTGGTCTGCCTGTTGTCCCGGAGGTGTAGAGGATGAAGAGCGGGTCTTCGGCGTCCATTGCCTCGGACTCGCAGACGCTCTTGGCAAGGGGAAGCGCCATCAGCTCGTGCCACCAGACATCGCGGCCAGGTGTCATCTGTACATCCTGTTGCGTACGCTGGTGAACGATTACCGTTTCGACAATCTGGCTTCGCTTTACGGCTGCGTCGGAAATGTCCTTGAGATTGACAGTTTTGCCGCGCAGCCAGGCCCCATCGGAGGTTATGAGCACTCTTGATTGGGCGTCATCGATACGGCTGGCGAGGGCCTGTTCGCTGAAACCGCCGTATACGACGGAGTGAACAGCGCCGATCTTGGTGACGGCCAACATCGCCATCATGAGTTCCGGCGTTCGTCCCATATAGATGGTGACAGTGTCGCCCTTGCGCACGCCCTGGGCTTTAAGAACATTGGCAAACCTGTTGACCTCCTGCCAGAGCTGATAGTAGCTATAGGTCAGTCTCTCTCCGTCCTCCGCTTCCCAGATCAATGCCAACTTATGTTTGCGCCAGCTACTTACGTGTCGGTCCAATGCGTTGTAGGCGATGTTGGTTTTCCCGCCGACAAACCATTTGAAGAAGGGCGCGCCGCTATCATCGAGCACCTTTTCGTAGGGCTCGAACCAATCGATCAGCTCGCGGGCGCGGGCGTCCCAGTAGGCTTCGATGTCGGCGAGCGAATCATGGCGAAGATCGAGATAGTTGGCGACATTAGCGTTATCGATGGCCGACTGCGGCGGCTGGTACAGTTCACTGTCAGCGGCAGGGACTTCAATCGCCTGGCCGTTTGAACTCTGATCCGACATAGCTCTCTCCTTCGTGCGTTGTTCGTTATCCCGCTGCTTGAAATAGTCCTATCATAGCATACTTTCGGACCCTCAATCAGACATTCAGCGCAGCCAAATCGGCGATCTCCTCTGGGTGGCGGGCGATCGCCACGCCGGCGCTCTGAAGAGCCTCGATTTTTTCTGCAGCCGTGCCTTCACCACCGGATATAATGGCGCCGGCGTGGCCCATGCGTCTGCCGGGCGGGGCGGTCTGACCGGCGATGAATGCGATAACCGGTTTCCTCATTTCAGTGCCGATGAATTCGGCGGCCACCTGCTCGTCGGCGCCTCCGATCTCGCCGATCAGCACAACCTGCTCGGTGCCGGAGTCCTGTTCAAACATCTGCAACACGTCGAGAAAATTGAGGCCCTTGATGGGGTCACCTCCAATGCCGACGGCCGTGCTTTGACCGATTCCGCGCTCTGTCAGGGCGTAGATGACCTCATAGGTAAGGGTGCCGGAACGGCTGACGATGCCGACGTTGCCCGGCGTATGTATATGACCGGCCATGATACCGACTTTCGCCGATCCCGGAGAGATCAATCCCGGACAGTTCGGCCCGATGAGGACGGAATCGGTCGCATCCAGGTAGGCGCGGGCGCGGGCCATGTCGAGGGCGGGGATGTTTTCAGTGATACAGACGATGAGCTTGATGCCGGCGTCGGCCGCCTCCAGGAGTGCGTCGACTGCAAAAGCGGCAGGAACGAAAATGATGCTGGTGTTGGCGTCGGTTGTTTCGACTGCTTCATGTACGGTATCGAAGACGGGCGTATTGCCGACGGCCCATTGCCCACCGCGACCGGGC
>DAOUHX010000541.1:0-3385 GCA_034428395.1 Caldilineaceae bacterium
CTGGATCAGGTCGCGTGTGGCTTTGAGAAAGTCGCCCCGGATAGTGCAGCAGATGCAGCCGTTGGCAAGGCTGATTGTGTCTTCCTCCATACCCACAACGAGCTGCGTATCAATATTGATGGCTCCAAAGTCATTCACCAGTACGGCCACACGCAGACCATGCTCCGCATGTAGAACGCGGTTGAGCAGGGTCGTTTTCCCAGAGCCCAAAAAGCCGGTAATGATGGTCACGGGAATGGGTTGGAGATCAGACTTCGGGTTCATGACATACTCGCTTTCATTTTCATCTTGTTTTTCCAATTGATACGCGGTATCGTATCGTGTTGCGCGCAAGGTCTCCGAAGGCGTAGTCGGCCTTCCCAGCAGATGCGGGCATTGGTCGTTTCGTCGAATTCGATTCCATCCTTCCCTGGGACAATAGAGGCGAGGACCGGCTTCAAGAGTGAAGCCCTTTTGAATTCACTCTGTGCAACTTCCTTGTTCGTTGTCCGGCACGTTGCCAATCTCAAAGCCGTCCTTCAGGGATGGATCGCCTCTTGGCTTAGCCGCCAGCGTCCTTTCATTCTCAACCATCATACCTATGAAGGTGTGCCCTGGGCCACTCTGCCCGCAGGGCATACGCATCTTTTTGGGAGAGGACCTTTAGGAGATTGTCAGTTTTCCAACCTGCTCGTTTACGTTTGGCAGCGAAACCGATTTTGGCGCTCTTTTCTTGGCGTAGGAGGTTGAGAGCTACGCGGCGCAAGATAGCCAGGTTGTGCTGGGCATGGCCCTGACGAATGCGGCTGTCGTCCTCGCGAAAGGCGACGTCCAGGACCCAGTGGACTGAGTTCTCAATGCTCCAATGGCTGCGTGTGGAAGTCAGGAGCAATTCGGCATCGGGAGGCAAGCTGGAGATGAAGTATCGCGTTTCATGCGAAGTCCGCTCTGGCAGTTGTCGTTTGGCTTCGACCATCAACTGATGAAACTTTGTGCGTTCAACGCGCGGACCTTCCAAATCCTCGAAATGTTCGACCGGAGATATGCCCTTTACGTCCGCCATGAGTCCCCCCTTGTCTGTTGAAAGGACTCTCTGTCGTATCAAATCGTATCAAATCGTCTCTCCATCGTCATCCAGCCTTTTCTCAACCCAGTTTAGATGCATTTGCCCTGAGTGGTCAGAGGTCAGTGGATAGTGGATAGTGGATAGTCGTCAGTGGCCAGTTACTGCGGGGGCAGGTATGGCTCCTTTGTCTCCGGGGTATTGGGAATTGTACCCCAATTCTGGGCTTCGCCCGCCAATCGTTCTCGGGTTGACAGAATTAAACGTCTTAAAATATACTGGCCGGGACAATTGAATTCCACTCTGCTGAGGTGCGCCCAACGCCCGGATGCGCGGCGCACAATGGGGGAAGACCGGTGACGTTCCTGTGAACCAGTCCGGCGCTGTCCCGCAACGGTGAGGCGAGCCAGAGTACGCCAAGCCCGATAACCCGCCTTTGCAGATGCTCGTACGAACGAATTGGCGCAGCATGCGTCGGTTCGTCGGACCACCTTCGTGGACAAAGGGGGATGAGCGGCAAAGGCTTTTTGCCCATCTT
This sequence comes from Caldilineaceae bacterium, assembly GCA_034428395.1. Lineage (GTDB taxonomy): Bacteria > Chloroflexota > Anaerolineae > Caldilineales > Caldilineaceae > Bin5. Next base: position 1,581 of record DAOUHX010000541.1, read on the forward strand.
CCGCCAAATGGCGGATTTTCTTTTTCCCGGCGATCCACCGAAGAGGAGGGTCGCCGTTTTGTTTTTCGATCACATTTTGGACCGCTTCATACGGCAGGACAGCGTTGGAGGAAGCCAGCTGCGGCGGCGGACATTCGTTGTCGTAGCGGGGCTGCTCTTCGATGCCGTCCTGGGGGATCCCCCTTCCCGCTTTCATCCGGTTGCCTGGATGGGAGCCTGGAACGGCTTCTTCCTGGGGCGAGCTCCGCAAGGGAGCGACGCAGTCTCTCTCTTGTATGGCGCCGGGACCACGGCTGCCGGTGCAGCGCTGGCGTGGCTGGGGGGCAGGTGGCTGGGGCGAAAACTGCGCGCCTGGCCTTATTTCTGGTTGGTTGAAGCGGCAGTTCTGTCGCTGATGCTGGCCTGGCGGGGGCTGATGCGCGCGGGCGGGGCGGTGGCGCAGTACCTGGAGGATGGCGACCTGCCGGCGGCGCGGCGCCAATTGGGCCGGCACCTCGTGAGCCGCGACGTCAGCCGGCTTGACGAAGGACTGGTTGCGGCGGCGGCGATAGAGTCGCTGGCCGAAAACACGTCGGACAGTGTTGTTGCGCCGCTGTTCTGGTATGGCCTCGGCGGTCTGCCCGCCGCGCTCGCTTACCGTTTCCTCAATACGGCTGACGCCCAGATGGGTTACCGGGACCCGGCGCGGGAGTGGCTGGGCAAGTGCGCGGCGCGGCTGGACGACCTCGCAAATTTGATTCCTTCTCGATTGACGGCGCTTCTGATTGTGGCTGCCGCCCCCTTTGCCGGCGGCAACCGGGGAACGGCGCGGCGGACGTGGCAGCTCGACGCGCGCAGGACAGCCAGCCCGAACGCCGGGCATCCAATGAGCGCGGCTGCGGGCGCCCTGGGTGTCGAGCTGGAAAAGAAGGGGCAGTACCGATTGGGAGAAGGTCTGCGCTCGCCTACAGTGCATGACATTCGACGCGGCCAGCGGCTTTTCGGCGCGAGCATTGTTCTCGGCATTCTGACGGCGGGGAGTGCACTCTTTTTGAGCTCTATGGTGAGAGCATATTTCGCGTCGCCCGGGGCAACTCGTGTGCCCCAAGCGGCGAGGGAGGCAGAAAATGGGTGAGATCGGCAGCCCCACAATGCGAAAGTACGGGCGTCAGATCTTCGTTTGCAATCACGGAGACTGCGCGCCCGCGGTGGCGGGGGAAGAGATCCATCGCAAGGTCCTGGAGCTGAACCGGCGGCATGGGCTCAACAAGCTGCAGAACCCGCATCGCGTCAAGTGCACGCTGGCGGACTGCCTTGGCGTTTGCCAGAGGGGGCCGGTGCTCGCTGTCTACCCCGAAGGAATCTGGTACCACGGCGTGGACCTGCCGGCGCTGGAACGGATTTACCATGAGCACATTGTCGGCGGCCATCCCGTCGACGAACTGATCTTTCACCGCCTCTATCCAGCCGGCGGGGAACCGCCATACGCGCCTGGTGTACGCGGCGACGCCCCGTTCGACGGCGCGCCGGCTGTGGGAGCGGAGGCAATCAAATGTGGGCCCGAAGGTTCGGACGCAAATGAAGAGGAGGAAGCGGCTGACCGGCAGGACCGGCGGCTGGCGGCAAGACGCATTCGCAGAAAGAAAGGGCTGGTCATCGTCAACACGGGTGAAGGCAAAGGCAAGACCACGGCTGCGCTGGGGATCATGACCCGTGCCTGGGGACGACGGATGAAGATCGGTGTGATCCAGTTTCTCAAGCATGAGAATGCCCGTTTCGGCGAGATAAGGGCTGCCGAGCGGATGGGGGAGATCGACTGGATCAGC
>DAOUHX010000542.1:0-7804 GCA_034428395.1 Caldilineaceae bacterium
ACTGATCAACGCAATCGAAAACGGCGGCGACCTGCTCAGCCCGGCAAGAGAAGCCAAGAAGACGGTCGAGATCCTTGTCGGCATTCTGCAGTCCCACGCCCGCGGCAACGTCCGCGTCGACCTGCCGCTACCGCCAGGGCACTGAGGACGATGCGCGCAGTTGCCGACCTGAGGAAGTACCCCGTTGCCGGTCAGGATAGCTACGGGCCTGAGTTGACCTGCCCCAACCCGCGCGGCTGGTACCATTCCGTCGCCAATGTGGTGAACACGCCGGCCGGGCTGGTCGCGGTCTACCGGCTCTCTGATTCGCACACCGCCGTCACAACCCACATTATGGTCGCTTTCTCCCGCGACCGCGGCCGCAGCTGGTTCGGGCACCGCTCGATCTCCAGTCGAAACGTCTGGGAACACAACGCCGTCTGGATCGCCCCACAGTTGAGCCGCCTCAACGACGGGCGCCTTGTTGTCATCTGCGATCTGGGCCGCCGCCTTCCCGGTGAGGACTGGCCGCGGCTGGCGCAGTGGCAGCGCCCGGAACGGGGGATGGCCAACTACCTCTTCTGGAGCGATGACGACGGCCTCAACTGGAGCCGGCCGGTCAAATGCGACGAAGTTGGCGGCGAGCCGGGCTATATTGTGGAGCTGCACGACGGAACCCTCGTCTACACCCGCACCGAATCGGTCGAGTCAGATTCATTCGAAAACCCGCCGCCCCCCGAGCACAGGATCTATTGCAGGAACGTAGCCGTCTTTTCCGGTGACCGCGGGCAGACGTGGGACCGGACCGCGATCGTCTCCGACGATCCCTATCACGGCGACGCCGAAGTGGGCATCGTGGAGCTGGAACCGGGCCATCTGCTGGCCGTGACGCGGATCGGCTACGGGAACGGCGACTACGGACAGCCCAGCCGCCTCATTCACAGCTTTGACGCCGGCAGAACATGGGAAAAACCGCAGCTGGCGCCGTTCTACGGGCAGCGGACGGCGGTCCACCGGCTGAGATCGGGCAAGCTGTTGGTCACCTATCGCAATCGCTGGGGGACTTTTGCCAGTTATGCATTTGCTTGGGACCCGTCGGAGGTGCTGGGATTCGAACCGGCCTCATTCATTTGGGACGAGTCCCGCTGCAAGCTTGCGCGCGGTGAGCTTGTCCTTGCGACCGATCGCGGCGACGAGAACAAGGTCTTCTTCTCTCTGTATCCGGCATTGACCGGCGAGGCGCGCGTTGAGATGGAGGCAGAGGTACGTCTGGCCGGTGCAACGAGCGAAGGATGCGATCTCTTTGCGGGCTGCCATTTGCGTCTGTCGGCGCAAGGAATCCGCTTGGTCGATGGCGAAGAGGAGGCGGTGGCGGTTCAAACTGGTGCGGGCCCGGCACAGCTGGAAGCCGGCAGGATAGGCCGCCGGTCGAAGCTTAGGCGGCTGGATACGTCGGAGTGGCACCGCTACAGAATCGTCAGGGCCGATGGCGAGATTGTGGTATTCGTGGACGGACGTCCCCTACTGCGGGAACGGGCAGAAACATACGAAAACCGGCTTGTTCGCTTCGGCAGCGATATGCCCTCTGAGTCACATTGGAGAAGCGTACGGGCCACAGTAGAGAACAGACACGGGCACAGTATCGACTGGTCCTGGCGGGCGGAGGAGGGGGCCTATCCGGACCAGTTCCGGCGCGATAGAACGGTACTGCTGGATGCCGCAGCTGACTCCGGTTACAGCAACTGGGACCAGATGGAGGACGGCACGATTGTCGTCGCCGACTATACCAACGGGGCGTTTTACGACGCGGCCTCGCGGCTGGGCCCGCAGCCACACATTAGGGCATATAGAATCAGCGAAGAGGAGTTGATATGACAACGTACCGGGCCGGCGTCATCGGTCATACAGGCAGGGGCAATTACGGACACAGTCTGGATACGGTCTACCTCGGCATGGAGGAAATCGAGCTGGTCGCCGTGGCCGACGCCGACGCCGAAGGTCTGACTGAAGCCGGCGAGCGTCTCGGAGTGGCATCGGCCGGCCGCTACTCCGACTACCGCCGCATGTTGGAGCAGGAGGAGCTGGACATCGTCAGCGTCGCTCCGCGCTGGCTCGACCAGAAACGTGACATGGTGATCGCGGCAGCTGGGTCCGGTGTGCGCGGCATCTTCTGCGAAAAGCCGTTTGCGAGGACGGCGGCCGAGGCCGATGACATGATAGATGCATGCGAGCGCGCCGGCGTCAAGATCACCGTCTCCCACCAGGGCCGCGTCAACCGCTTTTCCCACAAGATGAAGGAGATGATCGCCGACGGCGCGATCGGTGAGGTCAAAGAGGCCCACAGCGCGGGCAAGCAGGACCAGCGCGGCGGCGGCCAGGACCTGATGGTCCTCGGCACTCATTCGCTCGACATGCTCTGCTTTCTCTTCGGCCATCCCCGCTGGGTGCAGGCATATATCCGGCAGGATGGACACGACGCCGGGCCTGCCGACGCGCGGCAGGGGGACGAGGAGATCGGTCCAATCGTTGGCGACCACCTGCAGGCTACCTACGGCTTTGACGGCGGCATCGTCGCCACATTCTCCTCGCGGCGGCAGACAGTTCGGCCCGGGCCGCGTCCCGGCGGCCTCGCGGTCCACGGCACCGAGGGGATCCTCCTCAACCGCGACGGGCACCTGTTCCACTGCCCCCATCCCAACTGGTCGCCGGCTTTCGGCGACCTGGCCTGGAAGCTGGTGCTGAAGCCGAACGATCTCGGTTTCAACACGTTGAACGCCTATATGGTGCGCGACCTGATTGCAGCCTTTGAGGAGGGCCGCGAGCCGATTTCAAGCGGACGCGACGCGCGTTGGGCGCTTGAGATGATCCTCGGCGTCTACACCGCCCATCGGCACGGCCGCACGCCGCTGCCGCTGGCCGACCGCGAGCATCCGCTGCGCGATTGGGTGAGCTCGTAGCAGTTCGCAGTCGACGCGCCAAATACCGAAGCCTCAAACAGCAATTGGAAAGGCAAAATGAAACGCATCAACCAGATCATCGAACTCCTGGAAGCCGGCCAGCCGGTCTACTGGGACGGCGGACGCACACTGACTTACGAGGGCGGCGTCAAGTCCGCCCAGACCCATGCCGACTGGCTCGTCATCGGCATCGAGCATCAGCCCTATGATATTTCCGGCCTCAGCGCATTCATGCGCGGGCTGGTGGCCGGCGGGCCGACGCGCACGGGCCATCGCACGCCTCCCGTATTGGTCACGCTCCCGTTCGACGGCGTCGACGAATATGTCGTCCGCAACAACGCCTGGATGATCAAGCAGGTCATGGCGACCGGCATCCACGGCATCCTGCTCTGCCACGCCGAGACGCCCGGCGCGGTCAAGGAGTTCGTCGAGTGGGTTCGTTTTCCTTTCCACACGCCCGGCGTCGGCGCGGGGCTTGACATGGGGCGCCGCGGCTCCGGCGGCCAGGACAACGCCGCCCAAATCTGGGGGCTGTCGACGCAGGACTATCTGCGCAAGGCCGATGTCTGGCCGCTCAACCCGGACGGCGAGATCGTGCTCGGCATAAAGATCGAGAACAGCCGCGCCCTGGAGAACGCCGAGGCAAGCACCGCGGTGCCGGGCATCGCCTTTGCAGAGTGGGGCCCATCCGACATGCGCATGACCTTCGGCTACGACACTGTGCGTACGCGCGAGAACACCGAGGAAGGCGACCTCCGGGCCGCGCGCGATCGAGTTTTCGCGGCTTGCAAAGCTGCAAGCATCGGATTCCTGGACGCGGTCTATCCAGACGACGTCGCCGCCAAGATTGACGAGGGCATCACTTTCCCGGCGGGCAACGAGGAGAGCGCCAGGGCTGGGCGGCTGCACACCGGGCGCACCTTCGACTGAGGAGCAACGGGTTGACGGGCGACGAACTCCTCACGATTGCAGTCTTGGGCCCGCTGGCTCTCGTGTCGCCTCCAATCTACTGCCTACTCCTGTTCAGGCCAGAGAGATTCCTCGCCTGGCAGATCAGGTTCTGGCAGCGGCTTTTCAGATTCGAACGGAGGCCCGGCGAAGAATGGACCGGGGTGAAGATAGACCCCTGGCCCTCCGCCTTCTTTCGCTTTTTTCTGGGCGCGCCTGCCGAGGACGTCTTTCTCTGTGCCGCCGATGAGCCGGAGAGGTTTCCCCGTGTCCTCCTGCAGGTCAGGCTTCTAGGTCTGCTCCTGTTCCTCATGTGGACCGTCTGGGCAGGTAGACTGGTCAGCCTGTTCGTCTCAGGCATATAAGTGCAATGAAGTACTGCATTGCCATGCCTGATTCGGGGGCACTTCGTGGGCCGCCTGCCAGAAGGAACGTCTGAACTTTTTTTGTACGCGTTCGGGCCCAAACTCTCAACCTTCTTGCAGCGAGTATTTTGGGTCCCACTGCTGCAGGAGAACTGGAAGAGAGCCTGCGAACTGGGAAGCCTCTCGTGGTGTCATTGTTTGGCGTCATGCCCTTGTAGTCGGCACAAAACTTTAGGTGCACATTCCAATGTCACTGCGTCTAGTCTGGCGCGATGCGCCCATCTCTCCCGCAATCGCAGCAGTAAGAGAGCTGCACCGCCGAGCGCCCCTCGATCGGAGTTCGTTTGCTTTGCAGCCGATGAATCCGTCAAGTTTCCGCGGGCAATCATTCAGGTTGGGATAAGTGGCCCGATTCTGTTGCTGATGTAGTGCATTTGGGCGCCCGTCGCGATCTGCGGGATGTTCCCTATTGTCACGACCGGTCAGGTATGGTTTTCATGACCCCTGAGCAAGTCTTGTACGAAAAGCTCCCGTTTGCGGGGAACGCAGCGGGACCAGGGCCTGTCCGATCGCGGGCAGCAACTGTGATGCTACGCACCAGAACTCAGGACTGGATACTCCCTTTGCCCGCCGATCGACATGGACTATACTGACCGCATTATCCCAAACGGACGATAGCGACCCTAATGTCACTCCAAATCTCCTGGCGCGAGGCCCCCGTCTATCCCGCACTCATCAAAGGACCGGCGGTCGGCGTAGTCAACGGCCATCTCCTGGTTGCCGGCGGTATGTCGTACCCCTGGCGCGAGGTCGAGTATGGATTCGGCGCACCGGTGCTCAACCAGAACGAATCACCCTCGCACAACGCAGCTAACACGATTGGAGAGTGGTACCCTCTCCCGCCCATCCCCATTGGCCCCGGCTGGACTTCCGGCGCCGCCGTGGCCGGAGGGCTCGCCGTCGTCGGCGGAAGACGCCGCGCCGTCGGCAACCGGGCCACCGCCGACGTCTGGTTTCTCGACGTTCACGGAGGAGCCTCCGGCTGGGAACGCCTGCCCGACCGCCCATCCACCGCCATGGTCGCCACGACATTTGCCCACGAGGACCTGCTTTATACCGCCTTCGGCACCGACTGGCAGCCGCACGAACATGCCACCGGCGATCCCAACGTTTACCGCCTGGACGTGCGCGGTCGCGGTAAGTGGGAAATCGCGGCCCGCTTTCCCGGAGACGCCCGCTGGATGTGCGGCATGGGCATTTGCCTGGGGAAACTCTACGTTATCGGCGGCCACGACATTCCCGTCGGCGGCGCAAGCGACCCCAAGCCTCACAACGCCTTGCACACCTTTGGCGACTGCGCCGCGCATGGCGGCAGGATCAACCACGTCTCCTTTCGCGAGGCCTGGGAGTGCGACCTCTCATCCGGCAGCTGGCGCGAGCTGCCGCGCCCGCCGCGGGCCTTCGTCGCCGACGCCTTCACGGTCAGCGACCGCTGGATTGTCATCACCGGCGGTCAGAACTGGATCGTCTCGCAAGAGGGAGTTTCAACACAGATCATGGGACACGTGCCCGAGCTCGACTTCGTGTGCCATTCCCACGAGGCCTGGGCCTATGATACCCAGGATGACGAATGGACGGCTCTCGATCCTCTGCCCTACGGCATCGCCTCGCACCGCGTCGCCGTCTGGCAGGACCGCGTCTTCCTCATAGGCAATGAGACCCGCGACAGGGTACGCGGAAACACCTTCGGAACCGTCTTCCAGGGCCGCATCAGCATCGCTTGACCACAAGTGTGCTACCCTTCGATTATCTTGAGGAGGCGAACTGATCATGAGGGCTCCGGCAGTAGCAGATGGAACCAAGGTTTCGATGTCCGGACATAAGCTTGTCTTCGGTGAAACAATCTTCACGCCGCGCGATGCCAATGGTATTTTGCACGACGAGGCAGCACTACACGCCAGGATTGAAGAAGACGGCTACCTACTCATCCGCGGGTTTTACGACCGTGAAGCCGTGCTTTGCGCCAGGATGGACATTCTGAAGCAGCTGTCGAAGCAAGGTCGACTCGCAGAGGACGCCCATTTGGAGAAAGGCGTAGTTGGGCAAGAAAGCGGCAACTCTGTCCTTTCCCATGACAATGTCCTCAAGATGCCCAACTATCTGCGCCTCGTCAATTCCAACCGCATCATTGCCTTCTTTGAACGGTTCCTGGGCGGGCCGATCCTGACATTGGACCACAAGTGGCCGCGCGCGGTCAGCACGGGAATGAGCACAGGCGCCCACTATGACGTTGTGTTTATGGGCGCGGGCACGAAGCAGTTGTACACGGCCTGGACGCCGCTGGACGACATTTCGCTGGATATGGGTCCTCTCGCCTTTTGCCCCGGCTCCAACCGGCTCGACATTCTGCGCTCCACTTACGGGACGGCCGACGCGCACAACGACCTCACCGATGGCCACCTCAGCCGCGACCCTCATGACCTGATCGAAAGCCTCGGTGTGCAGTGGGCGTCCACGCCTTTCCACGCCGGCGACGTGATGATCTTTGGCATGTTCTTTCTGCACGGTTCGCTGGACAACGTCTCCGACCGCTACCGCATCAGCACGGACACGCGCTACCAGTTGGCCTCCGAGCCAGTCGACGAGCGTCACATGGGACCGCACCCGGGCAATATCCCCAAAGCGGAGAACCGCAAAACGATGGCAGAAATGCGCCAAAAGTGGGGCATCTGACCTTGTCACCTTATACAGTCTAGCCACTCCTCATCGGAAATCCACTAGAAAATGACAACGCCTGAAGCCCAAAGTCCGAACGAGCCACTCGACATCCAACAGAAGACCGATGCAATCAGATCCGGCACGCGGCCGGTCGACAGGGACTACCCCTATATTCCGCCCGACTACCGTGTGCCCTTCCTCCACATCGGCTCCGAAAGGCAGCTCTTTCTCGACAACTTTATCCTCGATCATCTCGACGGCGTCAGGCGCGAGATCTGCGCGCCCGCCAAGACAGCCGAACCACTGCTCGCCTGGTCCGACCTGCCGTGGGAGCAGGTGCAGTTCAATCCCGGCACCGCCGGCGTCGTCCACGACCCCGACGACGGCCTATTCAAGATGTGGTACTGGCAGGGCTTGACCGGACACGCTTTCAACGAGGGTCAAGTACTCTGTTACGCCGAATCAAAGGACGCGCTCCAGTGGGAAAAGCCGCTGCGCGACGACTGCCTTCCCTTTGAAGGGCACAAGGCAACCAACATCGTCCATCCGGACGTGTCCCAGTCCGGCTTGGCGCTCAACTATGACCGCGGCGACCCCGACCGCAAGTACCTGCTGGTAAACTGGCCGCCGAAAGCAGCGCGCGTTCGCCCGCCCAACAGCCCCCGCCTCTCGCGCGTCGACGCATCGCCGGACGGAATCCGCTGGCATACGATCAGCGAGGAGAGTGCATTTCCTCATCACCACGAACAGAAGATATTCTGGGACGGGAGCATCCGGCGCTGGGTCGGCTTCAGCCAGTATTCCCATCACCAGAACTTTCTCTACCGCAAGCGTCAG